>KL569376.1:0-903 GCA_000715685.1 Streptomyces lilacinus
TTAAAGCTCGTAACAGGATCATGGTTTGCGGTTGTTGAGACGCCTCCAGCAGATGAGGCCGCAGGCCAGAGAGACGAGGGCATCGTGGAGTTCGAGGCGCCGTTCCCAGCGGACGGCCAGGCGCTTGAACTGGTGCAGGAGTGCGAAGGTCTGCTCGACGACGTAGCGGAGCTTGCCCAGGCCCTCGATGTTCGGGGCGCCTTTGCGGGAGATGATCGGCAGGATGTGGCGCTTGCGTAGTTCTTTGCGGTTGGGGTTGCTGTCGTAGCCCTTGTCGCCGAGCAGGGCGTCGGGGCGTCTGCGGGGGCGTCCGGGGCGTCCGGCGACGGGCGGGACGCCGTCGACGAGGGCGAGGGTCTGTGTGACGTCGTTGACGTTGGCGCCGGTGGTGACGACCTTGAGTGGAGTGCCTTTCCCGTCGCAGATCAGGTGGTGTTTACTGCCCGTCTTCCGGCGGTCGACCGGCGACGGGCCGGTCCCGGCTCCCCCTTTTTCGCGCGGATGTGGGAGGCGTCCACACACGCGCGGGACCAGTCGAGTTCGCCGGCGGCGTGCAGTTTCGCGAGCAGGATGCGGTGCAGCCGGTCGAAGACGCCGGCCTCGTGCCACCGTCCCAGCCGACGCCAGCAGGTCTGCCCCGAGCCGAACCCCAGCTCCGGCGGCAGAAGCTGCCAGCTGATGTCCTGGTAGAGCACGTACAGGATGCCCTGCAGGCACAGCCGGTCGGACACCGGCCTCGGCCCCGGCGCCCGCTCGGGCCACGGCGGCAGCAACGGCTCGATCACTGCCCACAGTTCGTCGTCCACGATCCATGGTCGCTTGCTCACACCGTCACGAACAGCCGGAACACTGCCTACGTCACGGCCGACCAGCCACGATCAACAAGATCGTGTTACGAGCTTT
>KL569376.1:1189-5717 GCA_000715685.1 Streptomyces lilacinus
TCAACAAGATCGTGTTACGAGCTTTTAGGAGCCGAAAGCTACTTCCAAGGGATATTGAGCCACGGGCTCGCAGGGTCAGTGGTAAGAACGCGGTGCGCATTCAGTACGTCCTCGTACCACGGCCCGAACTCCTCCTCGTCGAAGTGGAGGCAGCGCCCGAGGATGTAGGCAGCCGAGAACTCCTGCCATGAGCGGTAATTGGCCTGGGCGGCACGTCCTGCGCGTAGGACAGCGCTCTCAGCCTCGGGCATGGTACAAAAGCGTGCGCCGAGCCCCCAGCGAGCCATCCCGGAGGCGCGCCCGTAGTCCCACGCCTCCACCGTCCGGATGCAGGCCCCCTCCTCCAAGAGCCCATCGGCGCGGAAGCGGGCCTCGTAACGGGCAATGCGACCGACCAACCGCCGCACTCCCGCGACCTGCGACTCGAGCTCGGCGGGGGCGAGGGCATCCACCTTGGTGACCCCGTCAGAGGTGATGCGCACCTCGCTTGCCTGGGCGACTCTGTACCGCAGAACGCGTTCGGCCGCTTCCCGCCAGTGGTCCACGCTGACGGGGCCGGCGAACTCGCGGGCCAGGGAGTGTCGAACTCCCAGCACGAACTCCCAGACGTCGCTGACCATATCCGCCTTCAGCAGACGCTCCTGAGCGCTGAGCCACCCTTCCCGGCTGGTGATCCCCCACGAATCCTTGAGCCGCTTCTTTTCGTGCAGGTAGCCCCGGCCGTGGTAAGCCATGGCGTTCCACAGCTCGCCGTTGTTCACGGACAGCAAGGCGCCGCAAGCCAACCCATGCGCCACAGGGCCGCGCAGCGGACCACCCACATGCAGAGCTCGCAGCTCACCGCTCTTGTGGGAACAGCAACCTTGGATACGGCGACCGCGCTCGGCGTGCTGGCCCCAAATGGTTCGGTGCGCGAGGGTGGTCGGAAAGAAGGCCTCGCACGGGCTACCGGGATTGACCACAAGGAACGGCGGGTCGCTGATGTGCCAGTCAGTGGCGTACCAATCCAGCGAGTAGCCGTAGAAAACCGGATCCTCGACGGGCGCCGGCAGCATTCCCTCGGTGAAGACCGCCACGCAGGTGGTCCCGGTCTGCGGGTTCCAGTAGGGCGTGAAGACCACCGAGCCCGGATCCGCGTCGGCCCGCTGCCGCGGAACGGTCATGAACAGATCCGTATCGGCCAGCACGTCGAGGTACGCGCCCCAGTCACCGCGCGCCTTCGCCTCGTACAACGCACGCTCGACGACGCCGGGCGCCTGCCACGAGCCCGTCGCCTGCGACACCTGGCCGTACTCCGTGCTCATGCCTGCGGGCCCCTCCCGTGCTTGCGCCCATGCCTGATCATTCTGCCGAAGCGCCGGGCCGACGCGACTTCCGCCCCCAGCGAGCCCTACAGCATCGAGAATCGACTCGCCTTCTCCGTGACACCCACCGGCGCCCGCAACTAGATCGATGCCGCGAAGCGCAGGACGCTCGATTACTTACTGACTGAGGAGCCGGAAAGCGACTCCAGAGGCCTTTGACACGGAACGATCATTCCATCGCCCGCTGGAGAACCGCGCACACCGCTCCCGCCAAAGAGCGCAGCTCCTCCCATTCCGAAGAATGAAGCATCCCGCTCTCGGACCACAGCCCCTTCGCGGAGGCCGTCATTGTCTGCAACTTCCTGTCGAGGGGACGGATCCCTTCGACCAATCGGCCCGGCAGCACACCCATTTCACTCAGACCTCGGACGCCCCTGCATGCGTCATCAAACTCCAGCGCAATTTCATCGGGCCCCACACCCAGCGCGCGCACATACCTGACTTGCTCGTCCACGCTGGACGCCAGCAGTCTCGTCACCCGAAGGAGCTCGCTCACTGCGTATGCTCCACGAGATTGAGAAGTCATCGATTGACGCCCCCAGGATCGCCTTGCCGGTCTGCCCGTCGCCGCGCTTCAAGTCCGCTGACGGATAGCAACAACCTCCAGGACACTGGCCGTCCAGGGCTCCTCACACACCGGGCAACGTTTCTCGTAGGTGTGCTCTTGGGCGCGCCTGGTGTCGTCCGGGAACACCGGAAGAGCAACAGCCCACGTCACCACACTGAGACTCGCCTTGCAGTTCAGGCACCCCATGGCATGGCATTCACCAACCAAAGCGTCAGAAAAGTGCTCCTCTGTGGCCGCCCCAGACCGAACCAACTCATCAAGTTCATGGAGATCGGTCCCATCGCTCCAATGGAGGTAGAAGCAGGCAAGGGGGCGGCCGGGCAAAAAACGCACAAGGATGCGCCGCATACGGTCGTGATCAGCCAGGTCGCGATCCTCCTTCTCATCGAGATTCGCGACCTTCTCTGAAGGTGTAATCAACTCACCCGCAGAGAAATACGTGACTTCCAGTCGCCCAACCTTCACCTTCGTTCCCATGGCGTCACCTTAATCATATGCGGTATCAGGATTTCACTCTCACCGGAGGTTTCCAAAGTCTGCCATATTCCTTCACCGGGGCTGATTCTAGCCATGTAAACGGGACCACCCTGCGCAAACGTCGCGGCCGTCTCCGGGCTCGTCGTAAAGGACATGACCGACCTCGGCCCGAAGGCCTGCTGCATCTCCGTGCCGAATTCGGCGTGTGCACGCGCAAGGTTGTCTTCGCTGCCCCATGTCCTCAGTGCCGCAGCATGCGCTTCTTGCGACGCCCGGAGAGCGTCATCAACTGAGCCCGTACCCATGTAGGCATGTTGCGCTGCCTGACTCATGAGCATCTGAGTTTCACCTGCGATGCTGTTCTCCATGTGAAAACTTGTCCCACGATAGATCGGGATCTTGCCCTCTGGGCAGCCATCCGGCGCCAACCCCAGTGGATCCGCCCACGTGTGCGGGTTGTGCACATACGCCACCGCGTTCGGCGCAGGCGCCAACCCCAGCGGGTCCGGGGACAGATATCGCGCCGTCTCCGGGTCGTAGTGGCGGTGGAAGTTGTAGTGGAGCCCCGTCTCGGGGTCGAAGTACTGGCCCGGGAAGCGGAGGGGCGTGTAGGCCGTGCTGTCGGCGGCCCAGGCCGTCGTGCCCCACAGCGTCGCGCGCGTGCGCCAGGCCGTCGTGCCGGACTCGTCCAGGAGCTCGGTCGGTGTGCCGACCAGGTCCGTGACGATGGCGAAGAAGCGGCTGTCTATCTCCTTCTGCGTCGCGTCGGCCGCCGATATTCGTTCCGTCTGCGACACCGGCCGAAGGCCCTCGTGGTCCCACGTGAGCGTGACCGCGTGCGCGAGGTCGGGCGACGTCGTCGTCTGTTCGGTCAGCGTGGGGCCGTCCCACGTGAAGTCGACCTGTTCCGCCACCTCCCCCGAATCGCCGAGGCGTTGCTTCGCGATACGCCGCCCCAGCGGGTCGTACAGGTAGCGCCAGTGCGTCCCGTCAGGAGTGACGACCGACCTCAGGCGGTCTTCCGCGTCCCACTCGTACCGCCAGGTGTCCGGCTTTCTGGACAGCCGCGTCTTCTGGCGGAGGACGACACGCCCCTGCGCATCGTGTTCATAGCGGATGCCGCCCGCGCGAGCGATCCGCGTGCCCGCGTACTCACGGGCTGCCCTGCGCCTCCGCGCCCGGGTGCCTCGTGGGCCACGCGGCCTCCGTCTGGTTGCCTGCCTCGTCGTAGGCGTAACGTTCCTGCCAGTCCCCCGCGCTGACGGCCGTCACACGGCCGACCTCGTCGAGTTCGAAGGTGCGGTCGTTGACACCCGTCAAGTAGCCGTCCCGGCGGTACGTGTAGGCGCGGTGCTGGTTAGATTCGCCGCGCGCCGTCACCGACTGGGAGGTCGCCCGCCCCGCCGCGTCCCACGTGTGGGTGAGCGTGATGTTGTCACCGAAGTGCCGGGCGACCTCCCGGCCCACCGCGTCGTGCTCGATGTCGAAGGTGTGGCCCGAGGCCATCATGAACGTCCGGCGGCCGGCCGCGTCGTACGTCCACCTGCTGACGGCCCCCGTCGGGGTGATGCGACGCGTCCGACGGCCCAGCTTGTCATACGTGAAAGTGAGCGTCCGGCCATTCGTCGTCTCGGACTTGACGCGCCCCAGGCGGTCCCGGCTGTAAACGAGCGTCGCCTCCGGGCCGGCGGCCTCCGTCAGACGGCCCGCCGCGTCGTACGCGTACGTCGTGGTCAGACCTTCCGCGTTCTTCGCGACCACGCGCCCCAGCACGTCGTGCTCGTACGTGATCGTCTGGCCGAGACCATTGGTACGGGCCGCGAGCTCACCCGCCGCGTCGTACGCATACGTCAACGTCCGGCCGTCGAAGTCCGTCTCTGACAGCAGGCGGCCCGCCGGGTCGTAGTCGTACGACCACACCAGCCCCTGGGGATTGGCCACCTTCCGCAACCGCAGCTGCGTGTCATGGGTGAACTCGTGCCGCACACCGTCCGGCCCGGTCTGCGCGGCGAGGAGGTCGAAGTGCGTGTACTCGTACCGCGTCACGCCGCCCAGCGCGTCCGTGTGCGCCGTGCAGTTGCTGTCTCTTATACACATCTCTGATGGCGCGAGGGAGGCG
>KL569376.1:5977-7525 GCA_000715685.1 Streptomyces lilacinus
CGTCCAGATCAGCCGGGTCATGGAACCGAGAGGGTCGATGACCGCGGTGACCCGGCCGAAAGCGTCCCGCTTGTACGTGGTGACCCCGCCGAGCGGGTCGACGAGCTCCACCGGAAGGCCGGCCGCGTCGCATCGGATGCGCGTCACGCCGCCCAGCGCGTCCGTCATGGACGACGGATGGCCGTGCTCGTCGTAGGCGAAATGCGTCGTGACGCCCGCCGGGTCGGTGACGGAGGTGCGGTTGCCGACCTCGTCGTACGTCTGGCGCCACACCGCGCCGTCCGGACCGGTGACGGTCTCGGCGAGCCCCAGGGCGTTGTACGTCGCCGTGCTCCCGCGCCCGTCGGGGCGCACCACGGCGACCGGGTGGCCGTGCCCGTCCTCCTCGTCGTAGCGGAACTCGACGGTCCGGCCGAGGGGATCCGTACGGGACAGCAGCCTGTCCCGGCGATCCCACCGCGACAGCGTCGTCGCACCGTTGGGATCGGTCTCCGCGACGAGCTGCGAGCGCGCGTTGAAGGTGTAGCGGCTGACGTGGCCGAGGGAATCCGTGACCGTGGTGACGCGCAGACCGGTCTCCGGGTCCGGCTCCCCGTAGGCGAAGGAGCCGCGCAGGTGCCCCTCGGTACCGGACTGAAAGACGCAGCGGTCTTCGTCGTCGTACTCGTAGTGGTAGGCGCGGTCGTTGCGGTCGGTCCAGGAGGTGATCCTGTGGCGCTCGTCATACGTGAAGCGCAGGGGTCGGTCGGAGGAGTTGACGACGTCGGTGAGGTCGCCGTCCGTGTAGCGGTAGTGGATCAGCTGGGCGTCGGTTCCGCCGGCGCCGGCGCCCACGAGGTGGAGTGTCGTGATGCGACCGGCCTCGGTGGTGACGCGCACGCGATAGCCCGCGCTGTGGGCAATCACCAACGGCGTCCCCGCGGCGTCGTACTCGTACGTGATCCAGTGGCCGTTGCGGTCGGAGACCTGTTCCAGCAGGGCGAGCCTGCCGTCGCCGTACGGCGCGAAGTGCCAGGTGCGGCCTGCGGAGGGGTCCTTGACGGCGTACGTACCGTCCGGATCCCGCTCCAAGGGCCAGCGGGGACCGTGAGACGGGAGGGTTGGAACGCCGGGCGCGGGGTGCGGGTAGGCCAGCAGCCTGCCGTCGTCGCAGACGAAGACGACGCCCTCGGCGTCGATCTCCAAACGCTGGTCCGCGGTGCTCGCCCACGAGGGGCCCAGCCAGCGGCCGGCCCGGTACGCGGATCCGTGCCGGCGGGTGAAGACGAGGGGCAGTGCGCCTGGGAGGGCGGCGTCCGTCTGCGGCAGGAACATGTGACCGGTGGCCGGGTCCACGGGGTCGCCGCAGGCGCGCTTCTGGCTGTCCGCCTGCCCCGCACTCTCCGGATTCTGCTGCTGGTTCCTGCGCGCCGCGCCCGCCTCGTGCTCCAGTTCCTTGGCACCGGCCTTCGCGGCCCCCTGCTCAGCGAGCTCCTCCACCCCCTTCCGCGCACCGCTCAGGGCCATGCGCCGGCCGGCCGTCGCCCCGAGGTCTGTCTCTTATACACA
>KL569376.1:7789-18808 GCA_000715685.1 Streptomyces lilacinus
ACTCGCGAGGCCGGAGACGATGTCGAAGCCGAGACGGCCGGACGCCTCCGCCGGGTCCTTGCCCCAGCCGTCGCCGAGGAGGGCGGTCGGCACCTGCTCGGGGTGGTTGGCCAGCGTGACGAGCCCGGCGGCGAGGTTGTTGAGGTGGTCGAGGTACGCGGCGGGGTGGGTGATGTTGTAGGGATCGAGGGGCAGGACGGTGCGGACGCCCTTGACGAGGCCCATGGCGCCCTTGGTGACGCCGCCCAGGAAATGGGTCCCTTCGACTTCGCTGATGGTGCCGACATCGGAGAGATTCATTCGGGCGCGGTCGCTGAACGCGGGCTTCTTCGGGGCGTTCGTCAGCGCCCCCTTGATCGCGGCGGCCGCAGCGTCAGCGGCGGCATTGCGCTGCTTGCGGGCGGCGGCCAGGAGCTCCTTGGCCTCCTGCATCTTGGCCCCGCCGACGTTGGGGCACTGGGCGGGCGGCTGCACGGGGCGGGCGCCCGGGTCGTGGCCCTGCGCCACTTTGGCGTTGTAGGCGTCCGCGGCCGCGTTGTACGCCTTGACCTGGGCAACGTAGGCGTCGTAGGCCTTCTGCTGCGCTTCCTTGCCGGCCTTGTACAGGGCGATGGCCTCCTTGGCCTTGCCCTGCGCCCAGGTCACCGTCTCCGCGTACGCCTCCAGCGCCTTCGCGGCACCGGCGCACGCGTCCGCGGCGTGCGCCCACTGGCGGGGGTGCATCGCGAACTTCTCGCGGAAGGCGTCCGCGCCCTCGCCCTTCCAGTGGCCGGCGTCCAGCCCCGTCATGCCCTTGCCGACGCCGTCGAAGGCGGTGGAGAAGTCCTTCAGGTGGGAGGCGGAGGACCGGATTTTGGCCGGGTGGCCGTGGATGAGCTCGTCGGCCTCCTCGGTCTGGCCCAGCTGTTTCTCGTTGACATGGGCGCCCATGTCGGCGGCGAATTCGTCGCCGAAGTCGTCAACGGCGTCGGCCGCACCGTGAAGGCCTGCGCTGTCCAGCGTCTCGCCGACCTTGTGGGCGGTCCAGTTGACGCCTTCGCCGACCTTCTTCTTGCCTTTGTCCCAGAGGCGTTCGGCGCTTTCACCGACCTTGTCGATGCCGCTCTTGAGGCTGTGGTTGAGGCCGTCGAAAACGTTGCTCATTCGTGGGCACCTGCGCCTCGTTGCTGCTGCGCGTCCCTCAACCTACGCGCGGCTGTGCTCGCGGGAGCGTGGGTTTCGGCCCAGTCCTTGGCCACGGCCTTGTCGGTCTCCGCGATGTGGTCGAAGGACTTCTCGAAGGACTTGCCGCTGTAGTCGACGTTGGCGAAGTTGCCGTGGTCCGCGATCTCCTTCATGGACATCTTCTCGACCTGCTCGTCCGTCAGCGTCGGATCGGAACCGAATCCGGCGACGACGACCTTGAAGGTCCCTTCGAGGTACTTGTCCTGCTCGTAGTACATGCCGGCGGAAAGGTGGACGCGGTGCGCGAACTCGTTGCCGTCCTGGATCAGCGTGCGGACGCCCCACTCCCAGCGCTCACAGAAACTCTTGAACGCGCTCGTCAGACCGTCGTGCCCGGTGTCCATGCCGGTGAGCTCGATCGCGGCGAAACCGCGCCCGGCATTCGACTCGCCCAGCCCGCCGAGCTCCTTGAGCTCGCCGATGGCGGCGTTCAGACCTTTCGTGATCTGTCCGAGCGACTCTGAACTCGCTTCCAGACTGCCGCTCACGGCGCCCCCTCCTCGTTGTGACCGGCGTTCACCGCGGCGGCGTCCGGCACGACGCCCACCACAGGTGGCAGGAAGAACGGAGTGTCGCTGCCCACGTCGAGAGCGACACCGGCGGTCTCACCGACGCCGGGCACGACGACGTCGAGCAGGCGGGCGCCGAGGACGGTGACGTAGGACCAGTCCATGTCGCCGGCGCCTCGCGCCAGCGCGAAGCGGGCGAGGGCGGCTTCGTCGGTGAACGCGTGGATCCACGACACGTCGTCGTGGATGGTCGTCCACAGCCCACCGCGCTCGTCGAGCGGCACGAGCACGGCCGTACGACGGAACTCCCCCACGACTGAAGCGGGATGCCCCCGCCCCTCGTGGATGGCCGCCACCTCTTCCGCGAGCGCGTTCACCCTCCGCGACCCCCGCCCCACCTCGGACCTTCGTTCGATCTGCGGAACAAGGTTACTGACGGCCACTGACAGCGACCGCACAGGCCAACAATCGGGCGTTTTCGGGCGCGTTGACGGGGGCTAATTTCTGGATCTTGCCATCGCGCATGGGCCTGTAAGGTGCATGCCAGATCTCAGAGGGGGGTTTGCATGAGTGACGGGAACTCCGCAGAACAGCGGCTTCAGGTGGCCCAAGCGAATGCCGGCGGGGTGGGCGGTGGCCAGGGGACACTGGCGAGCTCGGCGAGCGACAAGCAGCGGGCGGCGACGTTCATGGAACAGCATCTGCTGCCGGACACTCAGGCCGCCGGTCGGATAGGGGAAAACGGCGGGACGGTGCACCCGCCCATGGCCGGACCGGGGGCGCGGTCGAGTCTGCTGAAGCCGGACACCGGCTTGAACGGATTGTCCGCTTGGGCTGCCGAGAAAGGGCTGTCGGAGGCGATGAGCGTCTGGCAGACGCAGACGGGCTGGCTGATGAGCCGGCTGAACCAGGAGCTGAACGCGCTGCGCAGCACGAAGACCCTCCTCCAGGGCCAGGACACCGCCATTGCCGCGCAATTCGGCTCGGCGAACATCGCGCCACAGGAGCCGTTTCGCAGCCGAATAAACGAATGGTGACCGGGGGTCGATCGTGGCACTGAGCTACCAGGACGTAATGACCGCCGACCTGTCGCCACTGCTGAACGCGTCCGAGCTGTGGCAGACGATGGGCAAGCGCTTCGGCGAGCTGAAAGAGGATTACGAAAAGAACGTCCAGCACGCCCTGGCGAACGGCAAATGGCAGGGCCAGGCCTTCAACGCGCATCAGCGCAGATCCGCGGCCACCGCATCCCAATATGCGGCGGCCAAGACGGAGGCACTGGCCGTCGCCAGCCTCCTGAAGCAGGCACACACCGAGCTCACCCGGCTGCAGAAAGCAGCGAAGGACCTGGTCGCCGACGCCGAGGCGAAGGACTACAAGGTCGACGGCTCGGGCAAGGCCACGTACGTCGGCTTCAGCAAGCTCTCCGCACAGGAGCAGAACGCCCTCCAGCACGACCCGGACTACCCCAAGCTCGCGGCCCAGGCCCAGCAGGCGGCCCAGGAGTGGACCGCCGCGATCGCCAAGGCGGTACGAGCCGTGGACGAGGCCGACCAAGGGGTTCAGCGGGCGTTGAGCAGTGCGGTGGCCTTCAGCGGCGGCTTCAATGCACATGCCGAGGGCGACTTGGCGAGGGCTTCGGCGCCGGAGGTGTCCACCACGAAAACGGACGGGTGGAAAGTCAAAGCCACCGGGCCCGGCATCGGCTTCGACGCAACCGGCAGCCCCTCGTACGGCAAGCAGGGCAGGATCAAGGCATATGGCGACGCGGGCCATGTGACCGCGGAGAGGTCGCTGACCGACGGTCCGGCGGATGTCTCGGTGATTGCCGACGCCTACGCCGGAGTCAGGTCCACAGCGAACTACGGCTTCAGCAACAAGGGCGGCGGCGCCGCCTTCGAGGTGTCCGCGGGAGGGCGGGCCATGGTCGAAGAACGCGAGGACAACGGGCACATCCCTTACTACACACGGGTTGAGGGATTCGCCGGTGGCGAGGCCGGACTCACCGCCAAAGCAACCAAGGAGGAGGTCACCGCCGGCGCGAAGTGGTTCGCCGGAGCGAAGGCCGGCGGCGCCGTGGGCGTGGAGGTCGGCGGAATCGGCATCGGCGCGACGGCCGAGGGCTGGGCCGGCCCCGGTGCGGAGGCATGGTGGGGTCTCAAGAGGAACGAAACGACCGGAGTGTGGAAGCTCGACGCCGACGCAGGCGCTTCCCCCGTCTTCGGCGGCGCCGTGGGAGTCGAGATCACCTTCGATCCGAAAAAGGTCAAGAAAGCCGCCAACGATGTGGCCGACGCGGTGGGCGATGCGGTTGACGCGGTCGGCGACGCTGCCGGCGCCGCGAAAAAAACCGTCAGTAGCTGGTTCTGATGCACTTCTCCACGGAAGGAGGGCCCAAGGTGGCTGCAAGCCTGCCGGTGCCGATCGAATTCCGCCTGCCCGAGGGATGGCTCCCCGCCCGTCCTGCGGGGGGCGACGCCCCCGCAGTCGCGTTCGCCGCGGTGCATCCACAGCCGGACGCCGGGTTCACCGCAAACATCACCGTCGACGGCGAATACCGGTCGGACACGGCGACACTGGCCGAGCTGGCTGACGAGTCGGTGGAGCGCCTGCGCGAGGTTGCCGAGTCTGTGGCGGTGACCTACCGCCGCGAGGTCGGCTCCGCTGACGCACCCGCCCTGGCCCAGCGAGTGACCTTCTCGGCCGTCGCCGGCGACAAGCGCCACGACCTCGTCCAGTCCCAGGTGTACCTGTCCATGCCGGACATCGAAGAGCCGCACAAACGGGCGGTGGTCCGGCTGGCTCTGACCGCCACCGCGGCCCAGCACGACACCGTTCTCGGAGACTTCCAGGACTTCGTGCGCACGGTGCGCCCGCGAACCGAGGTGGGCGACTAGCAATGGGCCGCCTGCGAGACAAGATAAACCGCTTGCGGAGCGATCTGAGCCGTACCAAATACCCCGACCCCGGTGTGACCCCGCTCTCCCCGGCAGAGGTCCGCGACGCGCTGTTCGCGATCAACGGCTCGGACGCGTCATGCAGCGTGCGCAGTTCCTCCCGAACATCCGATACAGCCACCTTGCTGGCGGAGTGGCGGGGCTGGGAGCCCGCCTGGGGCTCTTCCCGCTCCCGTAAGCAACTCGAGCGAAAATTCCACGTCTGGATGCGCCTGAACCCTGTGAACTGTGAGGTGCAGAGCTTCGACGAGCAGTGGAAGGTGACGTGGGCCGGGGACCCGCCAAAATTTGCCGTGTCACGCGAGTACGGCCGTGGGCAAATCTTCGAGGTTCGCTGGCAGAGCGAGTTCCAGCAGGGGCCCGACGGCCGCCGGCGCAAGGTCGAGACGTTCCGCTTCGACACGCGTCTTATGAAGAAACCCCTGCAGGAGGCGGTCCTGGGCGCCGGATGGACCTGGCGGGGAGTGGAGGGACTCTGATGATGACCGTCACAGTGCGCCCGGGCGCCGGGACGGTGGTCTAGCGATGGGCCGCCTTCGGGACAAATGGTTCGGCACCCAGTACCCGGACAGTGATGTCGCGCCCCTTTCCGCCGCGGAGGTCCGGGACGCGCTGCTCGCAGTCAACAGCCCGCACGTGCCGTACCGCGTACGCAACGCAGCCACTGCGGAGCGGGCCGACCTGGCGGCGGATTGGTGGGTCAACAGCTCCGCCTTTGGTGAGCGGAAGAGCCAGAAGCTCAAGATCCGGATGCGCCTGGATCCGTCGCTGCACGAGGTGCGGATTCTTCAGGAACGATGGGTTACCACCAAGAGCAGCCTGTCCGTGTCGAAAGGGTACTGCCGCGGCCCGGGGTTCACGGCGCAGTGGACGTTCGAGCGGGGACCCGACGGCCGCCGGCACAAGGTCAAGACGTTGGACACGCGGGACATGAGAAACGCCCTGCGGAAAGTGGTCCTGAGCTCGGGATGGACCTGGCGTGGAGTGTCCAGAGCTTCCAAGCTGTGACCGGCCTGTGAGCCCGGCCCGTGAGTGGCCCAGTCCCTCACGGGCCGGCGGGACGGATGAACACGGCTTAGTTGGCGAGCGTCCTGCGACGGCGAGTGATCAGCACGGCCGCCGTGACCGCTGCCGCTGCGGCGATGCAGGCACCGGCGGCGATCAAGTTGCGCTTAGTCAGCAGGGTGTTGCCGCTGCCCGCCTCGTCGGATTGCTTGCTCGCGGGGGACGCGGCGGCGTTGGGGGCTGCGGACTTGGCGGCTGCGAGCTCCGGGAGCGGGCTCACGTCCGGGGGGCCCGGGTCGCCCGGGTTCTGCAGGGCGATGCGGGGGCGGACTACGCCGTAGCCGATGCTGTCACTGCGCTTCTCGCCGCTTTTGGGGCCGCCGGCGGTGTTGATGAGCACGCGGAGGACCTGGTTGGCGGTCCAGTCCGGGTGCGCGGACCAGATGAGGGCGGCGGAGGCGGATGCGAGGGCGGTGGCGTCGCTTGTGCCGTTGCCTCGACAGATTCCTGTCTCACCCAGGCAGTTAGCCACCATGTTGTCACCTGGCGCGGCTAGGTCTACTTGTGATCCCCGTTGTGACCACGTCGTTGCTTTGATGTCTTCGTCCACTGCGGACACGCCCACAACGCCTGGGTACGCGGCCGGGTACTGAACCTCATTGCCTTTGTCGCCAGTGTTGCCTACACCCGCAAAGACGATCTTTCCTTTGGAGATGGCGTAGTCAATCGCCTCTTTTTGCTCAGGAACCGCTACCGGCGCCGCCAGGGAGATGTTGATGATCTTCGCGTCGGAGTCGGCAGCAAAGCGGACAGCTCTGCTGACAGCGGCTCCCGGAAGCGTCCGCGTTCTGGGAGCACTGGCAGTGGCCACTCTGAGTGGCAGGATCTTCGCCCCAGGCGCCAGTCCAAACGATCCTTGCCCACCGTCGCTTCGCCCCGTACCCGCGATGAAGAGGGCCATTCGCGTCCCATGGCCGTCATAGTCAGGAGGAGTGTCTCCAGCTACCCCCGAAAAGTCTCGTCCAGCAAGGACTTGCCCTTGCAGGTCGGGGAGATTCGGGTCAACACCACTATCAATGACCGCTACGGTCACTCCTGCGCCGGTGCTGGTCTTCCACAGCTCCTCTGCATGCATCGCATCCAGGTACCACTGCCGTGAGCGGACCGTGTCCGCTTGAGCCGGGCTTGTAGGAACAGCAAGTCCGGAGAGCATGAAAGCGGCACAAACCGCGCTTCGCCATCGAGCGGTCGCCATGCTGGGACGCATATATCTTCGGCTCTTTCTGCGGATCAATCGATAACAGGCGGCACGACACGACGTCCGCCCTGCGCCCAGGTCTCTTCGTCCTCAACCAGGTACTCGGGGCGCTGATCATTGCGCCGTGCAGGACCGTTCTGAACACGGTTCGTCTCTGTGGCATGGCGCACGAGCCCCGTACCTCCAGGAGTGAACGCTGCGTCCGCTGCCGCGGATCGCCGCCGGGGGATACTTCCAACGACGCCACCCGGCTCAGTGGCCAGTCGTCGGCCAGCAGCCGACCGTCCTCTGGCCGGACCAGACGAGGCCCCTGGCGTTGCCCCGTATGGTGCATAGCCTGCTTGGGCACGGCCTTGACCAGGCTCTGTACCGATCACCGTTCCTCCCGACGTCGGCGGCTGAACCTGCCCGGGAGAGCGAGGTACTGGGCGCCCGCCGACGATGCCGTCACCAGGCGCGGCTACACCGGGGACCCTGAGCTGACCGCCAGCAATACCACGAGCTGGCGAACCGGGGACTGCGCCTGCGCGGGATCCCCCGAGCGGCAATGCCGGTTTGGCACCCATGGCTGCCGGTCCGCTGCCAGCCGGCGGCATGGAGGGAATGCTGAATGCGGGCCGCGCCAATGGATTATTGGTCGTCTCGCCGGTGTGAGGCGGCGTGTTCAGGCCACTGGATGGAGCGATCGGCGTCGGTGGCACCGCCAAACCCCCATCAACTTTCGTGTGCGACAGCGGCATAGCCAGCTCAACGCGGGAGACATGCCGCACCACTGAGCTACCGCCATCCCCCAAATGGGCTCCCCCAGCAGTCGGCGTATATCCCGCACTCTGCAGCCCACCACCAACCGGCTGCACGCCCTTGGCCTCACCACCAGCGGACGAACCCGTTCTCCCCGATCCCCCCGGGGCGGGGAGGTACTCGACCTGTTCGACTTCTCCCGGAAAGAATCCATTCATGTTCATCGGCCGAAACGTCGGCCGCTCTGCCGTCGACATCTGGTGCGCCGACCACGCATACGACTCCGCGAGCTTGCGCATCAGCCGAGCCGCCTCTGCCCGATCGGCATCCAGGCGCTGCTGCGCGGCATACGCCTGCTGCCGCGACGGGCCCTGCTGCTGCAGGCCGCTCTGCTGCTCCAGCAGAGGAGATGACGGCACGGAACCGACCATCCCCGGATGGTTGCTGCGGTACGAGTTGAGCACCGTCTTGGACTCCGCCGACACCTCAGGCATCGACCCTTTGACGTCGCCCAACGTCTGCGCGGCGTGCAGCGTCCACGTCCCCGCGCTGTCGCTGAACTCACTCAGCCTGAGGGTGGCGTTGGCCATGTCCGTGCCCCACTCACGGAAGGCGTCACCGCCCTGGCCTTCCCACTCGACCGCTGCCATGTGCTTCTTGAGCGCCTCGCCAAGGTACTTGATCCTGTCGGCAGCGGTCTTGAGCTTGTCGCCAAGGGCCCGAGTCGTGCCCGGGTCCGCATTCGCGACCATGGCGCGCAGCTCTTCGTGGGACTTCGACTCGAAATCGGATGTGGTGAACAGGCCGCTGCTGGGCTGCTTGATCAGAGGGCTGACGCCACCAACCGGGCCGGGAGGAGGAGTGGTCATCAGATCTGCCCTTCATCGCTGCCGCTGCTGCTTCCGCTACCACCGCTCTTACCGACGGGCTGCTGCCCGACCATCCGCCGGGCTTTCTCGTTCGGGTCGAGCTTCGGCTCGTAGAGCTCCCTCGTGCGGGCTTGGATGGCCCACATGCGATCACGCAATTCCGTGTCCACGTTCGCGTAACCCACGCTCGCCGCATGAACTGCCGTGCTCAGGGCCTCAATCTGGTCGGACAGGAGCTGAGAGAGGTTCTTCAGCTGGCCGTGAACCTCGTTGTAGGCGCTGTAGAGGGAGTTGACCTCAGCGAAGTTGACACCCAGTTGCGCAGGAACGATGTGGTTTTCCGCCATGCGGTGGGGAGCGGCCTCGGATTCGAGGAGAAAGTCGAGGAGCTTGTCGACCTCACCTTTGAAGGTTCTGAGTGTCTCCAGCTCTGTGCGCAGCTTTCCAGCCCCACCCGCACCCACGTCCGTCCCGCCCCTCGTGTCAGTCGCGTATCCCCGTACCGGCCAAGACTACTGACTGCGACTGACACTCACTTGAGTACGGGTACTCAAACCCCCGACGTCCCCGGCATCCCCGCCGCCCCCTGCGCCACCCCCGCCGCCGTCTGCGGCCGGATCGGGAGCCGGTTGATCGGTCGCCCCGTGGCGGCCCGCACCGCCGAAGCCACCGCCGCCGGCGAGGTCACGACCGGTACCGCGCTGATGGCCTTCGCCCCGAAGGGGGCGACGACATCGCGCTCCTCGACCAGCTTCACGATGTGGACGTCCGGCGTGTCGAGGGCCGTCGGGAGGGCGTACGCCGTGAGGTTGGGGCGGCGGACGAGGCCGTTGGCGGTGCGGAGGTTTTCGGTGAGGGCGGCGCCGATGCCCTGGGTGATGCCGGCTTCGATACGGGCGCGGGCCTGGGCGGGGTTGAGGACGCGGCCGACGTCCTGGGCCACGGCCATCTCCACGACGCGGACGGAGCCGAGCTCGATGTCGACGTCGACGACCGCCCGCACCGCGCAGAAGGCCATGCCGACGAAGGCGTCGCCCTGGCCCGTGTCGTCCAACGGTTCCGTGGGATGCGGGCGGCACTGCGCCGTCGCCCACAGTTCCTTGCCGTCCAGCGCCTCGGCGACGGTCGTGCTCAGCACGCCGTCGTACGAGGTGATCTTGCCGTCGGCGATGGTCAGCAGCTCCGTGGACATGCCGAACTGGTGGGCCAGGGGCTGCAGGAGCTGGGTGCGGACCATGCGCGCCGCTCGTTCCACCGCGCCGCCGGAGACCCAGGTGTAGCGGCCGTGGCCGGCCGGGCCGGAGGGGGGCTGGTCGGTGTCGACGGGAGCGACGTGGACCTCCTCGATGCCGAGGACGTCCTGGACGATCTGCCGGGCCAGGGTGGTGAAGCCCTGGCCGGTCTCGACGGCCGCGCAGATGACCGTGGCGACCGAGCCGCTGACCTTCACCGTCGCGGTGGAGACCTCGTCGGCGCCCTCCGCGCCCAGCATGTGGACCATGCCGAGGCCGTAGCCGACGCCGCGCCGGACCGCGCCCGGTTCGCCGGCGCCGTCGGGGCCGCCGGGCAGGAGCCAGTCGTCCTCGGAACCGTCGGGGTCGTCCATCGGCAGCGCGGGGAGCGGGAAGTCGCGGACGGCGCGGAGGAGTTCCGCGACCGGGGCGGGGCAGGTCACCGTCTGGCCGGTGGGCAGCAGGTCGCCGGTCGCCATGACGTTGCGCATGCGCAGCTCGGCCGGGTCCAGGCCCAGCTGTGCCGCGAGCTTGTCCATCTGGCCCTCGTAGGCGGCGCACACCTGCATGGCGCCCTCGCCGCGCACGTGGCCGGAGGGCGGGTTGTTGGTGCGGACCGCCCAGCCCTCGACGAAGGCGTGGGGGACGACGTAGGGGCCGCAGGCGAAGGCCACGGCGGCGGCCAGGGATTCGGAGGACGAGTCGGCGTAGGCGCCGGCGTCCATGAGGATCTGGGCCTCGACCTTGAGGAGCCGGCCGTCGGAGTCCGCGTGGTGGCGGTAGCGCAGGAGCGTCGGGTGGCGGTGCGGGTGGCCGAGGAAGGACTCCTCGCGCGTCGCCACGAGCTTGACGGGGTGGCCCGTGCGCAGGGCCAGCAGGCCGAGGGCGAGCTGGATGCCGGGGTCCTCGCGGTCGCCCATGGCGCCCGGCACGCCCGTGACGACGACCTTCACGCGCTCCGGCTCCAGGGCGAAGCAGGCGGCGGCCAGGTCGCGGTCGGCGTGCGGGTCGGTCGAGGCGGTGTAGATCTCGACGCCGCCGTCGGGGCGCGGCACGGCGAGCGCGGCCTCGGCGCCGATGGGCGCCGGGTCCTGGCGGCCGATGCGGTACAGGCCCTCGACGATCACCTCGCCCTGGACGTCGGGGTCGCCGAAGCGCAGCGGGATGTGGCGGATGAGGTTGCCGTCGGGGTGGAGGGGCTCGGCGGCGAACGCCTGCTCGGGG
>KL569376.1:18996-26427 GCA_000715685.1 Streptomyces lilacinus
GTGTATAAGAGACAGGCCGGGCGGTGTCCGGGTGGTCGGCGGCCACGGCGGCGATCGGCTCGCCGTGGTGGCGGACGATGTCGGACGCGAAGACGGGCCGGTCGTGGACGCGGCGGCCGTGGGTGGCGGAGCCCGGCACGTCGGCGTGCGTGACGACGGCGCGCACGCCCGGCATCGCGGCGGCGGCCGAGGTGTCGATGGAGAGGATCCGGGCGTGGGGGTGCGGCGAGCGCAGCACCGCGGCCCACAGCAGGCCCTCGGCCCACAGGTCGGCCGCGTACGGGAACGTGCCCTGGGTCTTGGCGGCGGCGTCGGCGGCCGGGAGGGAGACGCCGATGCCGTGGGTCGGCGCCTGGGCCTGGGGGGCGACGGTGGGCGCGAGGGAGGCGGTGGCGATGGAACCGGGGTCTGCACCCACGCCGCCCGCCATGCCCTCCATCCCGCCCATTCCGGCCATCCCGGCCATCCCGCCCATTCCCGTCATGCCGATGCCTTTCCGAAGCCGCTGCCGTCATCGCCGTACGGGGCGCTGTCGTTGCCGTACGGAGTGCCGTCATGGCCGTACGAGGTGCCGTCACCGCCGTAAGGGGTGGCGTCACCTCCGTACGAAGTGCCGTCGTTGCCGTACGGAGCCGCCTGGTGGGGGATGTGGGCCCCCTCCGGGCCCTGCTCCCCGTCCTGCCCCTGGGCCTCCTCCAGGGCCGCGGCCGCCTCGGCGCGCTCGTCGACGACCTGGCGCACGGCGTCGAGCACGCCCCGGTAGCCGGAGCAGCGGCAGAGGTTGCCGCAGATGGCCTGGCGGGTCTCCAGCTCGGTCGGGGCGTGGTTGCCCTCGAGCAGGTCGTGCACGGTCATGGCCAGGCCGGGCACGCAGAAACCGCACTGCACCGCGCCGCACTCGGCGAGCGCGCGCTGCACGTCGGACGGCTGCCCGTGCGTCGCGAGACCCTCGACGGTACGGACCTCCGAACCGGCGGTGGTCGCGGCCGGGACGAGGCAGGAGGCGACGAGCCGGCCGTCGACCTGCACCGAGCAGGCACCGCACTCGCCCTGCGAGCAACCGTCCTTGGCGCCCGCGAGACCGAGGCGCTCCCGCAGGACGTAGAGGAGCGACTCGCCGATCCACGCGTCGGTCACGGGGCGGTCGGTGCCGTTGACGCGCAGGACGTACGAGGCGCAGGGGTGCTCGTTCTGGACGTACGCGAGGGGCTCGGCCGGGTAGGGCTCCGTCGGATAGGGCTCGGCATCCGACGACGCCTCGGGCAGGCCGGCGGCGGGGTCAGTCGGCGTGAGCGGTTCGTCCTGTACGAGCGCTTCGGCCGGCTCCTCCGCGGCGGCCCGCACCGCGTCGACAGCCGGCTCGGACGCCGGCTCGGGCTGAGACGCTACGGGCTCCACGGGCTCCGCAGGCTCTACGGGCTCCACCGGCTCCGCGGCGTGGGCTTCCGGCGTCTCGGCCTGCGCGGCCGCATCCGGCACCGCGCCGGGCGCCGTCCACTGACCGGTCGGATAATCGCCCGGACCGGTGAACCCACCAACCCCGTCGACCGCACCCGCATCCGTACCTACGCCCGCACCCGCACCCGGCGCGTACTGCGGGCCGGGGTCGCGCAGCGCGTACTCCCCGGACTCCTCCACCGAGTCGTCCCCGGCGGCCGGCACCGTCCACTGGCCCGTGTCCCCGGCGCCCTGCGGGACCGGGTCACCGGCGTCCCCGGCCGCCACGTCGAACGGCATCGGCCACTGCGCCGTGTCGGCCATGCCGGGCTCACCGCCGGCGTCGACGCCGGTACCGGCACCCGGCACCACACCGTGCGCACCCGTGTCGTACGCCCCGCCCCACTGTTCGACGGGCGCGGCCACCTGCGCGGCGACGGGCGGCGCGGCCGCCGGCGGCGCGTAGCCCGTGCCGGGCGCGGCCAGCGGGGCCCACGAGCCGGCCGCGGCCGGACCGGGGTGCTCGAGGAGCTCGGGCGGGAGCTGGATGAAGGTCGTGCCCTCCACGTCCAGCCCGGCGCCCTGCGGAATCGGCTGCCAGCCGCCCGCGCCGGGCGCGGACGCATGGGTGTGTCGCTGCTGGTCGTCACTCACGCGAGTGCCCTCCCCAGTGCTCGGCGGGCCAGAGTCGCCACCGTACGACGGAGATGCAGCACGGCCGGCGGCAGGGTACCGGGCTCGGGCGCCTCGTGGGCGGACAGAGCGCCCGGCGCGGGTGTCGGATCGGGGATGCAGGCGGCGGCCACGTAGTCGCCGAAGGCGGCCAGCGCGTCCGGCGCGAGCGTGCGTTCGCCGTCCCAGTCGACGATCGAGGACACCCAGCGCTCGGCGTCGAACGGCCGCAGCGGCATCGGCGCCACCGCGCCCACCGCGCACCGCACGCTGCGCCGGGCGGGGTCGAGGACGACGGCCACCGAGGCGACGGCGCGCCCCGGGCCCGTGCGGCCCGTGGCCTTGAGGAAGGTCTGCGGGGCGTGCAGCAGGGGCACGCGGACCCAGCCGATCAGCTCGCCGGGGCGGAGCATGTCGAGGCCGGCGAGGAGCCGGCCGACCGGGATCTCGCGGCGGGTGCCGCCGGGGCCGGCGATGACGAGCGAGGCCTCGAGGGCGGCGAGGACGGGCAGGGCGTCGCCGGTCGGGGAGCCGGAGGCGATGTTGCCGCCGAGGGTGCCGGCGTTGCGGATCTGGGGCGGTCCGGCGGCGCGGGCGGCGGCGGCGAGGGCTGGGATGAGGGCGGCGAAGTCGGGGCGGCCCATCCGGGCGTGGGTGAGGCCCGCGCCGAGCAGGGCGGCGCCGTCCTGGTACTGCCAGCCGCGGATCTCGTTGATGCGGCCGAGGCCGACGAGGCCGGCGGGGCGCAGCAGCCCGGAGTTGACGGCGGCCATCAGGTCCGTGCCTCCGGCGACGGGCACGGCCGTGGGCATGGCGGACAGCGCTGCCACGGCTTCGTCGAGCGAACCCGGCAACGTCACGGTGTGCGCCGCCTGCGGTGCGTGCGTGGTCAACCCAGCTGCCCCTTCCCCGGTGGTCCCGACTGTCGTGCCTGTCCCGACTGTTCCGCCTGCTGTTCCGCCTGATCCCGCCGTACGGTACGTGCTGTCGGCCCGGACGTGGCAACTCTGGCACATCTTCCGGGCCGGTCGTCGCGAGGGTCCGCGAACCGCCGGACCGTCCCCACCGGAGAGGAACGTCCGGATTGAGGCATCCCGAACCACTGTGATACCTATCGGCGCTGTGGGCGAATTGCCAGCGTAATGCCATGATTCGGGAACCCTTGTACGACTTACGGCAGTGTGTGGAGGACCACCGTGCCAGGGGGCCGCCGCGCGGTTCGTCACCTTCCGGATCGGCTCACACGATCGGGGGCGCGCCCTCGAGCGGGCGTCCGAGCACGCCGGGCCGGCGCTGCCAGGGGCGCGGGCCGCCGGGCGGGCGGTAGTCGACGCCGAGGGCGTCGAGTCGGGCGTAATGGGTGGTCATGCGCCGTTCGAACGAGGCGAAGTCGCGCTCGGCGGGGGCCGGCAGGGGGGACCAGACCGTCTCGGCGAACGCGGCGAGGCGGGGGAACGCCTGGTAGTCGACGCGCTGCTGGTTCTCCATCACCTCGGTCCAGAGGTTGGCCTGCGCGCCGAGGACACGGTCCGCCTCGGCCGGCGAGAGCCCGGACGGCACGGGCTCGAAGCGGTAGACGTCCTCCAGGGTGCGGACCCAGCCGATGGGGACGGGCTCGTCGTCGCCCGGCGCCTGCCGATGGTCGAGGTAGACCTCCTGTTCGGGACACATGATGACGTCGTGTCCGGCGCGGGCCGCGGCGATGCCGCCCGCGCGGCCGCGCCAGGAGGAGACGGTGGCGCCGGGCGTGAGACCGGGTGTGAGGCCGCCCCCGAGGGTGCCGCCCTCGAGGATCTCGTCCCACCCGACGAGCCGCCGGCCGCGCGCGGCGAGCCAGCGGTCGAAGTGACGGATGAACCAGCTCTGCAGCTCCTCCTCGTCCGCCAGTCCTTCCGCCGCCATCCGCGCCCGGGCCGCCGGGGACGCCTTCCACTGGCCCTTGGGGCACTCGTCGCCGCCGATGTGGACGAAGGGCGAGGGGAAGAGGTCGAGGACCTCGGTGAGGACGTTCTCGTAGAACGCGAGGGTGGTGTCAGTGGGTGCGAGTACGTTCGGGTTGATGCCCCAGGTGTCCCACACGGAGAGGGTGGTGGTGTCGATGACGTCGGTGTTGCCCAGTTCCGGGTACGCGGCGATGGCGGCCTGCGAGTGGCCGGGCACGTCGATCTCGGGGACGACGGTGATGTGCCGTTCGGCGGCGTACGCGACGATTTCGCGAATATCGTCCTTCGTGTAGTAGCCGCCGTGCGGCCGCTCGTCCCACAGCGGCGACGCGCGGTGCCCGAGCTTGCTCCGCGCCCGCCACGCGCCGACCTCCGTCAGCCTCGGACAGCGGTCGACCTGCAGGCGCCAGCCCTGGTCGTCCGTCAGGTGGAGGTGGAGGACATTGAGCTTGTGCGCGGCGAGGAGGTCGAGGTAGCGCAGGACGCCGCCCTTGGGCATGAAGTGCCGGGCGACGTCGAGGAGGGCACCGCGCCATGCGAAGCGGGGCGCGTCCTCCACGACGACGGGCGGCAGCTCCCACGCCCGCTTCGCCGAGACGGGCGCCCGGCGGAACGCCTCGGGCCCGAGCATCTGACGGAAGGTCTGCGCGCCGCGGAAGACCCCGGCCTCGCTCGCGCCGGCGATCTCGACGAGGTGGCCGTCGACGACGACGCGATGGGCCTCGGGGCCGTCCTCCGCGCCGAGCTCGGGCAGGACGCGCAGCAGGACGCCGCCGTTGGCGCTGTCTCTTATACACATGCGCGCGGCTCCAGCGGCAGCCCGGTGGCCGCGCCGACGGTCGCCCGCAGCCAGCGCGCGACGCGCTCGGTGCCGGGCCGTGCGTCGATCCCGGTGCCCTCGTCGATCTCGTGGCCGCCGGCCTCGGGGGTGTACGTCACACGGCGGGGCGCGGGGACGAGGTCCAGGGCGAGGCCCGGGGCGAGGCCCGGGGCGAGGCCCGGGGCGAAGGGATACCTGTCGGAATCACTCATGCCCCCATCCTTGGCTCCGAGGGCGGACGCATACACGGGCGGTTCCCGGCCGAGAACACGACGGCTCCCGGGACGCGGTCGCGCGCCCCGGGAGCCGAGGAGAAACCCGAGGTGGGGGTGGGGCTACTTCTTGTCGCCGCCCTTGCCGCCCTTGTCGTCCCCGCCGGCACCCATGCCGTCGAAGATCTCCTTGCACATCGGACAGACCGGGTACTTCTTGGGGTCGCGCCCGGGGACCCAGACCTTGCCGCACAGGGCGACGACCGGGGAGCCGGAGAGCGCGCTCTCCATGATCTTGTCCTTCTGGACGTAATGCGCGTAGCGCTCGTGGTCGCCGTCGCCGTGCGACACCTGCGGTGTCGGCTCTACGAGGGTGCCGGTACCTGCCCCGCGCTCGGGCTCGAGAGTGCTCATGGTCTCCAAGGGTACTGGGGAGGGGCCGGGTCAGTTGAGGCTCGGGTCGTCCGGATAGGTGGCGACCATCGCCAGTTCGTTGCGCTGACGCCGCAGGACGGCCCGCCACAGCCGTCGCGGATCCGGCGACGACACGTCGCCGGGCTCCGACTCGACCACGTACCAGGCGCCCTCGACCAGCTCCTCCTCCAGCTGACCGGGGCCCCAGCCCGAGTAGCCGGCGAAGATCCGCAGCGAGCCCAGCACCTTGGCCAGCAGCTCCGGCGGGGCCTCGAGGTCGACCAGCCCGATCGCCCCGTGCACCCGGCGCCAGCCCAGGAGTCCCTCCTCGGCGGCGGCGCCCGTCCCGTGCTCGTGGGCCTCGCCCGGCACCACGGCCACGCCCAGCGCCGAGTCCAGCGAGACCGGGCCGCCCTGGAAGACCACACCGGGCTCCCCGGCGAGCGCGGCCCAGGACTCGAGGATGTCGCCGACGCCGATCGGGGTCGGCCGGTTGAGCACCACGCCGAGGGAACCGTCCGCGTCGTGGTCGAGCACCAGCACCACGGCGCGGTCGAAATTCGGATCGGCCAGCGCCGGTGTCGCCACGAGCAGCCGCCCTGTGAGCGAGGACACCTCGGTCATGGCCACATGATCCCCCATTTCCGGGCCGCACGGGGAGTGGCCCGGGGCCGTCGGTCGGGGCGGCGAGGGGGCGTACGAGAGCAGCGGGCCCGCGCGGCGGACCCGGAAAGTTCTCGGAAAAGCCGGGAAGGAGCTCAGAAGAGACCGGGAGGGGCTCGGAAGAGACCCGGGAGAGGCCCGGAAGTGGCCCGAAACGGACCCCGTGATAACCGGTAGCGACTATTCCATAAACGCAGAGTGTTGTGACAAAAGCATGACGTGCTTCCAGGCCCCTCAGGGCGGCAGAAGGGCCCCCCGATCGCATTACCCTTTCTTCTTGCCCCCTGCCCAACTCCAGGAACGCGAGATCCATGACCGGCCCTGACGATGTCCTGCTTGTCCACGGCGGCACCCCGCTCGAGGGAGAGATCCGCGTCCGCGGCGCGAAGAATCTCGTGCCGAAGGCCATGGTCGCCGCGCTGCTCGGACACGGGCCCAGCCGGCTGCGCAACGTCCCCGACATCCGTGACGTGCGCGTCGTGCGCGGCCTGCTGCAGCTGCACGGTGTGACCGTCCGCCCCGGCGACGAGCCCGGCGAGCTGGTCCTCGACCCCACGTACGTGGAGAGCGCCAACGTCGCGGACATCGACGCCCACGCCGGTTCCTCGCGCATCCCGATCCTGCTGTGCGGCCCGCTGCTGCACCGCCTCGGCCACGCCTTCATCCCCGGCCTGGGCGGCTGTGACATCGGCGGCCGGCCGATCGACTTCCACTTCGAGGTGCTGCGCCAGTTCGGCGCGACGATCGAGAAGCGCGAGGGCGGCCAGTACCTGGAGGCCCCGCAGCGACTGCGCGGCTGCAAGATCCGCCTGCCCTACCCGTCGGTCGGCGCCACCGAGCAGGTGCTGCTGACCGCCGTGCTGGCGGAGGGCGTCACCGAGCTGTCCAACGCGGCCGTCGAGCCCGAGATCGAGGACCTCATCTGCGTGCTGCAGAAGATGGGCGCGATCATCGCCATGGACACCGACCGCACCATCCGCATCACCGGTGTCGACACGCTCGGCGGCTACAACCACCGCGCCCTGTCGGACCGCCTGGAGGCGGCCTCCTGGGCGTCCGCGGCGCTGGCCACCGGCGGCAACATCTACGTGCGCGGCGCGCAGCAGCGCTCGATGATGACCTTCCTCAACACCTACCGCAAGGTCGGCGGCGCCTTCGAGATCGACGACGAGGGCATCCGCTTCTGGCACCCGGGCGGCTCGCTGAAGGCCATAGCGCTGGAGACGGACGTCCACCCCGGCTTCCAGACCGACTGGCAGCAGCCGCTGGT
>KL569376.1:26724-27067 GCA_000715685.1 Streptomyces lilacinus
GGCGAGCGGCCTGTCGATCGTCCACGAGACGGTCTACGAGTCCCGCCTCGGCTTCACCTCCGCGCTCAACCAGATGGGCGCCCACATCCAGCTCTACCGCGAGTGCCTGGGCGGCTCCGCCTGCCGCTTCGGCCAGCGCAACTTCCTGCACTCCGCGGTCGTCTCCGGCCCGACGAAGCTGCAGGGCGCGGACATGGTCGTCCCCGACCTGCGCGGCGGCTTCTCGTACCTGATCGCGGCGCTGGCCGCGGAGGGTACGTCGCGGGTGCACGGCATCGACCTGATCAACCGCGGCTACGAGAACTTCATGCAGAAGCTGCGGGATCTGGGTGCGAACGTGGAG
>KL569376.1:27350-27506 GCA_000715685.1 Streptomyces lilacinus
GAAGCTGCGCGATCTGGGTGCGAACGTGGAGCTGCCCGGCGACTCCGCCGCCAACTGAGCCCGCCGGCCCGCCGGGCCCCCGGCTGGGGGTCCGGGGGTCATCCCCCGGGAAGGCACAGCATGCAGAAGCTGCGCGATCTGGGTGCGAACGTGGAG
>KL569376.1:27818-30151 GCA_000715685.1 Streptomyces lilacinus
CATGCAGAAGCTGCGGGATCTGGGTGCGAACGTGGAGCTGCCGGGCGGCTCCGCCGCCTGACCGGTGCCGCTGCGCGGGGCTGATCCCCAGCCCCGCCCCTTCACCGTTTCCGAGGGGGCTCCGCCCCCTCGAACCCCCGGACGGGGCTGACTTCGGTCAGCCCCGTCCGGCGTTTACGGGCATCGCGCACGGCGCAGCCCGGGGCGGGGCCTACGAGCCTCCGGAGCGGGGGCTGGGGCGGCAGTCCCAGGAAACGGAGAAAGGGCGGGGCCGGGGCAAGACTCCTGCCGGGCCGTCAGGGCGCGCGGACGGCGTCGGTGGGGCCGGAGAGCCCTGACGAGGCGTTAGGCGCTTTACGGGCCGTACACGGGCCGTTTACGCGGCAACGTGGCGGGGCAGGCTCCCCTGATACGCCAAAAGGGCGGCCACCCTCCTGGGTGGCCGCCCTTCGAGCTGAAGGCTTACTTGCCCTTCGCGGCTTCCTTGAGCTTGGAGCCCGCGGAGACCTTCACGCTGTAACCGGCAGCGATCTGGATCGGCTCGCCCGTCTGCGGGTTGCGCGCGGTCCGAGCGGCACGGTGGGTGCGCTCGAAGGTCAGGAAGCCGGGGATGGTGACCTTCTCGTCGCCCTTGGCGACGACCTCACCGACGGTCTCGGCGAGCGCGGCCAGAACGGCGTCGGCGTCCTTGCGGGTCACCTCGGCGCGGTCGGCCAGAGCGGCCACCAGCTCACTGCGGTTCATGTTGTACTCCCGTGTTCTTCTTGCCAATGAGGCGTGAGATCGAAGCCGATGCTGCCAGGGCCCTCGGACAGTCCCCGGACCCGGGTCCGTTTGCCAGACCCTCGCGCCCGGTTACGCATCCTGCCCCCACCAGTGGCGGGAAAGCCAATCCGGCACCCTGGAGAGTCACACGGAAAGCGCCACGGCCAGCGCCACAGCCTCGGATGCGGCCGCATTTCTGCCGCCTGATGTCTGCCCGACACCTTATGGGGGGCCAAGTGGCGTCGCGCCACTCGACGCGCCGTGCGTCAGACCGTCGTGGTGCCCGTCACAGCCGCTCCGGCGGCCTTGGCGGCCTCCCTGACGGCACCCGCGACCGCTCCCGCGACCTTGTCGTTGAAGACGCTGGGGATGATGTAGTTCGCGTTGAGCTCGTCTTCCGTGACGACGCCGGCCAGTGCCTGGGCGGCGGCCAGCATCATGTCGGTGTTCACGGTGCGGGACTGGGCGTCGAGGAGGCCGCGGAAGACTCCGGGGAAGACCAGCACGTTGTTGATCTGGTTCGGGAAGTCCGAGCGCCCCGTGGCGACCACCGCGGCGCTCTTGCGCGCGATCGCAGGATCGACCTCCGGGTCCGGGTTGGCCAGCGCGAAGACGATCGCGCCCTCGGCCATCGCCGCGACGTCGTCCCCGTCCAGCACGTTCGGGGCCGAGACACCGATGAAGACGTCCGCGCCCCGCACGGCCTCCTTCAGCGTGCCGGTGATGCCCTCGGGGTTGGTGTTCTCCGCGATCCACCGCAACGCCGAACCCGCGTCCGCCGAGACCAGGTCCTGACGCCCCGCGTGCACCACACCGTGAATGTCGGCGACAACGGCGTGCTTGACCCCGGCGGCGATCAGCAGCTTCAAAATCGCCGTACCAGCAGCGCCCGCACCGGACATGACGACCCGTACGTCCCCGATCGGCTTGCCCACCACACGCAGCGCGTTCGTCAAAGCCGCCAGGACCACAATCGCCGTGCCGTGCTGGTCGTCGTGGAAGACGGGAATGTCCAGCGCCTCGCGCAGACGCGCCTCGATCTCGAAGCAGCGCGGGGCGGAGATGTCCTCGAGGTTGATGCCCGCGAAGCCCGGGGCGATGGCCTTGACGATCTCGACGATGGCGTCGGAGTCCTGGGTGTCCAGGCAGATCGGCCACGCGTCGATGCCCGCGAACCGCTTGAACAGCGCGGCCTTGCCCTCCATCACCGGCAGCGCGGCCTTCGGACCGATGTTGCCCAGGCCCAGGACGGCGGAGCCGTCGGTGACGACGGCCACCGAGTTGCGCTTGATGGTCAGACGGCGGGCATCCTCCGGGTTCTCCGCGATCGCCATGCACACCCGCGCGACACCGGGGGTGTAGACCATGGACAGGTCGTCACGGTTACGGATCGGGTGCTTCGACGCCATCTCGATCTTGCCACCGAGATGCATCAGGAACGTACGGTCCGAGACCTTGCCCAGCACCACACCCTCGATGCCCCGCAGCTTCTCCACGATCTCGTCAGCGTGCTCGGTCGACGTCGTCGCCATGGTCACGTCGATACGCAGCTTCTCGTGACCCGAAGC
>KL569376.1:30421-32499 GCA_000715685.1 Streptomyces lilacinus
CCCGAAGCCGTCACGTCCAGGCCGGTGACCGACCCGCCGGAGGACTCCACCGCCGTGGTGAGCTGGCTGACCGCGGTCCCGCCGGCGGGGACCTCCAGTCGGACCGTCATCGAGTACGAGACGCTGGGCGCCGTTGCCATGGGGGTTTTTCTTCTCTCTCGTGTGTGGGGAACTGTCTCGGGCGAAGTCAGGCGCGAACGGCCGTGGCGGCCCGCGCGTGGGGGCGGGCGAGGTTGTCCGGGTGGAGGATCTCCCGGAGCCGTTCCTCGGTGAGCAGCCCCTTGGCCAGGACGAGGTCGTGGACGGCGGCGCCCGTGGTGAGGGCCTCCTGGGCGACCGCGGTGGCCTGCTCGTAGCCGATGTGCGGGTTGAGGGCGGTGGCCAGGCCGATGGACTGGGCGACGAGACGGGCCAGGTGCTCGCGGTTGGCGGTGATGCCGGTGACGCACCGCTCGGCCAGGGTCAGGCAGCCGGCCCGCAGGTGGGTGAGGCTCTTGAGGAGGCTGTGGGCGATGACCGGCTCGAAGGCGTTGAGCTGGAGCTGGCCGGCCTCGGCGGCGAAGGTGACGGTCACGTCGTTGCCGATGACCTCGAACGCGATCTGGTTGACGACCTCCGGGATCACCGGGTTCACCTTGCCGGGCATGATGCTCGAACCGGCCTGCACGGGCGGCAGGTTGATCTCGGCGAGGCCGGCGCGCGGGCCGCAGGACAGCAGGCGCAGGTCGTTGCAGGTCTTGGAGAGCTTGACGGCGATCCGCTTGAGCACGCCGGAGAGCTGGACGAACGCGCCCATGTCCTGCGTGGCCTCGACCAGGTCGCCGGCGACCGTGAACGGGATGCCGGTGATGGCGCTCAGGTGGCCGCAGGCCAGCTCCGCGTACCGCGGGTGGGCGTTGAGGCCGGTGCCGATGGCGGTGCCGCCGAGGTTGATCTCCCGGAGCAGCGCGCACGCCTCGGCCAGGCGGGAGCGGTCCTCGCCCAGCATGACGGCGTACGCGGCGAACTCCTGGCCCAGCGTCATGGGCACCGCGTCCTGCAGCTGCGTACGGCCCATCTTGAGGACGTCCGCGAACTCCTCCGCCTTGGCCGCGAAGGCCTGGCGCAGCACGTCCATGGCCTGCAGCAGGCGGTCGGCGGCGAGCTGGAGCGAGAGGTTGACCGCGGTGGGGTAGACGTCGTTGGTGCTCTGCCCGGCGTTGACGTCCTCGAGCGGGTGGAGGTGGCGGTAGTCGCCCTTGTCGTGGCCGAGGAGCTCGAGGGCCCGGTTGGCGACGACCTCGTTGGCGTTCATGTTGGTGGAGGTGCCGGCGCCGCCCTGGATGACGTCGACGACGAAGTGGTCGTGCCACTGTCCGGCGCGGATCTCGTCGCAGGCCTTGACGATCGCGTCCACCTTGCGCTCGTCGAGGAGGCCGAGGTCGCGGTTGGCGAGCGCGGCGGCCTGCTTGACGGAGGCGAGGGCGGTGACGAGGTCGGGGTAGGCGGAGATGCGGGTGCCGGTGATGGGGAAGTTCTCGACGGCACGGAGGGTGTGGATGCCGTAGTACGCGTCGGTGGGGACGTCGCGTTCGCCGAGGAGGTCGTGTTCGGTTCGGGAGGGACCGGGGACGGCCGACATGGTGGTGGATCCGATCAGGTGCGGTGGGGGGAGGGCGGCGGGGTCAGGAGGCGGTGGTCGCGCCGAGGGTGTGCCGCAGCGCGCGGGTGCGGCCGGCCGTGTCGCCCGCGTAGGGGAGGGCGAGCGCGGCGGCGAGGACGGCGATGCGCGCCTGGCCGGCGCGGAGGGTGCCGGTGAGCACGGCACCGGCGGCCGCCAGGTCCACGGCGCCGCCCTGGGTGTAGATCTCGGCGACCGATCCGGCGGGGACGCGGGTGGTCAGGGCGACGAGCACGCCGCGCGCGACGGCCGCCTCGACGGCGGCGACGACCTCGGGAGTCGCGTTGCCCGCGCCCGTCGCCACCAGGACGACGCCCTGGGCGCCGGCCGCGACGGCGGCGTTGAACAGCAGGGGGTCCGCGTCGCAGTGGTGGGTGACGATGTCGACCCGCGGGAGGGCCTGTCTCTTATACACATC
>KL569376.1:32746-33297 GCA_000715685.1 Streptomyces lilacinus
CGCCGGCAGGGGAAGCGGCGTCGGGCGTTCGGGCTGCCGGCGGACGAGGACGTGCCCGTCCTTGACGTCCGCGACGGGGCTGCCGGAGGGGTCGGCGAACGCGTCGGCGGCCAGCGTCTGCACCTTGATCGTGCCGCGCGCGGCGTGCACCTGGCCGTCGAAGACGACCAGGACGCCGTGGCCGCGCAGCGCGGCCGAGCCCGCGGCGAGCAGGGCGTCGTGGAGATTGCGCGGGCCGTCGCCGTCGGGTGCCTCGAGCGGGCGCTGGGCGCCGGTGAAGACCACCGGGCGGGGGTCGTCGTGGTGGAGGTCGAGGAGGAAGGCCGACTCCTCCAGGGTGTCCGTGCCGTGGGTGACGACGATGCCGTCCACCTCGGGGTCGGCCAGGACCTCGCGCACGCTCCGCAGCAGCGCGAGCTGGTCGCGGGTGGTGAGGCGGGCGCTGTTCACGCTCATGAGGTCGACGACCCGTACGGTCACGCCCTCGGGCACCGCGGCCGTGGCCAGGACGTCCCCGCCCCGTGCGTCGGCGGCGAAGCCGGACCCCTGCC
>KL569376.1:33609-57334 GCA_000715685.1 Streptomyces lilacinus
GGCTATCGTCCCGCCGGTGCTGATGACGACGACCTGTGCCACGTCGACCACCCTTCCCAAGATCATTTCAACTCGGCCGCGAGGGATGGCGGCCGGCAAGGGAAGAATAGGACGAATGGCGCGCAATTGGATCGCTGAAATCAGCGCGGAGGCACGGCCTGAGTGGTGGATAATTGCGCGATGGACCGCATCGACAGAAATATCTTGCGCGAGCTCCAGAACGACGGCCGCCTGACCATCCAGGAGCTCGCCCACCGCGTGGGCCTGACCCCCTCCCCCTGCATGCGCCGCGTCCGTCAGCTGGAACAGGACGGCGTCATCCAGGGCTACCGGGCGATCATCAACCCCGAGGCCGTCGGCCGCAGCTTCGAGGTCCTCGTCTCCATCGAGGTCAAACGCGACCGCGAGGCCGTCGAGGCCTTCGAGGCCGCCCTCCAGGACATCCCCGACGTCATCGAGGCGTACCGCCTCTTCGGCAGCCCCGGCTGTCTCCTCCGCATCGCGGTCGCCGACATCACCGCCTACGAGCGCCTCTGGATCGAACGCCTCACGACGCTGTCGGGCATCACCGAGGTCAACTCGCAGATCATCATGAAGCGGATCAAGGAACCGAAGGGTCTGCCGGTCGACTGAGGCGCGCGTCCTCTCGTTCGGCGGCGTCCTCGAGTCGGTCGATGACGAGCATCGCCACGTCGTCCGCCAGGCTGCCCCCGGTGTGCCGGAGCAGCCCCTGGTGCAGTCGCTCCAGGAACTCCTGCGGGCTGCGGGCCTGCGCCGCTTCCGCGGATTCCATCGCCTCGGGCAGGGGGAAGAAGTCGCTGTCCCGGTTCCGTGCCTCGATCACGCCGTCGGTGTAGAGCAGCAGACGGTCGCCGGGCGCGAACGGATAGCTCTCCACCTTCTCCGGAAGGTCGAAGGCGAAGTCCTCCAGCTCCAGGGGCGGCAGGGTGGAGGCGGGCATCAGCGTGAGGACCTTGCCCTGGCGCAGCACCAGCGGAGGCGGATGACCGCGGTTGACCACCTCGACCACGGGTCCGTCCGGCACCTGGGCCACGAGCGCGGTGACGAATCCCTCCATCAGGACCTCCTCGTCGTACGCGTCCGGCACGGCGAGTTCCCGTTGCAGCGCGGCCACGCAGTGGTGCACCACCTCCACGAGGTCGTCCTCGTAGTGCACGGACTCTCGGAACGCGCCCAGCACGGCGGCGGCCGCGCGTACGGCGGGCAGCCCCTTGCCCCGGACGTCCCCCACGATCATCCGGACCCCGTAGCGGGTCTCCACGGCGTCGTAGAGATCACCGCCGATCCGCGCCCCCGCCTCGGCGGCGAGGTACATGCTGGCGGGCCGGAGCGGACCGAGCCGGGCGGGCACGGGCCGCAGGATGACCTCCTGCGCCGCCGCGGCGATGCGGCGGATCTGGTCGAGCTCGTTCTGTCTGCGGGTCCGCACGGCTCTGCTCGTCGTGACACTGGCCACAGAGACGAGGAAAAGGGCCAGGAAGTTGGTATAGACCTGCTGGGTGCCCCACGCGTCGTTGTGGGTCGCGGTGATCACGCTGACGACCACCGCGACGGCCGCCGCCGAGACGGTGCCCTTGGGCCCCATCGTCACCGCGGCCAGCGCCGGCGTGGCCGTGAGCAGGGGGCCGGTGTACAGAAAATGCGCTGGCGAGAGCTCTACGGCCACCACGAGCAGGGCGATCGCGAACGGCACGCACTGCCCGATCGCGAAGAGGGCCCGACTGTGGGCACCCGCTCCAGGTCGAGGGGACGAGCGGAAGGGCCACCGCATGTTCCAAGGCTCCCCCCTCGCACCTCAATGTTCCACTCGTCGCCCTCGGCCCCCAGCGGCCCCGACAGCCCCTCCCGAATCATCGAGCCGACGTGGGGTTAACATGTGAGCGCCGCCTAGCTCGAAAGATTGGCCGACCTGTGACTGTCAACGACGACTCGTTCACAAACTGGAAGAACCGCGAGGAGATCGCGGAGTCGATGATCCCGATCATCGGGAAGCTGCACCGGGAGCGGGACGTCACGGTCCTCCTCCACAGCCGCTCCCTGGTGAACAAGTCGGTGGTCAGCATCCTGAAGACCCACCGATTCGCCCGGCAGATAGCCGGCGAGGAGCTCTCGGTCACCGAGACGCTGCCGTTCCTGCAGGCTCTCACCACGCTCGATCTCGGCCCGTCCCAGATCGACATCGGCATGCTCGCCGCGACGTACAAGACCGACGCCCGCGGTCTCTCGGTGGAGGAGTTCACCGCCGAGGCCGTCGCCGGCGCCACGGGTGCCAACAAGATCGAGTGCCGCGAGGGGCGCGACGTCGTCCTCTACGGCTTCGGCCGCATCGGCCGCCTCGTCGCCCGCCTGCTCATCGAGAAGTCCGGCTCGGGCAACGGCCTGCGCCTGCGCGCCATCGTCGTCCGCCAGGGCGGCGACCAGGACATCGTCAAGCGCGCCTCGCTGCTGCGCCGCGACTCCATCCACGGCCAGTTCCAGGGCACGATCACCGTCGACGAGGCGAACAGCACCATCGTCGCCAACGGCAACGAGATCAAGGTGATCTACGCCAACGACCCGTCGGAGGTCGACTACACGGCGTACGGCATCAAGGACGCCATCCTCATCGACAACACCGGCAAGTGGCGCGACCGTGAGGGCCTGTCCAAGCACCTGCGCCCCGGCATCGACAAGGTCGTCCTGACCGCGCCCGGCAAGGGTGACGTGCCCAACATCGTGCACGGCGTCAACCACGACATGATCAAGCCGGACGAGCAGATCCTGTCCTGCGCCTCCTGCACCACCAACGCCATCGTCCCGCCGCTGAAGGCGATGGACGACGAGTACGGCGTCCTGCGCGGTCACGTGGAGACCGTCCACTCGTTCACCAACGACCAGAACCTGCTGGACAACTACCACAAGGCCGACCGTCGCGGCCGCTCGGCGCCGCTGAACATGGTCATCACCGAGACCGGTGCCGCCTCCGCCGTCGCCAAGGCGCTGCCCGAGCTCAAGGCGCCGATCACCGGCAGCTCGATCCGCGTTCCCGTGCCGGACGTCTCGATCGCGATCCTCAGCCTGCGCCTCGGCCGCGAGACCACCCGCGAGGAGGTCCTCGACTACCTCCGCAACGTCTCGCTGACCTCGCCGCTCAAGCGCCAGATCGACTTCACCACGGCCCCCGACGCGGTCTCCAGCGACTTCATCGGCTCGCGCCACGCCTCGATCGTCGACGCCGGCGCCACCAAGGTCGACGGCGACAACGCGATCCTCTACCTCTGGTACGACAACGAGTTCGGCTACTCGTGCCAGGTCATCCGAGTCGTCCAGCACGTCTCCGGGGTGGAGTACCCCACGTACCCGGCTCCGGTGGTCTGATCCGGGCGATCTGTCCGACCCCGGTGTCCCGGGACACCGCCGCCGGGCGGCCACCTCAAGGACGAGGCGGCCGCCCGGCGGCTTTTTTCATGGGCCTCACGCCCCGCCGGCCGGGCCCTCCTTGTGGTGGCCCTCCTTGTGGTGGTCGAGGGCCAGGAGGGCGGCGCCGATCCACCCGGCTTCCGGGCCGAGGCGGGCCGGCTCGATGTCCGGGAGTTCGCGGTGGGCGGCGGCGGTGACGAAACGGCTGAAGCTCGAGCGGATGGGGGCCAGCAGGAGATCGCCGACTTCCGCGACGCCACCGCCGATGACCACCAGCTCGATGTCGAAGAGGTTGACGAGCGTCGCGGCGCCGATGCCGAGCCAGTGGCCGAGGCGCTCGAGCTGGGCACATGCGGCCGGGTCTCCGGCGCGCGCCGCCGCCGAGACCGTTTCCCCGGTCACCCGATCGGGGCCGCCCGCGAGCGTGGCCAGCATCCCGTCGGGCTCGGCCGCGGCCGCCGCGCTGCCGTAGCGGCCGAGCGCCCGCCCGGAGGCCAGGGGTTCGAGGCAGCCGATGGTGCCGCAGCCGCAGCGCTCGCTGCCGTGGGGGTCGACGATCATGTGCCCGATCTCCATGGCGATTCCCGTGCGGCCGCGGAAGAGACGATCGGCCAGGACGAGACCGCCGCCGACGCCGGTGCCCACGGTGACGAAGGCCATGTAGGCGGCGCTGTTTCCCATGCGGTACTCCGCCCAGCAGGCGGCGTTGGCGTCGTTGTCGACGACGGTCGGCAGCCCGGTGGATTCCTCGAGCAGGTGCCGGAGCGGCACGTCACGGTAGGCATTGTTGGGAGCGGTCCGGATGCGGCCTTCGGGCCAGTGGACGAGGCCCGCCGCTCCCACGCCGACGGCGGCGATTCCGGGATGCCGGGAATGCAGTCCTTCGACGAGAACGGAAACGGCCTTCAAAGTGGCTGCCTGGTCGGCGGGGCTGGGCACGACCGGGACCCGTTCGACGACGTGGCCCTCCGCGTCGACCACTCCCGCTGCGATCTTCGTGCCTCCGATGTCGAGTCCGATGGAGAGTCGACCGTCGTAGTCGTGGAATCGTGGGCGCATGGGGGCGTACTCCTACCGGGGTTGAAGCCGGACGCCGAAGCAACTCTGCAGAGCGATCAGCGCGGCGCCGTGCGCGCCACGGACGGCGTCCAGCGGTTTGGTGACGATGTGACAGTCCCTGCTGATGTGGAAGGTGTGCGCGGGGAATTTCCTCATCGCGTGGAGGAAGGCATTCGCCGCCCGGCGCCCGGGCCCGCCGTCGAGGAGATCCTCCGCCGCGTAGACCACCACATCGGTCGGTCCGAAGGTGGTGAGGAGCATGGCGATGCCACGGGCGATCGAGGTGCCGGCCTTGCGGAAGGCGGCCGCCGCCTCTCGCGCCTGTGCGTCGTTGCTGTCGGCGAGCGCGATCGCGGCCTCGAGTCCGTCGAGTTCCCGTCCGGTCCGTTCCTTGACCACGGCGGTCAGCGCACGGTTCCCCACCTGGCTCTCGATGCACCCCCGCATCCCGCAATCGCAGATCCGGCCCCTCTGCCACACCTGGAGGTGCCCGAATTCCATCGGGACGGAAATCCGCTCGCCCCGTACGACCATTCCGGCCCCCACGCCGTCGCGGACGAGGATCACCCCGAACGTCGTGCTTCCGCGGCCCACACCGAGACTCTGCTCGTACGCCGCGAAGGCGTGGGCGTCGTTCTCCACCGACGTGGCGCAGCCCGTCATGGAGGCGAGTTCCGCACCGAGCGGGAAGTCCACCCACTCGTAGGGAGGAGGTTTTTCGTGCCGGTGGTCGTCGGGGCCGTTGACGAGGTGGAGCACCGTTCCCGTGTCCGGATCGACGGGGCCGCCCACCTGGACTCCCACGCACACCCTGCTTCTGGGAAACGCGCAGCCCAGTCTGTCGTCGACGAGATTTTTTGCCAGCTCGGCCACACGCTTCACCACCTCCCCGGACTCCATGACCGTGAGATGCCGACGGGAACGTGCCATCACCACGCCGTCGGACCCGACAACGACCCCCGTGAGTTTGTACGGCTGGAGTTCGATGCCGACCGCGTAGTGCCCGTGGTCGAGCTCGTACGAACGTCGGAGAACCTGCCGCACTTTCACGTCGTTCACGTTCATGTGCCACCTTGCGTCCAGTGGTGGGCTCGGGGAGAGAGGGTCAGGCTATTGATTCGGGGGCCACGGCCTCCGGGTATCGCTGGACCGCCGCACGGATGGCGATGGGCGTCAAAGTGACGATCTCGTCGGTGTCGCCCTCCCCGTCCTCGTCACGGGCCACGCGACGCAGTTCCTCCGCCTGCTCGGTGGTCGCGCAGTCCCACAGCACGCCGACGAGATCGGATGTGTCCGTGTCCTCGAATTCGTCGAAGGAGACCCGCTCGGCCATGAGGTGACGGCCCCGATGGGCGTACGGGAGGTGCCGCACGCATTCGGTGAGGAACGCTGCCTTCAGTTCCGGCAGAGCCGCCTGCGGTTCCGGAACGGGTTGCCGCGCCTGGTCGCGGAAGCCGCTCAGCGCTCGCGCCGCCGTCTCCACCGCGAGCTCGTCGATGTCGTCTCGATGGAGACGCACTCCGGGGCGGCCGGCCGTCGCGATGGCCAACAGCCAGAGCTGGACGACGTGATAGCCGTAGGCGGCCCAGCCGGCCTGGGACTCGAAGTCGGGAGCCTGTATAAGAGACAGGTCCGGGGAGAGCCGGCTCTCGACGTCGGCCCGGACGGTCCGAAGAAACCGTTCGAACGCCGGGTGCACGGACGGCGTGGTGTCTCTGGCGGTCTTCGGCTGGGCCCTGCGTGTGGCGATTCCTCGCTCATCCCTTGCGGACACGCGAACCTCCTTCTTTTTCCTCGTAGTTCTCCAGCATGGTGCGCAGCGTGGCGAGAGCGTGCCGCAGATTGCTGCGGACGGTGCTCGCCTTCACGCCGAGAAGCGCGGCGATTTCCTGTGCGGAGTAGCCGTCCAGGTGCAGAGCCAGGACCTGTCCCTGCCGAGGAGGGAGACCGCGCAGAATCTCCAATACTTTTTGGTGCTCGTCCGGTTCGGCGCGATCCGCCGATACGGAGGCCGAAAGCCGTGCGTTCCGCGATTCCAGAGCCAACCGCTTGCGATTGCGTTCGGCCTTCTTGCAGTACGCGTGCCACGCCACCGTCCGGACCCAGCCCGCGGGGCTCTTGCAGTCCGGCCACATGCGCAGGAGCTCCTGCATGGCATCCTGTGTCGCGTCCTCGGCTTCCTCATAAGTCGCTCCGGCTCTCATGAGGCTATGAACGACTCGTGGATACTCCGCTGTAAAGAAAACGGCGAAACCCGGCAACTCGGCGGGTATGGCCCCGTGATCTCCTTGGGGGCTCACGCAGCCACCTCCTCTGGGTCGGTCACACCCTTATAGGTCCGTGGGAGCGCGGCAGTGTGCAAAAGCCCGTCGGCGGCCCCTGCCCACGGCACTTGCACGCGAAGGGTGCCTTCCGCCCCTTCTTCGATAAAAGCCCGAGGAAGGTGAGGATTTGATGAGGCGCAATACCGGCACACGCCACACCGACCACGCCGGCTCCACCGAGGTCGTGGTGCTCGTCAACGGCGTGACGGCGAGCATCGGCGGCGCGTACCTGCTGACGTCATCGGTCCTGATCACCGTGCTGGCCGGAGTGGCGGCGGTCGCCGTGGCGGCCCTGCACGTCATCTTCGGCTCGTGAGCCATGTGTATAAGAGACAGGCGCCACGACTGTGGCGGCACGCGGCGATCCTTCCTTCTCAGAACGTCTTCCAGCCCCCGCACGACGAGATGTCACGACCGTCGTAGTTGCAGATGCGGGCCTTCCTCACGGGATACGCGAACCACTGCTCCTTGATCCCCTCGCCGTAGAACGCCTTGATCCAACGAGGCTGGTCGTCCTCGTACGTTCTGACGTCGAGCGCCGCTCCTATGCCGTCGTTGCTCTGGTCCCAGATCGTCGCGAACCGGCCGTCCACGTAGCCCCAGTCGCACTTGCCGCGGGAGCAACTGGCCCACCGGGTCCCGGCGGCACTGGCCGGAACGGCGGTCAGCAGCACCGTCGCCGCGAGGAGAGGCCCGGCCGTCAGCGCCGCACGCCTGATCCGCATCACCCGATCTCCTTTCGCCATGTGCAGCTCAATCTGCTGAGGTGCGGTCACGAGTGTGCCCGCGCCCTCCTGCCGCGACATCGGCACACAGCGCAGACATCCTTGACATCGAGCGCACGACGGCGAGGCCAAGCCGCCGCAACCCGGCCAACCTGACCGGTACACGGCTTCCTCTCCGACCTCCCGCCCCGGCACCATCGGCCAGTGCCCGATGCAGCCGAGGCAGCGCGAGAAGAACCGGTCCTGACCGTCTCCGCCGACATCCTGCCGCCGCCGGAACGGTTCTCGTGGTGGAACGAGCTGGTCAGGCGGCTCGTCGTACCCGTGTCGACCGCCTGCGAGCACGCCGACCGGTTCCGCGGGACCGCGACAGCCGTCACCCTCCCCGACACCCAGGTCGCGACCTTCTCCTTCACGCCCATGAGCGCCGGCCGCACCCTCGCCCACATCCGCGCCCACGACCCCGAGGACTACTACCTCGTCCTGGCCCGAGTCGGCCTCATCACCCTCCAGCAGCGCCGCAACCACTGCGTCCTCGAGACCGGGGACATGGCGCTGTTCGACACCTCACACCCCCTCACCTGCGAGTTCCGCGACCACGGCCGGCTCAGCGAACTCGTCCTCATGCGACTCCCCCGCGCCGCCCTCCCGTTCCCCGGCCACCGGGCCGACCGGCTGCTGGCCACCGGCCTCCCCACCCCGACCGTCTCCGGCTCGCTCCTCGCCCACTTCATGGCCGGCCTGCCCGCGGACGCCTCCCTTTGCGGCCCGGCCGAACTCCGCCGGCTGGGATCCGTCGGACACGACCTGGCCCTCACCTTCCTCGCCGGCCGGCTCGACGCCCTCGACACCCTCCCGGCCGAGACCCGCCACTCGGCCCTGCTCGTACGCGTCGACGCCTTCATCGACCGCAACCTCGGCGACCCGGACCTACGACCGGCCACCATCGCGGCCCACCACCACATCTCCGTACGCCTGCTGCACCAGCTGTTCCGCGACCGGCCCGAGACCGTCGCCGCCGGCATCCGGCGCCGCCGCCTCGAGCGCTGCCACGCCGACCTCACCGACCCCCGCCTCCGGGACCGGACCGTCCACGAGACCGCCACCCGATGGGGCTTTCGGCACCCGTCGGACTTCAGTCGCGCCTTCCGCACCGCGTACGGAGCCTCCCCCAGCGATGTGAAGCGCACGGCACGCCGTGAAGGCACGGGCGCCGGTCCGCACCCACCGCCGCCTTCGCGTGCCGGCCCGATGCCGGGGCTTCGCCCAGCCGGCTGGTCGTGATCACTGACGCGAGCGGGGCGCGGGGCCGTCACCGGGCGTTCCTGATAGGCAGTCGCGGTGATGAGCCGCCTCTCCACGCGACGACGGGACGACGCCGGCTGTGACCGCTACGGCGACCGGCGCGGCCGGCCTTTCGCCGTGGCCGCCTACGCGTTCGCCGTCGTGATGTGCGGCACCACGCTGCCCACTCCGCTCTACGGCTTGTACCAGCGAGAGTTGGGCTTCTCCTCGCTCATGGTGACGCTGATCTTCGCGGTCTACGCCGTCGGGGTCATCGTGGCACTGCTCCTTCTGGGGCAGCTGTCGGACTCCGTGGGCAGGCGACCGATCCTGCTGGCGGGGTTGGTGCTGTCGGCGATGAGCGCGCTGTGCTTCCTCTTCGGGCGCGGGCTGCCGGAGCTGTTCGTGGGGCGGGTGCTGTCGGGGCTGTCCGCCGGGCTGTTCACGGGGACCGCGACGGTCGCCGTGGTGGAGCTCGCCCCTCGGCGGTGGGCCGGAGCCGCCACGCTGGTCGCCACTGCGGCCAACATGGGCGGGCTGGGGAGCGGGCCGCTGCTCGCCGGCCTGCTGGCGCAGTACGTGCCGGATCCGCTCCGGCAGGTGTTCGTCGTGGACCTGGCGCTCGTGGCGGCGGCCGTCGTCGGCGTGCTGCTGATCCCGGAAACGGTCCGGGACCGGCACGGTACGTCGCGTGGGCCCCGGCGGCTGCGCGTGCCGCGGTCGGTGCGCCCCGCCTTCGTGCCGGCGGCCATGGCCGGCTTCGCCGGGTTCGCCACTCTGGGGCTGTTCACGTCGGTGGCACCGAGCTTCCTGAGCGAGGTGGTGGGGGTGAGCGATCCGGCGGTGTCCGGCACGGTGGTCTTCGCGGTCTTCGCGGCGTCGACGGCCGGTCAGCTGCTGATGGGACGGGTCGGTGTCCGACGGGCGCTGCCGTGGGGGTGCGTGGTGCTCGTGGCGGGCATGGCGATGATCTCCGCGGCGCTGGTCACGGCCTCCCTGCCGCTGTTGGTGGTGGGGGCGGTCACCGCCGGTGCGGGGCAGGGGCTGTCGTTCCGGGCCGGTGTCACGACGGTGGGCGAGCACAGCCCGGCCGAGCGGCGGGCGGAGGTGACGTCCGCGTTGTTCGTGGTGCTGTACGTGGCGATCTCGATTCCCGTGGTCGGTGTGGGCATGATGGCCGTCACGCTGGGGCTGCGGCAGGCGGGGCTGATCTTCAGCGGGTGCGTCGCGCTGCTGGCGGCCGCCACGGCGTCGCTGCTGGCCCTGCGGCGGATGCGAGGCGCCGGCGAGTAGGCGCCCCGGTCTACCCCTGCGGTGCCACGTCGCGCCGACCCACGTTGTTGTCGAACCGGACCAGGAGGTCGGTGTCGAGCTCGCCCGGGTAGACGTCGGGAACGGAGTGGTCGGAGGGAGCCGACGCGATCGCGAGCAGGCGTTCGTGGTCCACGCTGTGAGGCGTCCACGCGAAGGGCCCGACGCGCACCGAGCCGCCGGCCGGAATCGCCTGATCGATCACCAGCGTGCCGATCGGCTGGAAGCGTGTCGGCCAGGTCGCCCCGGCGCCCGGGTCGCCCTGATACGTACGGACCCGGGCGACGCCGCCTCCCAGAGCGGCCGTGCCGCGGTTGTGCACGCGTACGTACAGGAAGTTGGGAACGCCGTTGACGGGTGTTTGATGGCCGAGTTCGGGATCGTCGCCGGCGTTGATGTCGCTGTTGCGGACCCAGAGGTCGGGAGAGGCCCCGTTCGGGACCACGCTCGGCTGGGATCCGGTGTCGGCCTGGCTGTCCCTGATGTACAGGTCCACGGCCGAATGCGCTTCGTCGGCGACGTCCAGCGCTTCGGCGAGCAAGGTCGCCACTATCGTCTTGGTGACGGCGGCGAGATAGCCGTAGTCGAGCGTTGCCGGCTTGTCGGAGGTTTGGTGGTAGTGCGGGTTGCCCTCTCCCTCGAAGGCGCCGACCGTGACGTCGCTGTGCGCTTCGAAGGGCATGTAGTCGCTGGCGTAAATGGGGCCGAGTTTGACGGGTAGGGACGTGTAGGACGCGGCGGCCTGCGCCATCACCGCACCGAGGGCCTGCGAGGCGGCGTCATTGCTCGAGACGACATTGCCCTCGTCGCGCTCCACCGTCACGGAACCGTCCTCCGGCGGTCTGCCGACCATGTCCAGATTGATGACCCGGTAGACGTCGGTGCCCGCGGCGTGGAGCTGCGCGGCGTACGCCGTGGATCCCCACAGTCCCTGTTCCTCTCCGGAGAAGGCCACGAAGCGGACCGTGGCGGAAAGAGCGACCGGCGCGAGCAGGCGCGCGATTTCCAGGATCGCCGCCACACCACTGCCGTTGTCGTCTGCTCCTGGAGCCCGTGCGGTCGCGTTGCCCAGGTCTTCCATTCGGCAGTCGTAATGGGCGCACACGATGATGACCGGATCGCCGCTTCCCGTCCCCGGCTTGGTGCAGACGACGTTGTCCCCGCTGTGACCGGCATGGGACCAGCTGCGCCTGACCACGTCCGTGTAGCCCGCCGCCGTGAACCGGTCCGATATCAGGGCGGCGGCCTCTGCGAGGTGCGGCGAGAACGTGTGCCGCGTGGGAAAGGCCGCGAGCGCCTCCACGATGTCGCGGAGAGCCTTCGCCGAGACCAATTCGACAAGGGTCGCGATGAACTTGTCCGGCAGCGTGCCGGTCCATTTGCGTTTGGCCGGCGCGACCCGTACGGCCGGGCTCGGCGGTCGACGTTTGTCGGGTACGGGGAACGGCTGCCCCTCGTACGCGGTGTCAGGGGGCGACATCGCGCAGTCCCACGTTGTTGTCGAACCGAACGATCCGTTCGGCGGGCACCGGTCCGTTGAGCGTGGCGGTGAGAGCCGGGTCGGGGGCGCCGTGCACGACCGCTGCCAGGAATTCATGGTCCGCGAGGTGCGGCGTCCACGTCAGGGGGCCGACGCGCACCGAACCGTTGGCCGGAATCGCCTGGTCGATCACCAGCGTGCCGATCGACTGGAAGTGCGTCGGCCAGATCATCCCGGAGCCCTGGCCGCATCGGAAGACCTCGAGCTGGACCGCTCCACCCGCTGCCGCCTGGTTACCCCGATTGTGGACGCGCACATACACGTGGTTCGGCTGGTCGTTGACGGGCGCCTGGTGCCCGAGGTCGGGATTGTCGCCCGTACTGATGTCGTTGTTGCGGACCCAGATGTCGGGAGAGTCCAACTGCGGGCGGGGGCTCGGCAGAGCCCCGGTGTCGGCCGGGTTGTCCGCGACGTAGACGTCAACGGGACGCCGCTTCCACAGCCCCTGGGCGATGAAGGCCTCGTCCATCACCTTGCTGAACAGGCCACCGGTGAGCGTCGTGTCCGCCGAGACGCAGCCCTGGGCCATGCTCCGGGCGTGCGCCGCGCTCGTGTCCTGCCTGTTCGGCACGATGAGCAGCATCTCCATCATCGTTTTGATCATGGCATCGGCCGCCTCGACCCGTTCGGCGGGATCGGACGAGTCACCGCCCATGCCCAGGTAGCACCGCCACAGTGCTGTGCCGAGCATCGAGTTGCGGAGGTTGAATTCGAAGGTGTTGAACTGCGCGTCGTCGAACCGCTCGGCGCGGTCGAGTCGCCGCACCTCGCTCCACTGGTTGGTGGCGTTGTTGTCGAAGGGGAACGTCTCGACGCGCCGGTGCCCGGCGGGATTGAACCGGTCCCGGTAGATGGCGGGCAGGGCGTCGCAGACGCTGTGCTCGTACGACCCCGACCCGCCGTGGTCCGAGCCGAGCCATTGGAATACACCGTGGGTGTACTCATGGACGATGACACCGAAGTCGGCGGCATCCGGTGCGCCGCCCTCGCCGAAGCGGATCCGCGGCGGATTCGTCGTCCCGACCCACTCGCTGTTGTCGTCACCGTCGAGCGCCTGGGCGTCGACCTCGACCTTCTTCATGTTGGCGTTCAGCGTCGTGTTTCCCAGGCCGCGGAGGTAGCGAGCGGCGGAGTCGAGCCAGTAGTAGGCGTTCGCGCTCAGAAAGGCGCGGTTGATCGGGAACGTCCGGTAGGCGAAACTCGGCGCTGTTTCCTGCGGCTGCGCGAAGGTGGGGGTGTCCCAGTCCTTGCACTGGAACCACTGCCCGTCGAGTCGGAATTTCCCGCCGTCGGCAGGGGCGATCTCGGCTTCGACGTCATGGCGGAAGGCGTCGAGCGTTGCCGCGCTGGAGTCTCCGTGCAGCGTGCTGTCGTCCGATTCGGTCACCGGATCCGGCGAGAAGACCTTGAGGGTCGCCGTCACGTACTTGCCCGCGAGCGCGATCCACAGCAGCTCGCCGGACACGGCGTCCACGACGACGCGGAAGTGCTCGAAGGGCCCGGTGGTTTCCACCATGAAGTCCCGCACGAGATGCAGTGCGTCGTCGGGCTTCGTACCCTTCTGCAGCAGCGCGGTCGAGGCGCTGGGGTAGTCGGTGTGCGGCACGGTGGGCCTGGAGGTGTCCCGAATGTAGGCGAGTTCGTCCTTGGTCACCTCTGCGGCCTCGAATTCCCCGTCGAAAGGCGCGAGGGCAACCGCTTTGAGAGCGTCGAGGGCCTGGGCGGCGCCCGGATCGGGCGCATCCGTCATGTCGAGCTCTCCCCCGTGATCGACCTGAATGACGCTGGCCTGCTTGACGTCGGCCACGGCCTGCACGGTGGCGCCTGACACAGGGACGTCGTTGTGGAACTGCTGGTAGCGGATCCTCAGCGTCGCCGCGCCTTCGCTCGATTCCACCTCGCGCAGATCGATGGTGCCGGCCTTCAGATCGCCCTTGCGCGCCTTCATGAACTGCTCGATGGCTTTCCGGGCAGTCGGCGCCCGCGTCAGCGTCGCTCCCGGATCGACGTATTTCCGCAGCACGCCCGCGTCGTCGGTGTGTTCCCCCACATCAGGGACCACCCTCAGAGGCTTCTCGACTTCGGGTCCGGGCTGGTTCCGCTGCTGGTCACCGTATTCCTGGGCCATGATGAAGCCCTCCTCAACAAATGCGGAGGGGAGATTCGCTTTGATAAACACCCGAAAATATCGTAACTCTGCGCCGCCCTGCTCGCGCCTCAGCCACCGACGGCTCCACCACGTCCTCGTCCCCCGCCAGGCCACTGCCGACAGCACCGTGCGGGCGGGACGCCCATAGGAACATAGGATCGCCCGCGTGACAGAGATCGACTACGGCCGTTTCCACGAGTGGCTGCGGGAAGCGCGGAATGCGACCGCGAGCGGCGCCGTGGAGGCAGATGCCCGATGGGAACTGCTGCGCCGGTTCCAGGAGGAGTGGGGGTACGAACCCACGGGCGGAGAGCGGTGGGAACGGGAGGACCCGGATGCCCACAAGGAGTACGTCGCCGGGCTGAGGACCGCCACGCAGTCCGACGTCTCGGCAGGCGACGAGCCCGACGACGTCGACCGCTCGCTCGCGATACCCGCCGCACTGGACGAGTGGTGGGACCTTCCGTTCAACTCCTTCGCCGACCGGTGGCGGCTCTACTGGACCAACCCCGTCTGGCCGCCCACCGTCCGTCCGGACCCCACCGGCTACGGCGTCGCCGACGGCCTGCCGCGGCACAACCCCTTTGTCGGCCCGGACGAGGACCGGCGGGTCTGCGTGTTCATGGCCGAGGACCAGTACTGCAACGAGTGGGGCTACCCCGCGGCCCGCGGCGGCCTCGCCGATCCGCCGGTGCTGGTCACCGCCCGGGACGACAACGAGCAACCGGCGTGGCTGCTCCAGAGCCACTCCCTCTCGGAGTTCTTCCTGCAGCTGGCCGTCACACGGTTGCCCGCCCACTACGGATGGACCGTCGAAGAAGCCGAAGCCACCGCGGAGGTCTTGGCCTGGGTGCGGGAGAACCTGCGTCCGATGGGCCTGCTGCCGTGGCGTGAGCTGGGCGCTCGTACGGAGTTCTTCGGCGGCCCGGACGTCATCGTGGCCCACAACACCGGCTACGGCGACTCCGAGCTCGTCGCGTACGGGCGCACCGAGCAGGCACTGGAACGGCTGGCCGCCCGCCTCGGCGTCGACTGGTCGGAGTGGATCTGCGAGCCGGAGAGCCACCGCGACGAGGACGACTGAGCCACCTCCAGACCGGCTCAGCCGCATGTCGCAGGTGAGCCATGTCACGAGGCGCCCGAGAACCAGGGCTTTTGCCTGCTACGTCTCCCCGCCCAACACAGTCCGTGTCGGGAAACGAAGGAGAGAGAATCCCTGTGTCCTTTTCCGTGGCACTGAGCGTCGGCGTTCTCGGCTGTCTCGCCATCGCCGCAGTGACCTTCCTGCTGGGCCGTCCCCAGCGAAGATCACATCGTGTGTGCGCCGCCTTGGGGTGGCTGTGGGTGGCCGGTGTCGTGGGCCTGACGTTCGGTACGCGGTCGGGTGGCGGCCAGGCGGTGAACCTGATGCCGCTCGACGCTTCGAATCCCGCCAACACCTGGGATTTCTTCCTCAACGTGCTCATGTTCGTCCCCGGCGGCCTGCTCTTGGCCAGCGCGGGCACACGCCTCCTCGCAGCCGGTACGTACGGGTTCCTCGGCTCCCTCGCCATCGAGGTGACGCAGTACCTCACCAGTTCGGGACGAACGGCCGACATCAACGACCTTCTGGCCAACACCCTCGGGTGCCTGATCGGTTACGCCTGTGTCGCGGCGGCGACCAGACGCTCACCGGCCTGACGGAGACCACTGCCGGGGCCGCCCGCGACACAGCGCGGAATCGCGGACTCAGGGTGCGCAGACCTCCTGTGAGCGGACCTCCTGTGCCGAGGCCTCTTCGCCGGCCTCGTCCAGCACCCTGGCGAGCAGGGCCACGCTCTGCGCGTAGGGGGTCCGCCCGCTCGGCCACTGGATGCCCGTGCTCGTCATCAAGCGCGTGACCCGGGACGTGATCAGGCTGAACCGGAAGGCGGCGAAGACCTCGTAACAGGGGAAGTTCCGCAGCGGACGGCCGAGGAGGGAGGCGTAGGCCGCGATGGTCTCCTGCCGGCTCGGGAGGCCGGGGAGGCGTGGCAGGTCGAGGCCCTCGCTGAGGTAGCGGTCGGTGAAGAGGTACCAGGCCAGGTCGCCCTCCGGTGCGCCGAGCGCGGCCATCTCCCAGTCCAGGAGGGCGACCGGTGCGTGGCCCGAGTAGATGATGTTGCCGATGCGGGCGTCGCCCCACAGCAGCCGCGGCGGGCCGGGCTCTTCCGGGCAGTTGGCCCGCAGCCAGTGGACGGCGCGTGTGACGACGGGGTCGCCCTCGACTCCGTAGAACCCCAGATGAGCCAGGCACTCGCCGAACTGGCGGCGGATTCCGGCGGGGCCATGGGCCGGATCGTCCAGGAAGGACAGGTCCAGGGTGTCGGGGTCCAGGCGGTGGAGCCTCGCCATCAGCCGCAGACCGCCGTTCCATACCTGCGCGCGGTCGGCCGGGCGGAGTCGCGTCAGCCAGCCGGACCGGTGGTACGAGGGGATGTCCCCCGGCACCTGCCCGTCAATCCGCTCCATGACGACGAAAGGGGCACCCAGGAGATCGCCGGTGGGTTCGCTGCCGTGGATCCTGGCCACGGGCACGTCGGTTCCGGCCAGCAGTTCCTGGACCCTGACCTGGCGGCGCCACGGCGACTCGGGCAGCAGGCTGTGGGATGCCGGAGCCACCCTGATGGCCAGGCGCCGGACCAGGCGGCGGCCCTCCTGGTTCCACTTCGCGTCGCACAGGAGTGTCTCCCCGCTGAATCCCGTCTCCGCAGGAGTGCTCAGCGTGCCGATCGTGGGGGTCCCCTCTTCGGGGAACCGGTCGGCCAGCCATTGCGTGATCGCCTCGCGGGTGCGGGACGGATCACGCAACAGGGGTACGGACATGCCTGTTCCTTGTCTGTTGCGCGCGGTCTGTTCAGCGGCCTGCCCGGCGTCGCCACCGTCACCACCGTCAGGTGATCGTGAGCGTCGTCACGCCGGTCGCCCCCGTGAACCCGGTGGAGAGGCATTGCAGGACCCCCGGCTGAGGAAGCGTGACGGTCTGCAGTGCGGTACGGCCCTGGAAGCGGCCTTGTGTGACAGTGCCGGTGATCGTGGTGACGACCTGGCCGGCCACGGCGGTGCTGCTGCCGGTGGCCTGGATGACACTGCTGTCGCCGGTGCTCCACTTGATGGTCCGCTGCTCCTCGAACCCGTCGAGGAGGTCGTTGCACCCGGCGAAGATCGTGAACCGCTCCCCGTACGAACCGCTCGTCACCTTGCCCGCGCTGTCGACGCAGGAGCCGAACCGCCCCTTGGTCGTGATCTCGATGTTCCGGGCGGCCAACGTAACACCGGGTCGGTAGGTGACGGACTCCGTTCCCACACACTGCACCTGCGCGGGTGAGGGTGCGTGTGCGTGGGCGGGACCCGCGGCCGGCACGGCCGTACCGAGCACGGTGACGGCGGCCAGCGCCAGGGAACGCGTCCACGATCTGATGACGGCCATGCCCGGTCTCCTTCACGGGTGGGCGACGTGAGGTGTGCGATGCAGCGATGCCCTGCTCGCGTGCCCGCGAGACCGGCTCGCGGGAGTGACGGGAAGGCACGTACGGTCGCGGCGAGGCGCGCGTACACATGGGCACGCCCCGTCCCTGCGGGCAACCGCCCCACGGGCGACGCCCGAACGGCCAGGGGTGGTTCTCCCCAGGTCCTGCCGTCAGTAGTGTGGCCGTGACCCTCCGACGTCGTTCGGCTTCCGGCCTGGAGTGTGATGGACGCCCTGGAGATCGGCACACTGGCGGTACCGGGTGCGCGGCTCCACTACGAAGTGCGCGGCGCCGGGCCGCTCCTGCTGCTCATCCCCGGCGGCAATTCCGACGCGGCCGTCTTCGAGCCCTTGGCCGCCGTCCTCTCCGCGGACCATCGCGTCGTCTCCTACGACCCGCGAGGCTACTCACGCACCGCGCTCGACGGCCCGCCGACGGATCAGCGGATCGAGGTGCACGCCGACGACGCGTACCGCCTGCTGGACCACCTGGCCGCCGCGGACGAGCCCGCGCAGGTGTTCGGCAGCTGCGCGGGCGGGATCGTCGCGCTCGAACTCGCGATGCGCCATCCGAGCCGGGTGCGCTCGGTGGTCTCACACGAACCGCCCACGATGGAGCTGCTTCCGGACGCCGCGCGGTACCGGGAGCTCGTCGACGATGCCCACGAGGTGTTCCGCCGCGAAGGCGTCGCGGCGGCCCTGCGGAAGCTCCAACCCCTCTTCGGCGGCCGGCCCGCGCCGGCGCTGCCGGAAGCACACGACAACAGCGCGTTTTTCCTGGCCCATGTGCTCCGGCCGTCCACGCGCTTCGTCCCTGACCTCGCCGCGCTCGCGGCAGTGGCGGATCGGGTCGTCGTGGCCGGCGGTCATGGCTCACGCACGCACGTCATCCACCAGCCGGCACTCGTTCTCGCGAAGCGGCTCGGTCACGAACTGGCGGAGTTCCCCGGCGGTCACGTCGGCTACGCGAAACACCCTGTCGAATTCGCCGGGCGGCTCGTCGACGTACTGGCCGCCGCACCCCGCGACGATTCTCTCCGCACGACGACACGGGGGCTGAGGCCATGCGCATCGTGATGGGAGCCCAGAACTGCGGCTTCGGTCCGGCAGCCGAACTCGTCGCCGTGTCCAGGCTGCTCTCGGGGCACGAGCGGATATTCGTGGGCGACGGCGTGGCGGCGGCGTTCGCTCGTCGTAACGCGGATGCCTTCGACGGCATCCGCGAGATCACCGGGACCGCCGTGATGGACGGCCTGCTCGAGAGGAGTGATGTGGTCGTCTCGGTCATGGACGCCGATCTGGTCGTACGGTCCGTCGTGGCGGGTCGGCCGGTGGTCATGGTGGACAGCCTGTTGAGCTTCTGGCAGATCAGACGTCCGCTCGCCCGCATCCGCGACCTGTGCGCCAGCATGCCGCGCTCCTCCTTCGCGGCCGCCGACCGGCACCTGAGCACGCTCTCACCGCACGAGCGCCTCATAGCGGCGCACCTGCTCGCCACCCACAGCGTGGTTCAGAACTTTCCGGGTGTCACGCGCCGTATGGCCGAGCTCGTCGGCCTCGGCGTCGACCCCGGCGGGGGCTCGAGCCCGAAGATGCACGTGACGGGCTCGGTCATCGACGTCGAGGGCCTACGGAACCTGCCGCGTGACGCGGAACCTCAATACGACCTGCTGATCAACGTCGGCGGATTCAAGAATTTCCTCCTGGACTTCGACGCCAACAACGACTACATCCAGCTGCTCCGTCGATGGATGGTGGATCTGCTGCGCGACTGGCGCCGGTTCGCGCGCGTCCTGGTCTGCGGCGGTCCCTTTGGTGCACACCGGGACCAGACCGTCTCCGTCGCGGGCCGGCAGGCCGAATGCCGTTTCGTGCGGCAGCGCGAACTGCTGGGGCACGTGGCGAGCACGCCGCATTACCTGCTCGCGCCCGGACTCACCGCGCTGCACGAGTCGATCGCGCTCGAGCAACTGCCTCTGGCCATCCACGAGCAGCACTACGCGCACGTCTTCACCGTGCGGCAGCTCGGCGACACGCTCTTCGGCCGGATGGCCGCCAGGTTCGCGGACGTCCTGCCGTATCACCGGGTGCCCGAGGACGACTTCGCCGGCACCGCGGAACTCGTTCGGACCGCCGGCCGCATTCGCGAAGACGACGAGCTCTACGCCAGGTTCCGGCAGACGGTCAACGAACGGATCGAGCATTACGTGTCCCTCACCCCGGCGCAGCGGCAACAAGGCGTCAAGGAATTGCGGGACGTACTCGACGGCCAGCCGCTTTCCTCGGTGATGGCCGGGATCATCCCCATCCCGCCCGCCCCCGCAGCGGGAACACGCGAATAGCTCATCCTGCCTGCCCGTACGCGCCAGCGTCCTGTTCTCCACGATCCCGACTCTCGAAGGCGGGCACGGATCCTCGGGTTCTACCCCCGCCGTTCGACGGCGTCCAACGCCGGGGCGATGACGGCGAAGGCCCGGTCGATCAGTTCGTGGGGATCCTCGGCACCGTCGCTGCCGCTCCACCGGTGCAACACGGCGTCGAAGGCGGTCAGCGCCATGCCGGCGGCCAGCCGCGGGTACAGATCGGTGTCGGGGGCGAGCTCGAGGCGGTGCGCCAACTCCGCCGCCAAGTCGTCGCGCCACCGTGCCTGATGCTCCAGGAAGCGTGCGTACAGGGCGGGGGTGCGCAGGATCAACTGAACCACTCGCCGCGCCCTGTCGGCGTGGTCGGCGTGGTCGGTGCAGGCCGCGAGGGGCACCCGGACGGCGTGCCGCAGCGTCACGGAGGGGCGCTCCTCGAGGGGGCGAGCCGCCAGCTCGGCGTGGATGCCGGTGCCCATGTCGGCCAGGAACTGGACGACCACGTCCTCCTTGGACGCGAAGTACCGGAAGAACGTTCGCTTGGACACGCCGGCGGCGGTCGCGATCTCGTCGATGGTGACCGCGTCGAACCCCTTCAACGCCAGGAGCTGAAGCGCCGCTTCGGTCAGCTCGTTCGCGACGAGCTGCCGCTTGCGCTGGGACAGGCTGACTTCGGGGCGGGTGCTCACCGGACGATGGTAACGCCATGCCGTGCATGACACCTAGCCGCACACTTGACACCGAGTGACACGAACGGCAACGTGTGCCGCATGACGAAGCAGCAACGCTGGACTTCCGAGCAGATCCCGGACCAGACCGGGCGGGTGTTCGTCGTCACCGGAGCCAACAGCGGCCTCGGCCTGGCGACCACCCGGGCGCTCGCCCGCCGGGGCGGGCATGTGATCCTCGCCGTACGCGACGAGGGGAAGGGCCGCCGGGCGGTCGCGGACATCACCGCCGAGCAGCCGGGCGCGAGCCTCGAGGTGCGCCGCCTCGACCTGGCCGATCTCGACTCGGTCCGAGCATTCGCCGATGAGCTGCGCACCGACCACCCGCGGCTGGACGTACTCGTCAACAACGCCGGCGTGATGGCGCCGCCTCGCTCACTGAGCGCGCAGGGGCACGAGCTGCAGTTCGCCTGCAATCATCTCGGGCACTTCGCACTCACGGCGTTGCTGCTCGACCTGCTGACCGCCGGGCGCGACCCGCGCGTGGTCACGGTGAGTTCGGTCAACCACCGGCAGGGACGCCTCCACTTCGACGACCTCGCCGGCGAGCGCACCTACGGGCCCATGACCTTCTACAACCAGTCGAAGTTCGCCAATGCCGTCTTCGGAGCGGAACTCCACCGGCGGCTGACCGATGCCGGCAGCCAGGTCCGCAGCGTGCTCGCCCACCCCGGCTACACCGCCACCAATCTGCAGACGAGCGCGCCGATCGGCCTGTGGCGAGTCGTGTTCGGCCGGATCGGCAACCCGCTGTTCGCCCAGGCGCCGGAACAGGGCGCGTTGCCGCAGTTGTACGCGGCGACCGACCCGCATGTGGAGGGCGGCCAGTTCATCGGGCCGGACGGCCTCGCCGAGCTGCGCGGCGGACCGACGCGGGTACGACTGTCCCCCGCGGCGGCCGATGCCGGGACCGGCCGCCGCCTGTGGGAGCTGTCGGAACGACTGACCGATGTGCGGTTCGCGTTGCCGACCGCCACCTGACCGATCACTTCAACTGCCTTGAGACGTCGGCAAGTTGTTGGAGTTGATCACGGTTGACCGTTTAGGATCCCCGGACATGCGTGGCATGTCCACGACCATCATGGCGAAGGGAATCCATGCAGTTACAACGTATAACCGTGGCCGCCCTCGGGGCGGTAGGCATCCTGGGAACCCTCCTCGCCCCCGTGTCCACCGCGGCCACCACGCCGCAGCGGTCCGGGGGCGCTCCCGCATCCACGACCGCCTCCGCGAGCACCTCCGCGAGCACCTCCGCGACCATCACGATCGCGGACTGTACGGAGCTGGACCGGCAGCTCCCCGCGCTCGCGAAGACCGCGCAGACCGCGAACACCGCGAAGGCCTCGAAGGACGAGGCCCTGGCGGCGTGCGACGCGCCCGCCACCGAGGAGGAGGCGACGGCGCAGCTCAAGACGCCGGCCGCCAAAGAGCTGCTGGCCGCCAACCCGTGCGGGACCAACCCCAACAAGGGCTGGAAGTTCACGAGCCGTGGCCGGGCCTGCAACCCCGAGTCCCGCCTGATCAACGTACGGAACGTCCGCACCGGTCAGCTCGTCGGGCAGCTCTCCTACCTCTCGGTCGGCATGGTCGCTGCCAGGGGCGACTCCCTCACCTGGGACCAGGTGGTCTCGATGAGGAAGACCGGTGGCTGGGGCCGCGTCGGCGGCACCAGCGTCTACGGGGTGGGCCGCTGCGCCTCGGCCGACAAGTGCACGACGCGGTTCACGAACTTCCCCATGCAGCGCATGGGTGAGGGGCGTACGAACGAGGGCCAGTGGAAGATGCGGTCCACGATCGACCCGAAGGGCAAGGAGCGCGGCAAGGGGCAGAACCGGGCCACCGTGGTCTTCTTCAACCCCGGGTGGGTCAACGTCTCGCAGCACGACCTGACCTCCGCCAGCGTACGGTGCGACTCCATCCGCAACATGGGCCGCGGCGGCGTCGGAGCCGGGTGCGTCCTGCCCGAGTACTGGCCCACGATGACGGAGATGAAGCAGTTCCCCTACATCTCCCAGGGCATCCGAAAGGTGCAACGCGTCGGGCCGCACCACTACGGCCGCAAGACCGGCGCGCACCCGAACCCGCTCGTCTACACCTCGAACGGCGCGATCCGGAAGGCGAACAACGAGACCGCCTGCCCGGCCAACCGCCCGCGCCCGCCGGGGCAGACCTGTGACGAGTACCCGTTCGCCTCCACCCTTCAGGGGGCGTCGCGGACGCAGTGGCCGGACTGGGGCTGGCGCTGGGTGCCGAAGAACGAGAACGACCGGCAGGGCTACCAGATCCGTACGTTCTACGACAACAACCGGATCCTCAACGGCGACCGGTTCTGGGTCGACGCCGGCTGACAGGGCAGGGAAAAGGCAGAAGGGCAAAGGGAAAGGTGAGAGGGCGGCGGATGGTCGCGGTGACGGCACGGATCGAGATCGACCACGGTCAGTACCTGCTGGAGGGAGACGCCGGAACGGTGGACTTCCCCTTCACCGGGTTCAACGGCCTCGTGGCCTCCGTCGGCCCGGACGGGTGCGTCGGGGACGGCGGGGTGTGGGGCGCGGTGAGCACCGGGATGCGGTCCGGTTCGCTGAAACTGACCGTCGAGGTGCTGGACGCTCCACCCCCGCCGCCCTCGGCCGCCGAGCGCGAGCGGTACAGCGAGATCGTCGAAGTGTCGCTCGATCTGCGCGGCCACCAGGCCGGAGTGTTCTCCCTGCCGGAGGAGACCAGCCCCTGGGAGCCCGACGAGGACGAGAACGAGGACGAGGACGGCGGTCAGGAACCACCCAGGACCGCCGGCGACACCTTCCCCCGCTTCTCGGACGCCGGCCCGGGACCGTACCGGCTCCGGGTCCACGCACGCGGCCGCGACGCGTCCCGCGACGGCGACACGGGCGCGGAGGAACACCTGATCCGCGTCTGGGCCGCGCCCGTCGCCTCGGAAACGGTGCACCAGGTGTCCGACCGGTGCGGAACGTCCCTGCGCGCCGCCGACGGGGCCGGCTGAACGTCGGTCGGGGCCCCGGGTCGTCAGCCGGTGGGTCGTCAGCCGGTGGTGAGGTTCCGCGCGAAGAGGTTCAGCAGGCGGCCCCAATGCCGGTCGAGCCCGGCCTGGTTGAAGGCCGCCGTGTCCGCCATGGTGAAGCCGTGCACCGTGTCCGGGTACACCTCGCAGGTGTTGCGGACCCCGGCCTCGTCCAGGGCCGCGCTCAGTCGTGCGACCGTCTCGGGAGGCATCGAGTCGTCGTGTTCGGCGATCCCGAAATGCACCTCCGCGCTCACCTTGGGCGCGAGCAGGTGCGGGCTGTCCGGCGCGTCCGTGGCCAGCCAGCTGGGGTGGAAGC
>KL569376.1:57635-65097 GCA_000715685.1 Streptomyces lilacinus
GGCCACCTGCCCGGGGTGAGCCGCCGCGGTCCGCAGGGCCAGCGTCGCCCCCATGCAGTACCCGACGACCCCGACGGGACCGGGGCGGACCTCGGGCCGTGCCGTCAGGAAGTCCAGGTAGGCCTGAGCGTCGGAGAGCACGCGCTGCGGGGTGTGCTCGGCGAGCAGCGGCATGATGCGGGCGATGAACGCCTCGCGGCTCTCCGCGTTCGTCAGGTCGGGGAGCTCGATCACGGGCGCGCGACCGGTGCGGTAGAAAACGTTGGGGACGAGGACGCAGTAGCCGTGCGCCGCGAGCTGCTCGGCCATCTCCCGAAGTATGGGCCGCAGTCCGATGGCGTCCATGTAGAGCAGTACGCCGGGGTGGCTGCCGCCGCCATCGGGGAAGGCGAGGAAGGCGTCGGCCGTACCGTCGGGGGTGGGGACATCGAGTGTCTTGCTGGGCATCGCGCTACCGCTCTTTCTTGATCCGCACTGTTCGCGTTCGCCACGTTAGCGCGACCGGCCACCCCGACGGGTGAATCCGTCGCCGCTCAGCAGCCGGAGCGCCGCATACTCGACGGGTGCGGCACATCGATGAAGGGCCGGGCGACGTCGGTCGGTTGGAGGCGCTGGAGCCGGTCGTGGGCGATCTGCTCGAGCGGCATCTGGCGACGGCCCGCGAGTGGTTTCCCCACCAGTACGTCCCGTGGTCCCGGTCCACCGACTTCGACGGCCCGTCGGGTGGTGAGGCGTGGTGCGAGGAGCAGTCCTGCCTCGCGCCGGCAGTGCGGGGCGCGCTGGTGCTGAATCTGCTCACCGAGGACAATCTGCCCAGCTACCACCACGCGTTCGCCGTCACCGTCTCCGACGACGGTGCCTGGGGTGCGTGGCTGCACCGGTGGACAGCCGAGGAGGACCGGCACTCCACGGCCCTTCGCGGCTATCTGCACGCGACCCGGGCCGTGGATCCCGTCGCGCTCGAGCGCGCCCGCATGCGACAGGTCTCCGCCGGTTTCCGCTTCGCACGGAGCGGCGTCCGGACCGGCGTGCTGCCCGGCCTCGCCTACGTCATGGTGCAGGAGCTGGCGACGCGCGTGGCCCACCGCAACGCCGGCCGCCTCAGCGGTGATCCGGCCTGCGAGCGGCTGATGGCGCGCATCGCCCTGGACGAGAACCTTCACATGGTCTTCTACCGGGACCTGTTCAAGGCCGCCCTCACGATCGAGCCGGACCGGGCGATGGAGGCCCTGCTGGAGACCCTGCGGGAATTCCGAATGCCCGGTCACGCGACGCCGGACTTCGCCCGGCTGGCAACGGACGCCGCGCTCGGCGGCGTCTTCCACGTGGGCGTCTTCCACGACGAGGTGGCGGTACCGCTGGTGCGCGCTCTCAAGGCACTCGATCTTCCGGAGACCGGCCCCGCGGGACGGAAGTGCCAGGACGAGCTCGGGCAGTGGCTCGAGGCCCTTCGCGTACAGGCCCGCGGCTTCGAGGAGCGGCGCGCGGCGCTCCTCGCGGACCGTGCCCGCTGGGAGGCGGGCCGCGGGTGAACGACGGCTTCAGGGCGCCGTGAACGCCAGGCACACATTGTGGCCGCCGAAGCCGAAGGAGTGGCTCACGGCGGCCGGGATGTGCTGGGAGCGCGGCGCCTTGGTGACGAGATCGAGGCCGAGCCCGGGGGCCGGAGCGTCGGTGGTGGCGGTCGGCGGGGCGACGGAGTGGTGGATGCCGAGAACGGTCAGCACGGCCTCCACCGCGCCGGCAGCCCCCAATGAGTGCCCCAGCGCGCCCTTCGCGGACGTGACGCTGGGCCGGTGGGGAAAGAGCCTGTCGATCAGTTCGGCCTCGACCGCATCGCCCTGCGGGGTGGAGGTGCCGTGTGCGTTGACGTGCGCCACGTCGTGCGGTGCGAGCCCCGCGACGGCCAGGGCTCCGCGCACCGCGGCCTCGGCCCCCCGGGCCGTCGGGTCCGGTGCGGTGGGGTGGTACGCGTCCGTGGTCGACGCGCAGCCGGCGAGCAGCGCCCGTGGCCGTACGCCGCGGGCCCGTGCGTCGTCGAGCCGTTCCAGGACGAGCATGCCGGCCGCCTCCGCCATCACGAACCCGTCGCGGTCCGCGGCGAACGGACGCGAGGCGCCCGCCGGGTCGGCCGTCCGCGTCGAGAGCGCTCCCGCCCGGTGGAAGCCCGTCACCATCAGGGGCGTGCTGCCGGACTCGGTGCCGCCGGCGACGACCACGTCGCACAGCCCGTCGGCCAGCCAGCCGTGGGCGACCGTCAGCGCGCTGGCCCCGGAGGCGCAGGCCGTGGCGGTGACCAGGCCGGGCCCGCGGGCCCCCAGGACGAGGGCGATCTCGCCCGCGGCCATGTTCGGCACCAGCATGGGGATCAGCAGCGGTGAGACGAACTCCGGGCCCTGCGCCGTCAGCCGACGGTGCTGGGCCTCCCATGTCCACGCGCCGCCCAGTCCGCATCCGACGACCACCCCGACCCGGGCCCCGTCCCACGAGGCGGGGTCGAGCCCCGCGTCCCGTACGGCCTCGTCCGCCGCGGTCAGCGCAAGGGTGGTGAAGCGGTCCAGCCGCCACAGCTGGCGGCCGCCGACCGAGGGCTCGAAGTCCGGGACGCGACAGCTGAAGTCGACCGGGAGCCCGCTCAGCGCGGGGTCGGTCACGGCCGTCGGGCGGCCCTCGCACACGCCCCGCCAGGTGGCGTCGACGCCCACGCCGGCCGGGGTCACGGCCCCCAGTCCGGTGATCGCGATGTGGGTGCGGCCGGGGCGCCCGGGGCGACTCATGGACGGGGTTCTTCGGAGCCGCCGAGGCGCTCCTCCACGGCCGCTCCGAGGTCCGCGAGGGTGATGTCCGCGCCGACCTCCTCCCCCGTGAAGCGGACACCGACGCGGTCCGTCAAGGTGAGGGCGAACTCGACCAGGGCCAGGGAGTCCATTTCGAGCGCGGCGAGCGTGACGTCGGGCGACAACTGTCCGGTCGAAACCCGGAACTTGCCGCTCAGAATGTCGACGACGAGGTCGTAGCCCGAGGTCGTGGTGCTCATGGTGAGGCCGTTCCTCCGATGGGGGCGCGAGGGGAGACGCAAGGCGAAGTCGCCGATCGTCGCGGCACAGGCGGCCGAAGGCAAACGTCGCTCACTCCCCCGAGTGACCGTCGGAGGGGATTCACCTGTCCGGTACGGTCACGCCCCGCCTCCGGTTGGTGGCGGCGGCCCGGGCCATGTACCGTCCCGGGCGCCCGCGTTCTCCATTCCGGATTCCGGTCGGCTCCGGTTCCGGTCAGGTCCGGTTCCGGTCGGCTCCGGTCGGCTCCGGTCGGCACGAAGAGGCGTCATTGATCGTCATCACGGGAGCGACCGGCTTCCTCGGCTCTCATCTCCTGCCCCACCTGCTCGCCACCGACGAACCGGTCACCGCCCTGGTGCGCGACGACCCCCGCCTCGCCCTGCGCCGTCTCGCACGAGCCCTGGCCGCCACCCCCGCCGGTCACGAGGTGCTCGACGCCCTGCCCTCCCTCGTCCGGCTCGTACGCGTGGACCTGTCGGCGCCGCGCCTCGGCCTCCCCGGGCCCGTCCACCACGAACTCGCGGAGCGGACACGGCAGATCTGGCACTGCGCCGCGCTGACCGCCATGACCGCCGAACCGTCGCTCCTGCACCACGTCAACGGGGAAGGCACCCGGCGCGTCCTCGAACTGGCCGACGCGGCACCCCGCGCCCGGCTGCTGCACGTCAGCACCGCCTACGTCTGCGGCGCCCGCCAGGGCCTGGTCCACGAGGACGACCTCGACGACACAGCCGGCTTCCTCAATCCGTACGAGGCCTCCAAGCACCGAGCGGAACGGCTGGTGCGCCGTTGGGCACGGTCACGGGGCCGCGCGGTCACCGTCTTCCGCCCGAGCGTGCTGGTCACGGACCGTCCCCGCCCTCCTCGCACGCCGCGCCATCCGCTCTCCGTCCTCGGGCGCGGGCTGCGGCTCCTGGCGGAGGAGCTCGAGGCGGCCGACCGGGCCGCGACCGTCCGCCTGCCCGGCTCACCGGGGTCGACCGCGAATCTGGTGCCGGTCGAGTACGCGGCGCGGGCGATGGCGACGATCGGCGCGGCGCCCGCGCTCGCGACCGTCCCCGACGGACCGGTCAGCACGTACCACGTCGTGCACCTCCACGACACTCCCGTGCCGCGCGTCCTCGAGGCGATGAGCCACGCGTGCCCCGGGCTGTCCATCCGCCTCGAGCCCGGCCGACGGAACGCCGGGGCACTCGACCGGAAGTTCGCCGAGGCGACCGCGGGATTCCACCGGTACGCCGCGTGCGCCGTACGGTTCGACCGCGGCCGCCTCGGTGCGGCCACCCGGGGGCTCTCGCCGCCCGCGCCCATCACGCCCGCGTACCTGCGTGACGCGCTGCGCGCGTGACCGCCCACCCCCTCCTGCCGTCCTGCCCTCGTGAAAGAGCGGAAGAGCCGACATGACCGACGCCTATCAGCTGATCACCGACTATCTCCATGACCGCTTCGACGTGTCACCCGCGGAAATAACCGAGCACACGACCTTCGACGCCCTCGGCCTGGACTCCCTCGATCTCGCCGAGATCGCCGTGATACTGCGCAAGGCCCACGGCCTCGAGCTGGACGGCGTACGGGCCGCCAGCACGCTCCGGGAAGCCGCCTGCCGACTCGACGAGGCGCGAAGCGGCGGGACACCGGCATGACGACGGAACGGGACGTCGCCGTCACGGGCCTCGGGCTGGTCACCCCGGCCGGCATCGGTGCGGCGGCCACGTGGGAGGGGCTGGGCGCGGGGCGACCGACCGCCGCGACCGACGCCCGGCTCACGGGAGCACCGGTCGATTTCGCCTGCGCCGTACCGGACTTCGGTCCCGAGCGGTGGCTCGATCGCCGGCTGGTCATGCGGACCGACCTGTTCGTGCAGATGGCGCTTGTCGCGGCCCAGGAAGCGATCGACGACGCCGGCCTGTGTCCCGCCGAGTGGGATCCCGCCCGGGTGGGCGTGGTGATCGGTGTGAGCACCGGCAGCACCGAGTGCTGGGCGCCGCACATCAGAAGCGTCGACGCGGGCCGTCATGACGAGGTGTCGCCCTTCCTGCTCCCGCGCACGGTGCCCAACATGGCGGCGGCCGAGATCGCCATCCGGTTCGGGGCGCGGGGCCCCGGGTTCTGCGTCTCCACCGCCTGCGCGGCCGGGGCGTCCGCCATCGTCGTCGCCCGCGACCTCGTGCGCTCGGGGACCTGCGACATCGTCGTCGCCGGGGGAAGCGAGGCTCCGGTGGTTCCCATCACCGCCACGTGCTTCGCCCAGATGGGCGCGCTGTCGCGCCGTACCCACGATCCGGCGGGCGCCTGCAGGCCGTTCGACGGCGAGCGCGACGGTTTCGTCCTCGGCGAGGGCGCCGGCGTCCTGGTCCTGGAGCGTCCGGCGCACGCCCGGGGGCGGCGTGCGGTGGTACGCGCCAGGCTGACCGGTTGCGGTGCTTCCTCCGACGCCCACCATTTCACCGCACCGCACCCGGAGGGCCGGGGAGCGGAACTGGCCGTCCGGACCGCGCTCGCGGATGCCGGCCTGGCGCCCGGCGACATCGGCCACGTCAACGCGCACGGCACCGGCACCGTGCGCAACGACCTCGCCGAAGCGCGTGCCTTGCGCCGGGTCTTCTCCGTGCCGTCGGCTGTGCCGCCCGCCGTGACGAGCAACAAGAGCGTCCTCGGACACGCACTCGGCGGTGCCGGTGCGATCGAGGCGGCCTGCACGGTCCTGTCTCTGCAGCATCAGGTCGTCCCCCCGACCGCCAACCACGAGCAGCCGGACCCCGAGTGCGGTCTGGACGTGGTCACCAAGGCCCCTCGACCCGTCCGGATGTCGGCCGCGCTGGCCAACTCCTTCGGCTTCGGCGGGCAGAACGCGGTGTTGCTCTTCGAAACCCCCTGAACGGGGGCGACTTCGGGTTCACCATTCCGAGTGGTCGAGGACGTCGCGGGTCCTGAAGCGGCATCGATCGTCGTAGAAGCAGAACATGAGGATTTCCAAACGGAACGAACGAAACGGACGGAACGAGCAGAGCAAGCAGAACAGGAGGAAGAGGATCTTCCTCCTGTCTCTCCCCGCGGTGGCGGCGCTGGGCGCCGTCGCGGCGGTCGTGGTCGGCCCGACGCTTCCGCTGAGCGGGAAGGGCACGTTCTGCCTGACCGGGGCCGCCACCGACATGACGCTGGCGGGTACAGGAGAGGCAACGAGCTCGGGGCGTTGCGTCGCCCTGCCGGGCAAGGGAAACCTTTCCACCGACCTGATGGCCGGCGACATCCCGCTGCGGGGCGGAATGCGCCTGTACACCGCTCAGCACCGCCTCGACGTGACCAACCTCCGCATCCGCATCGACAACCGCACCACCAGCGCCGACCTCTCGGTGGACGGCTCGTCCCCCGTCCGCGTCACCTTCCTGACCTACGCGATCAGTCCCCGTCATGTGACCGTCACCTACCCGACCGTGGGCGCGAGGGCCATGAGCCTGCGTCTGGCCGAACCCGCCGGACCCGCCTTCCGCAAGGCCTTCCCGGCCGGCCGCCTCCACCAGGGCGAAGAGCTCTTCACCTTCGACGGCACCGCCACCTTCAGCAGTCCTCGGTGACCCGCTGCCGTCGTGCGGTGGTCGTCAAGGCCACCGCGGGAGGCGGGCTTCAGGCTCTCGGCCGGTCCGTCGTCGGCAGCAGCTGCGCGAGTTCGTCGAGCAGCGCGACGACCCGCTCGGCGCGGGCGGGGTCCGCGACGGCTCTGGCGATCACGTCGTCGGCGGGGCGGTCGGCGCGGGTGTGTACGGCTCGGCGTGCCCGGTCGGTCAGACGTACCAGGGTCCGGCGGCCGTCGGCCGGATCGGGCGCCGTGTCCAGCAGGCCGCGTTCGCGCAGGCGGCCCACCGACGCGGAGACATGGCTCTGAGCGAATCCGGTGCGCGCCACGATCTCCCTGACCGCGCAGTCGGGGTACCGGAACACGTCCGCGATCACGGCCACCTCGCCGGGGGTGAGCGAGGTGGGGCCGGCCTGATCAATGGCCTCACGGCCGATCTCGATCAGGCGCTTGCCGAGGCTGAGCAGCTGCATTCCGTCCATGGCGCAAATATATCGCCACAGATGCATCGCTGGCGATGTAATGTGCGGACCATGACACCTTCGCAACCGCTGAGTGCCGTGTCGAAGACGGCGCTGGCCGTGGCCCTGGTACGTGCTCACGAGAGCACGGCCGGGAACGCCTTGTTCACCGATCCGTACGCCGCGGCCTTCGTGGCCGCCTCGGGGGAACCGATACGCCCGCGGCAGAGCCCCGGTCCGCTGGCGACCGCCCTGATACGCCAGACGGTCGTCCGGACCCGCTTCTACGACGACCAGCTCCTCCAGTCCGACTGCGACCAGGTGGTTCTGCTCGCGGCCGGGCTGGACACCCGCGCCTACCGGCTCCC
>KL569376.1:65326-66661 GCA_000715685.1 Streptomyces lilacinus
ACGAGCTCGACCTGCCACCGGTCCTCGAGTTCAAGCACCGCGTGCTGGCGGCGGAATCCGCCGCACCGCGCTGCGACCGCACCGCCGTACCCGCGGATCTGCTGAGCCCCGGCTGGGCCGACCGACTGGTCGACGCCGGCTTCGACGTCACCCGGCCGACCGCCTGGCTCGTCGAAGGACTGCTGGTGTACCTCACCGCCGAGGAGGCGGCCGCGCTGCTCTCGACCGTCGGCGAACTGTCCGCCCCTGGCAGCCGGCTCGCCCTGGAGCGGGGACGCAGCGGCAATACCGTGCTCGACGACCCGTCCATCGCCCACGTCACGTCGCTGTGGAAGGACGGTCTGGGCGCCGGCACCGCCGACTGGCTCGCCGATCACGGCTGGCACATCGAGAATCACCCGCTCGACACCGTCGCGGCCCACTACGGACGGCCCATGGCCAACGCGTCCGGCACGGGCTTCGTCACGGCTGTGCGCGCCACGCACTGACCGCCGGAATCCCGGGCCCGGAAGGTGCCGGGGAGGGCCGCCGGCCGTCCGGGCCGCGCCGGGCCGTCGGCGGGAACGATGAAGCCGGCGGCGGCCACGGCGAAGGGTGGCATGGCACACCGTCGCATCGCCGAGGCCGTCACTGGACGCCGTCCGGACACCGGGATCACCCCGCGCCGCCGGGTGCCACGGCTGCGCGCCGACGCCGGCCGGGCACCGCGACCGTGATGGCCGAGTGCATCACGCTGGTGCGCCGCCACGTGTTCGAGCTCGTCGGCGACCGGCCCGGTGCGTCAGGCCGCGCTGCGTTTCGCGTGGGCCTCGCAGACCGGGCAGCCCGCGCCCTCCCGGACCGATGCCAGCCGGAAGCGGCTGAGCTGCCCGCACCCGAGGCACCTCGCGGCCCAAGGCGTGTGCTCCCCCGGGTAGCTGTCGAGCGGCCTGAGGCCGCGCTCCTGCATGGTTTCCCTGGCCTTCGCCGTGACGATCCACCGGTGCTCTCGCGCTCCACCCGCCGGACGGGCCGGTGCCAGCGACTTCTCGTAGGCCCGCACGCCGTGCCAAGCCCGGATCCATGCGGGGAAGCTCTCCTCCGGCACCTGGCAGGCGACCAGGTAGGCACACAACTGCCGGACCGAGCTGGGCAGCAACTGCCGGTTGACGATGCGCCACGCCGACATGCGCGACAAGGGCGTGAACTCCTTCGCCCGTGCCTCGGCCCGCTCCTCCATCCTGCGCAGCGAGGGCCTGCTGTTCTCCTCGTGGACACGGACCAGCACGGCCGCCAGGTCGGCTGCGCTGCGCACCAGCTCCAGCCGGGGCGCGGGCGTCAGCCGCCCGCCGCCCG
>KL569376.1:66928-70051 GCA_000715685.1 Streptomyces lilacinus
TGTGTATAAGAGACAGCGTCCACGTCGCACACGACGGCGTACTCCCGGGTCACGGGCCAGGTCGGGCAGGTCCGGCCGGCCTCGGCCCGCTGCACCGTCGCGGTCGAGCGGTGGATACGGGACGCCACCTGCGCCCGGGTCAGGCCGCTGCGGGCGCGCGCCCGGCGCAGCCTCTCGGCCAGCCGACCGACGCCGTGATCCGGATCCGGTACGTGGGTGAGGGGACGTCCTGGACGCTGCGCCATCTCACTGCCTCACGCCGTCGATGCAGGCGACGCAGGGAGCAGGAAGGCCTCGCCGGCACGCCGCAGCGCGCCCGTGCGCCACCGCAGCGCCCGCAGGCGCACCAGGCCCACGGCCAGCAGCCCGGCCTCGCCGACGAGCACAAGCGCGCGGGCGGCAGAGGCGCCATGGACGTCCAGCAGCGCCACGGTGACCACGATGACAATGACAACGGCGGCTTCTGCGGTGCCGAGGCGCGGCTTGAGAGCCGCGGCACACTCGGCGGGGGAGGCGTTGGACGGCACGAAGAAACTCCCTGATCACTTCGGTCCGGCGCACGGGGGCGGCCGGACGCATGCGGAACTGGCTCCAACCGGAAGACCGCGGGCGGTTGGCTCCGCCTCGTCGCGGTGCAGCACATCGTGCCAGTGATCGACCCCGCCGCACGTGGGATCGCCGTCGAACGCTCATGACTGTCCCACGCCGCCGCGACATCCGGAATCGGCATGAAGCGTAGGGACGTTGACCAGTGATCGCGTCGGTCGGCCACCTCACCTGGAGCCCTCCACGGGGCGACAACCCGAGGTTGCCACCCGGCCTCGACCCGGCCGGAGGCTGGTCGCGTCTTCACTCATCTTTGTCCCACTTCGCTTGCCTGCCCCCGGCGCCTGCTGCGACGATCCAGCCGACGCCCCCAAGGCGCACCCCTGACTGCCACTGGCTCCAACCACAGCAACCAGGGACCCGAGGAGTGTCCGTGTTGGCTCACGGACACTCCACCGGGGAGACGGAGCCCGTACCGGAATCCGTCTCCCCGGGCTCAGGAACTGCCGGCAGCCGGCAGCCGCCGGATACGTACGCCTCCGGCAGGGAACCGTTCCGGCCACCCGCGCCCCCGGGTCCTGTTGCCGGGGCACCCGCGGGCCCGGACACTGATGTCTGGCGAGACAATCATCAGCGCACGCGAATGAGGGTGCCCGTGACGCCGTCACTGTTCCGGATGCTCGACTGGCACGAGCTGATCGAGGCCGAGCGGCAGCAGCCCGGCGCCCGTGTCTTCGTCTCCGACTACAACGGCGGGCACCCGTTCGTCGAGGAATTCCTCGGCGAGCTCGCCGACACCTCCCCCGGGCGCCTGGCGGACATCACCCGCTACTCCGGCCTGGACGAGGACGTCCGGCTGCGCGCGAAGATCGCCGCGATGCACCGGCAGTACGACGGAGCCGACTGCACGCCGCGCAACGTGCTTCCGGGCGGCGGCTCCAGCGGCCTCCTCGGCACGTTCGCCACCTGGCTGCTGCTGACAGGACGGCGGCGGGTCCACTACGTCCCGCCGGTGTACTACAAGCTCGCCTACCTCTTCAGGCGCATGGGCATGGAACCCGTCCCCGTCGCCCGCGGCCACGCCTACCAGCCGGAATTCGACCTGCGCCTGCCCGACGAGCGGACCGTGCTCGTCCTTACCGACCCGGTCTGGTACGCAGGGAGAAGAGTCCCGTCCACGGTGCTGAAGACGATCGGGGCCTGGCAGCAGGAGACGGGCTCGCTGGTCTTCGTCGACGGGACCTTCCAGTACATGCGCTGGGACGGGGAACGCGGCGAGGAGTCGGCCGCGCACCTGCCCGGCGATCTCACCCTCCGTATGGTGTGCCCCACCAAATACCTGTCGATCCACGGCTATCGCTGCGCCCATCTACTCGTCCCCGCCTCGCTGCGTGAAGAGCTGGCCGAGCTGCACATCAATCTCCATGGCGATGTGGCGGTGTCCGACCGTCTCTTCGCGCACCGCGCGGTCGACCTCATGCTCGGCGAGGGCAACGGCGCGCTGATACGGCACGTCCGTGACCGTCACAAGGTGCTGGTGGACAGCGGCGCGCTCAGCGCGCGCATGCCGGTGGAGAGCGGCTTCTTCCTGTTCGCCCGGCCGTGGGTGCCCCACCGCTGGTTCCTGGCGATGGACGGGAAGCACTTCGAACTCGACGACTACCCGGGGTACATCCGTATCAACCTGCTCAACCGGGCCGGTGTCGACGCGCTGATGGCCACGGCCGGTCAGCGGGTCGATCAACCCGCGAGGCTGTGACGGGCTGCCCAGACCCGCGCCGAGATCCGCGCCAGCAGGCGGGCGGCCGGATCGTCGACGTCGTGCCCGTTCGCGAGGGGGCCGGTGTAGCAGACGGCGATCGCGTAGGACTCGGCGTCCTGCGGATGGACCACGGCGGCGCAGTGCCGCACTCCGGGAAACCAGCCGTTCTTGCTCGCCATCCGGGTCCCCGGCGGCAGCCCCGCCGCCACGTCCACGCGGTGGACGTTGCCCTCCAGCTGTCCCAGCACCTCCGGCTCCAGCGACTCCAGCAGCCGGACCAGGTCGCCGGCGGTGACCTGGTTGCGGAGTCCGGCCGCGCGGGCGGGGTGGTCCTCGATACCCCGCGGGCTCGTGCTGCCGGACGCGCCGGCCTGCCGCCACACCTGAGCGACGGCGTCGTGACCGACTTCGGCCAGGCAGAGATTGGTGGCCAGGTTGGAGGAGTGGGTGACCATCCGCCCGGCGAGCCAACGCAGTGACGCGGTCGCGCCGAGGCGTTCCCACGGTTCCGGATCGCTGTCGTCCGCACGCGAGTTGGCGTACGTGGCCGGAGCGGCCACGGAGCTGAAACGGTTCACTACGGGGACGCGTCTGTCCAGGTCGATCCCGCTGCGGTGGAGCGCGGCGAGCACCGCCACCTTCATCGTGCTCGCCGCGTCGTGCGGCACGTTCGGGTTGCGTACGACGACGGGAGCGCGCCGCCAGGGCGCCACGACTACGGAAAGCACGCTCCGACTGTAGGGGCGTTCCGCCAGCGCTTTCCACACCTCCGGGGGCGCGTCGATCGAGAAAACGTCAGGGCGACCGGCCGCCGG
>KL569376.1:70317-70968 GCA_000715685.1 Streptomyces lilacinus
GATGTGTATAAGAGACAGCTCGCCGCCTTGCCCCTACTGCTCCTCGGTCGGGATCGGGCCCAGGTACTCCAGGGTCCACGTCTCCTGGAACTCGGGCTGCGGCTTCACGAGCGTGATCTGCGCGCCACGGTGCCCGGCGCGCAGGGCGAGCCCGGCGCCGGTCTCCAGGATCTTGAGTCCGCCGATGACCCGCTCGAACGTGAACTTCGTCCACTCGGCGCGCGGAACGCTGTTCACGAAGAGCTTGTCCTCGTGGGCCACGAGACCCGCGGCCGGGTGGTAGGCCAGGTGGATCACGTAGGGCGACCCCGGGACTTCGTGTTCAGCGGCGTCGATGATCCACTCCTGCTCGATCGGCAGGGGGTTGAGGCGGTCGGTGATGACAGGAGCACCGTACTTGATGGCGTACTCGGTCGCCGTCAGGAGCGAGGTCGGTCCGATGATGTGCGCGTGGACCTTGTACTTGCCGGGCTTGATCGGGATCGGGGCCATGCGTGGCACGTCCTCTCTCACGCCGCTACCGGTGGCGGACCCACCGGCACGCACACTCCACCTTCGCGGCGGGGTCACCGGCTGCAAAGGGCGGTATGTCGCCAAGCCCATTACGGCGAGGATCGATCGATCACAAGGGCGAATACGGCGCCCGGAGAA
>KL569376.1:71227-74184 GCA_000715685.1 Streptomyces lilacinus
TAAGAGACAGCCCTCGTGCGAGGTGGCGCCCGTCGGCTGTTCCGTGTTCGGGCGCGTATTTGCCACCGCCAGCGGGAGGGCGGGCCGAAGGCTGACGTCAGCTGGGAGTTCTCCAGAGGGTGAGGAGTGTGTCGAACTCGGGCATGTCGTTCTGGCCGCTGACGGTCTTGATCTCGAGCATGGCCAGGTTGTGCTCCGTGGTGATGGTGCAGAGCACCATGCCCTGGTGGAGGGTGGTGCGGTCGATCAGGTCCTTCTTGACGATGTCGGTCGGCAGGACGTTGGTCTGGGCACCGGCCGGGCACTCCTGGTAGGTGGTGCCGCTGCTGACGCCCATGGGTGTGACGAAGTGCAGCCTGTGGAAGACGTCGGCGGCCATCCCGTCCACGTTGTCGTACCACAGTTCGGTCACACCGGCTGTTCTGGAGTTGTCGGTCGTGGTCTGCGGGATGTCGAGGTCAGCGAAGAGGGTGTTGCCACTCGGTGGTCGAAGTGTGAGCGGTCTGGCCGAGAGGACAGGCGTGGCCCTGTCTCTTATACCGACGACTGGGCCGCCGTCGGGATGTGGCTGGTGGCCGGGGGCTGCGGCGTCCGGTGATCCTGGGCTCCGCCGCCCGGCCACACACGGAGGGTCGCGCCCAGCCCCGCGGCGACGGCCAGGGCGATCGTGACGAGCAGGAGCTTGCGACGGCGCCGTGAAACGAAGGCCGTACCGGGGCTCCGTCCGACGGCGTGCCCGGCGCGGCAGTCGGTGGGGAGGCGGGGGCGGGACCAGTGGCGGTCGGGTGGTGGGGCGACGAACCGGACGGCTGGGGCGGATACGTGGTGGCGTTCTGGCCGACGGCCTGCCCGTAGGTGTCCTGCACCGGGGTGACGGGGCACGTCGGGGAGTGCCTGAACCGCCTGCTCCCTGCGGGGCCGTCACCGTGGCCAGAGGGGCGGGCAACCAGCCGTCGAAAGCGCGGAGTTCGCGCCCGCACGCCTTCTCGCACAGGCGGCCAGTTCGGCGGGGACCGGGCGGTCCTCCGGCCCGGGGGCCAGGCAGCCCGCGAGGATCTGGCGGAGCTCGACGGGGTAGCGGCTGAGGTCGGGCGGCCGGGTTGCGGCGTTGCCGATGCGGTGGGCGACGGTGGTGGCCTGGCCCTCGCCGAAGGGGTGGTGGCCGGTGGCGGCGACCGCCGCGATCAGGCCGAGGGAGAACACGTCGGCGGCCGGCGTGAGGGGAAGCCCCGCGACCTGCTCGGGCGACATGTACTGGGGCGTACCGACCACCCCGCCGCTGCGGGTGAGCTGGGTGCGATCGGCGGCCCGGGCGATACCGAAGTCGATCACCCAGGGGCCCTCGGAGCCGAGCAGGACGTTACTGGGCTTGAGGTCACGATGGATGATCCCGGCGACGTGCACGGCGCGCAGCGCCTCCGCCACGCAGCCGACGAGTTGGAGAACAGTGGGCACCGGCAACGGCCCGAAGTCCTCGAGCGCAGTGTTCAACGGCAGTCCGGGGATGTAGGTACTGGCGAGCCAGGGTCGTTCCCCGGTGGCGTCGTGGTCGACGACCGGTACGACGTGATAGCCGCGCACCTGACGCGCGGCGCGGACCTCCTGCTGGAAGCGCAGGCGGTACTCCTCCTCTTCCGCGAACTCGCGGCGGATCACCTTGAGCGCGACCGGCTGGTTCCCGCGGGTGCGGGAGAGGAACACCGAACCCATGCCTCCCTCACCGATGCGGGCCAGCAGCCGGTAGCCGGCGACCTCGGGCGGGTCGTCCGCCCGGAGTGACTTCAAGTAACCGTGTGTTTCGGTGCTGTTGATGCGAAACCTCCCCGGTGAACTGAGGGGTGCGATGCTAGCGACGAGGCAGGGCCAAGGTGACCGAAAACCCCGTTGTGCGGACGGCTGGAGGAGTGGTGGAACACAATCTGCCGGGCGCGGCGGACCAGGCGGGATTCCTGGTCGACCTGTCCAACGTCGTCCGCGACCGCTCGCTCGGCGGTCCGGGAGCGCGTTCCCTGCACCGGTTCCGCCTGGTCGTCGACGCGCTGGTGCGCCTCACCGGAGATCCGGGGGGCTCGGTCTACCCCGTGGCCGACCGGAGTCTGCTCGGCGCAGCCCGCGAGTTCACCGACCGCGCGGAGGTGGCCGCGCTGCGCCGCTGGATCGACGAAGGTCTGGTGGAACAGGTGGGTGACGCCGATCAGCGCATCCTGGAACTGATGGAACTGACCGGCGCGGCACGCACCCGGACCGTCACCGGCGACCGCTTCACCGCCCACCGACGCGAACACCCCTGGATCCAGGGAAACACCGACCGCTTCCTCAGACCGGTGGCCGGCCCCGCCGGCACGGTGCGGCTGGTCCCGCTCGACATGGGTGTCCGCACAGAGGCTGAGATCTCGCGCGCCGACGAGCTGGCAGCGTTCAAGAAGCAAGGACTGCTCAAGCACTCCCGTCAGCCGCTGACCCGGGTGGTCAACCGGTTCTGGCGCTGCCCGGAGCCACGCTGCTCCGCCTACGACGCCCGTGGCGGCCGGGTACTGCTGCCCCGCATGAGCAGGGGGGTGCCGACCTGCGAAGTCCATCGCCTCCCTTTGACGGACGCGGGCCCCCGTCCGGCCATGGCCCAGCTCAAGGTCATGGTGAACGGCACCTGCAAGGGTCGCTACACGCTGGAAGAGGGTTTCCGGACCGGTATCGGCCGCCAACCAGCCGACGGCATCGCGCTGTACGGCCTCCTCACGCCGTCCATCGCCGCGCGGATCAGCCGTGAGCACCTCATCGTCTCGGCGGAAGGCGGCATCCTCCTCGTCCGCGACGTCAGCACCTACGGGACGCGCATGCGCACAGCCGGCCGCGACGGCCGCCTCGGCCCCTGGCATCGGCTGTCCCCCCGGCAGGCCCAGCGATTCAGCCCCGGAGACGAAGTCGAACTCACCGCAGGCGTGGTACTCACCCGCAGC
>KL569376.1:74412-75068 GCA_000715685.1 Streptomyces lilacinus
CAGAGATGTGTATAAGAGACAGGCGTGGCAGAGCACAGGCCGGAACCGGCCCGCCCCCAAGGGGGCTTCGCTCCCCACGTCCCTCGGCTGATCGTGGAAGCCGTGCCCACACGGCGAAGGACCGATGTGACGGGTTGGCCGGTTTTGAAGCCGTGATGTTGCCGGGAAGCCAATACGGCGACATGATCACTGCTCGTATCAACCTGATCACTCATCCAGGAGCCGACAAGTGATACGCCGAACCGCTCTCCGCGCCCTCACGACCGTCGCCGTGACAGCGGCCCTCGCCCTAACCCCTCGCCCAGGGAGCCCAGGCGGCCGCCCCGGACACGACCGCCCCGGCCACCGGTGAGTTCAGCTTCGACCTCGACACGGACATCGCCGTGCGCACGGTCGACCACCCCGGCCAGGTCCGCCTGGTCGACACCGGGTTCATGCGCTCCCACCCGCGCGTCGAGGTCCGCTACGGCGACCCCGGCCACCCGGAGCGGGCCCGCGTCGTCGCCTCGGCGACGACCCTGATGTAGCGAGCCACCGGCCCCGCCCGACCCGGGCGACCGGGTCGCCAACGGCGCCTCCCACATTTACCGCACCTCCTGCCGCCGGCGCAGCGACGCAGGACGGCACGGCCAAGACTCTGTCTCTTATACACATCT
>KL569376.1:75279-78581 GCA_000715685.1 Streptomyces lilacinus
CTCTGTCTGTGTATAAGAGACAGAGCCCCTCCCATGCGTCGCGCTCTCGCATGCCCTCGTCCCACGAGGCTTCACCACAAGGGAGTTACTGATTTCCATGTACAAACGTCGGAGATTTCTCGCCTTCGCCACTGTGGGTGCGGTCATCTGCACCGCCGGATTCACGCCGTCGGTCAGCCAGGCCGCCAGCGGCGGCGATGAGGTGGAGAAGGGGTCCTACGCCGAAACGCACGGCCTGACGGCGGATGACGTCAAGAACATCAACGCACTGAACGAAAGGGCCCTGACTCTGGGTCAACCCGGCAAGCCCCCGGCGGAATTGTCTCCGAGCGCCGGCGCGCCCTCCCGGACCCCCGACTTCGTCGACGACAGGGAAACCCCTCCCGCCGAGCCGCTCGACAGGATGCCTGACGCGTACCGGGCCTACGGAGGCAGGGCCACTACGGTCGTCAACAACTACATACGCAAGTGGCAGCAGGTCTACAGTCACCGCGACGGCAAGAAACAGCAAATGACCGAAGAGCAGCGAGAAAAGCTGTCCTACGGTTGCGTTGGCGTCACCTGGGTCAATTCGGGCCCCTACCCGACGAACAAATTGGCGTTCGCGTCCTTCGACGAGAACAAGTACAAAAACGACCTGCAAAATACCAGCCCTCGACCCGGTGAAACACGGGCGGAGTTCGAGGGTCGCATCGCCAAGGACAGCTTCGACGAGGCGAAGGGTTTCAAGCGGGCACGCGATGTGGCGTCGCTCATGAACAAGGCCCTGGCAAACGCCCACGACGAGGGGACTTACATCGCCAACCTCAAGACAGAGCTCACGAACAGCAACGACGCTCTGCTCCATGAGGACACCCGGTCGAACTTCTACTCGGCGCTGAGGAATACACCGTCCTTCAAGGAAAGGGACGGAGGCAACCACGACCCGTCCAAGATGAAGGCGGTGATCTACTCGAAGCACTTCTGGAGCGGGCAGGATCAGCGGAGCTCCTCCGACAAGAGGAAGTACGGCGACCCGGAAGCCTTCCGCCCCGACCGGGGTACCGGCCTGGTCGACATGTCGAAGGACAGAAACATTCCGCGTAGTCCCGCCAACCCTGGCGAAAGTTGGGTCAATTTCGACTACGGCTGGTTCGGGGCCCAAACAGAAGCGGATGCCGACAAAACCGTATGGACCCACGGCGACCACTATCACGCGCCCAACAGCAACCTGGGCCCCATGCACGTACACGAGAGCAAGTTCCGGAAGTGGTCTGCCGGGTACGCGGACTTCGACCGCGGAACCTACGTGATCACGTTCATACCCAAGAACTGGAACACCGCGCCCGCCGAGGTGAAGCAGGGCTGGCCGTGACAGAACCGGGCACGAGGGCCGGGTTGCCCGGCCCTGTTCAGCCCTCCCCGGCCCACCATGCTGTTCGGTCATGCGGTGCTGGCGACGGCTCGGCACCCACGGCATCGGCAGGATCGGCCTGATCGCTGCCGGACGGGCTCCCGTCGTCCTGCCCGCCCGTGGCAATGCCCCCTCGCGGGAGGGGGCATTGTGGACTACTTGGCGCGCACCTTGCGACCCTTTGGCGGCTCGCATTCCTTCGCGGCTGCAATGAATGGCTTGAGCGCATCATGGAGCTTGTTCAGCGAGTCGGGCCCGAGCTCGATCTGGTAATACTGGACAGACGGGACCAACCTGGGTTCGAATTCGCTGCTTCCGTCCTCATCGCTCTTCGCTGCCCCAAACCGCACTTCCATACCTGGGACTGCGAACGTGTGCAGATGAACGTCCCCGGTCACGGTCGGATCGAGGTCGTCGTAAGCCTCGACCTTCACCCATGTCTCCTGGGTGATGGACTGGTCTCCCACCGTCAATGTTCTGCCTCCCTTCCGCACACCCGGCTCACCTTGCCGCGATTCGTCTACCTCAATAAATCTGGTGCCCATCAGTGCCCCTTCTCAAGTACGACCAAATCCTAGCCGGTGCTGGGGAGTTGCACTCAATCGGGAAGACGTCGGGAGGTCTCTCCTGTTCCCGGATATCCTTTAACTGCCGTTTACAAATGGGTGAGTCGGGGGCTCACTCAGCAGTCGGCAGGGGCTGCTCGGTCCAGATGGTCTTGCCGGTGGGGGTGTAGCGGGTGCCCCACCGCTGGGTGAGTTGGGCGACGATGAACAGGCCCCGGCCTCCCTCGTCGTCGGCGGCGGCGTGGCGCAGGTGGGGCGAGGTGTGGCCGGTGTCGGCGACCTCGCAGACGAGGCTGCGGTCGCGGATCAACCGGACGTGGACCGGCCCGCCGGAGGCGTAGCGGACGGCGTTGGTGACCAGCTCGCTGACGATCAGCTCGGTCGTGAACGTCAGGTCCTCGAGCCCCCACTCGCCCAGCTGCCCACTGGTGACGGACCGGGCCCGCGCGACGCTCGCGGGGTCGGCGTCCAGCTCCCAGACCGCCACCTGGTGCTCGCCGAGCATCCGGGTACGGACCAGGAGCAGGGCCGCGTCGTCGTCCACCGGGCCGGGCAGCAGCTCGGCCAGGGTGCGGTCGCAGAGCTCCTCCAGGGGGCGGCGGCACTCGGTGAGGACGCCGGTGAGCAGGCCGAGCCCCGTCTCGGTGTCGTGGTCCGGGGCCTGGACGAGACCGTCGGTGAACAGGGCGAGCAGGCTGCCGGGGGGCAGCTGGAGTTCCACGCTCTGGAAGGGCGTACCGCCCAGACCCAGGGGCGGGCCCTCCGGGAGGCCCGGGCGGCTGACGGCACCGCGGGCGGGGTCGACGACGGCGGGCGGCGAGTGCCCCGCGCGCGCCATGCTGCACCGCCCGGACACCGGGTCGTAGACGGCGTACAGGCAGGTGACCCCGAGGGCCTCGTCGCCGCCGGCTCCCGGCCCGCCCCCGCTGTGGCCGTTCGCCCGTTCCTCGGCGGCCTGCTCCTCGGCGGTCTGCCCGACCACGTCGTCCAGGCGCGCGAGCAGCTCGTCCGGGGCGAGGTCGAGCCGGGCCAGGACGCGTACGCTCGTACGCAGCCGGCCCATGGTGGCGGCGGCGCGCAGCCCGTGGCCGCGCACGTCCCCGACCACCAGGCCGACCCGGGAGCTCGACAGCGGGATGACGTCGAACCAGTCGCCGCCCACCCCGGAGCGGCTGTCGGCGGGCACGTAGCGGCTGGCCACCTCGACCCCGGTCAGCGACGGCAGGTCGTGGGGCAGCAGACCGCGTTGCAGTTTGAGGGCGGCGGTGTGTTCCCGCGTGATGACCAGCATCAGGACGACACCGATCAGCAGGGCGCCCAGGCCCACGACGCTCACCCCGCCG
>KL569376.1:78878-83285 GCA_000715685.1 Streptomyces lilacinus
TGTGTATAAGAGACAGGTCCGGGGCGGCGTAGACGACGAAGGCGGCGTAGCAGAACAGGCTGAGCATCAGGAGCCCGCCCAGCCCCGGAAGCACCCCCTTGAACAGCAGGTCCCGGGGGCTGCGCGTGAGCAGCCCGCGGTAGCTCCAGACGCAGGCGAAGCCGGTGAGGCCGTAGTAGAAGGCGATCGCGAGGCCGACCGCACTGATGGAGTCGGCCAGCACGTCGCGGCTGATCACGGTCAGCAGGACGAGGAAGCCGATGGAGACCAGGCCCATGCCGACGGTCGACCAGGTCGGCGTGAGGAACCTGTGGTGCACCCGGGCGAAGCGCGACGGGACGGCCTTGTGGGCCGCCATGGAGAAGACGGTGCGGGCCAGCGGCAGGATGGTGGTCTGGGTGGACGCGACCGCCGAGGTCAGCACCGTGAAGATGAGCAATTTGGTGAGGAACCAGCCGGGGCCCGTGGTGCCGAAGACGGCACCGCCCAGGCCGGAGAGCACGTCCCCGGAGTTGGCCGGGTTGCCCAGACCGGTGCCCGCGGTGCCGATCCCGGCGAACGCCTGCGCCGACGTCGCCACCAGGGCGTAGATGCCCAGCAGGAGCACGATGGAGACGACCGCCGCCCGTCCGGGGGTGTGCCTGCTGTCGGCGGTCTCCTCGTTGACCGCGACGGCGGTGTCCCAGCCCCAGTAGATGAAGACCGCGGCGAGGAGGCCCGCGGTCAGCTCCTTGGCCGACGGCACATGGAAGGGGTTGAACCAGGAGGCGGAGACGTGGATCGCCGTCGGCGGCCCGTCGGTGTAGACCCTGACCAGGGCGGTCACCGCGAACAGGACCAGCACCGCCACCTCGGCGCACACCAGCCAGCGCTGCAGGGCCGCCGACACCTCGATGCCCACGTAGCAGACCGCGGTCATCACGGCGATCCAGGTGACCCCCGCGACGGTGGTCCACAGCCGGTCCTCGGCGAGCGAGTCGAACCCCAACAACCGGAAGCCGTAGATGCCGGCGATCTCCGCGAGGTTCGCCATGGCGATGACGTCGGCGACGATGATGCCCCAGCCGCCCATCCAGCCGATGCGCGGGCCGAAGGCGCGGGAGGCCCAGGTGAAGGTGGTCCCGCAGTCGGCGTCGCCCGCGTTGAGCTCCCGGTAGGCGTACGCGATCAGCAGCATCGGGACGAAGGCCAGCATCGTCATGATCGGGGCCTGGAGGCCGACCCCCGCGACGATCAGGCCGAGCGTCGCCGCCAGGCTGTACGCCGGAGCGGTGGAGGACAGGCCCATGGCGACCGAGGAGAACAGTCCCAGGGCACCGGCCTTGAGCCCCTTCTCGCCCGCGCCGGGGCCGGGCGCGGGCGGCGCGGCGGAGTCGACCGGACCACCGAAGAGCTTCACCCCTGCATTCATCTCCGCATCTCGCCTGGAGAGCTCGCGTCCTCGAGAGAGCCCGTGATCGCCATTTTCCCCGTGGTCGATCAGGTCCGCCAGACGATGGCGCGCCGGGGCGGGTGCGGGTCGCCGCATGGGGGACATTCGCGGCCGTCCGGGTGAGGACAACGGCGAAGCCGTCACGGGCGCACCTCGTCGGCGTCGGCCGGAGGCTGATGGTTGCGGTGAGCACGTCATGATCCGCGCTCCACCGGCCCGGGGCGGGCCCCGGGAGCACGCGCGGCGATGTGTCAGCGATGTGTCAGAGTGGAGGTACGACGCGACGGCGCGGGTGAGGACGCGGGAGAGGGTTTCCCTGTCATGCCGGCACAGCCTGATCGCCTCGCCACTGCACATCCCATGGTCCTGCACGGGCGGAGCGAGGAGTACACGGACCTGTTCGGACAGGCTCCGGTGGTCTTCGCTGCGCTGAGCGGCCCGGACCATGTACTGGAGGCGGCGAGTCCGGCGTTTTTCGACGCGTTCACGGCCGGCCGCACGACCACCGGCATGCCGGTCGGAGAGCTGGTTCCGGAACTGGCCCGGCAGGGTGTCCTCGATCGGCTCGACGAGGTGTACCGCACCGGCACTGTGTACCGGAACCGAGGCGGGCACCTCGTACTCGGTGGGCGAAGAGCCCAGCGTGAGGAGTTCTTCGACATCACCTACGAGCCCCGCCGGGATGCGGCCGGCCGGGTCAACGGGGTGACCGTGATCGCGGTGGAGACCACCGCGTACCACCACGCGCAGCTCCTGGCCGCCGAGCAGCGCGTCCTGCTGGAGCAGATCGCGCGTGACGCCCCGCTGAGCGAGATCCTGACGGGCATGGCGACGGCGATCGAGGAGCTCTCTCCGGACATGATCGTCTCGGTGCTGCTGCTCGATCCCGACGGCCGTCACCTGCGCCACGGCACCGCCCCACGCCTGCCCGACTTCTACAACGACGCGGTCGACGGGATCGCCATCGGCGACGGAGTCGGCTCGTGCGGCACGGCTGCCCACCGGGGGGCACCGGTGATCGTCAGCGACATCGCCACCGACCCCCTGTGGGAGGGCTACCGCGACCTGGCGAAGCGGGCCGGGGTCGCGGCGTGCTGGTCCACTCCGATCCGCGGCTCGGACGGCCGGCTGCTGGGCACTTTCGCGATCTACCATCGCACTCCCAGGGCGCCCGACGACCAGGACCTGGCGCTCAGCGCGGCCTTCACCCGCATCGCCGCCCTGGCGATCGAGCGCCACCGCGCGGTGGAGGCGGGCCACGCCGCCCAGGAGCGGGAGAAGGCGGCTCGTGAGGACTTGGCCTTCGTCCTGGAGGCCAGTACCGCCATCGCGCGCCAGCCTCACTATGTCGACTGCCTCGAGCGCATGGCTCGGCTGACCGTGCCGGCCTTGGCGCCGCTGTGCGCCGTCCACGTGGTCGAGCGCGACCAGATCCAGCGGATCGCCGTCGCCGCCGCGACCCGCGCCGAGGAGGGCCTCCTCGCCTCGCCCGAACTGAGCAACGAGATCGACAACGTGGTTGCCCGTGTGCTGGCCTCCGGCACCACCGAGACCGGTCGGGTCGGCTCCGGTCCGGGCGGCCTGTCCGCACATCTCGACGTCAGCGGTTACGTGTGCGTGCCACTGGCCACCCACGGCCGCGCCTTCGGCGTACTGACCCTCCTGACCACCGATCGGCCCCTGGACGACCACGCCGTCGCCCTGGCCGAGGAGCTCGCCCGCCGGACCGCTTCCAGCGCCGACAATGCCCGCCAGTTCACCGACCGGGCCAGACTCGCCCGCGACCTGCAGGCCGGCCTGCTGCCTCCCGAGTTGCCCGAGGTCCCCGGCGCCACTCTGGCGGCCTCCTACCACCCTGCCGGCGAAGGACTCGACGTCGGTGGCGACTTCTATGACGTCTTCCCGCTTCCCGACGACCGCTGGGCGATCATGATCGGCGACGTGTGCGGGCGCGGCGCTCGCGCCGCCACCACCACCGGCATGGTCCGCCACAGCGCACGCGCCGCCGCCCGTCTCCTCGACGACCCGGCGGCCGTGGTCACCGCCATCAACACCGCTCTGACGGATCGGGCGGTCGGCGAGGAATGCTTCGTCTCACTCGTCTACGGCGAACTGCGGCACACCGCATCCCACCTGGCGTTGAACCTGATTCGAGCCGGTCATGTGCCCCCGCTCGTGCGCCGGGCCGACGGCACGGTCGAAGAAGTCGCCCAACCGGGCCTGCTCCTGGGCATCGGCCCCGACTCCGACTCGTCCCCGTGCGGCGTCGACCTGTACCCGGCCGACAGCCTGGTCCTGGTCACCGACGGCATCACCGAGGCCCGCTCCCCCAGCGGCGAACTCTTCGGGGAGGATCGCCTGGCCGACGCCCTCGCCGCACTCCGAACCTCGTCTCCTACCGCCGGCGTTCTCCTCGAGGCGATCTCCACCGCGGTCGCCGCCTTCGCGGCAGATGCCACGCACGACGACCAAGCGGTGCTGGTCCTCACCGCCACGTAGGACAACGCCCGGCTCGTGCGGCGCCCCCGTCTACTCGGCTGCGCTGTCGGCGCCGTAGCCCCGCAGCAGTGCGCTCAGGATGCCGGTCAGCCGGGGGGCGACATCAACGACGGCGTGGGCGAGATCCGGGTCCGACTCGTAGAGGCGGCGCAGTTCGGTTCCCGGGGCGGCCATCTGCCACAGGGCTCCTGCCATCGCTGTGGCCGTGGCGACCACGTCGCCGGCCTGCGCCGGGCTCAGCGCGGCCACCCGGCGCAGCGCCTCGCCCACTGCCGCGACCTCGGCAATGGCGATGAGCTTGAAGGACCGGACGCTCTCCAGTGAGACGTTGCGTTCCAGGGTCATCGGCGTGTGGGCGAGCAGGTCGCAGAACAGGGGTCGCGTGACCAGCGACTCGGCCAGCAGGCCGGCGGCCGCGTGCAGACGAGGCTCCTGGTCCACGCTGTTCGCGGCATGCGCAGAATCCTCGCCGTCCG
>KL569376.1:83511-84866 GCA_000715685.1 Streptomyces lilacinus
TGTGTATAAGAGACAGCGTACCGCCTGCGACCACTCCACCCACCCGGCGGCGGCCAGGCGGAGGAAGATCTCCTCCCGGGTCTCGAAGTAGCGGAGCATCGCCGACTTGTGCATGCCGACCTCCGCGGCGATGTCGGTCAACGTCACCGATCGGACGCCGTTCGCCGTGGCCAGACGGGTCGCCGCGTCGAGGATCGTGGCTTCGCGGGCGCGCTTCGCCTCGGGGCTCCGGGCTCTTGTGGGCTGACTGCGGCTGACCATGCGGACATCCTAACGCAACGAGGTTGCACTATTAACGCAACCGTGTTTTGCTATCTGCATGGCAACCCAGACGTGGTTCATCACCGGTTCCTCCCGCGGCTTCGGCCGCTCCCTCGCAGTCGCCGCCCTGGAAGCGGGCGACCAGGTCGCCGCCACGGCCCGCAGGCCGGAACAGCTCGCCGATTTGGTCGAGCAGTTCGGCGACAAGGTTCTCCCGATCGCGCTCGACGTGACCGACGCCGAAGCGGCCACGGCCGCGCTCGACGCCGCCCGTGACCGCTTCGGCCGCATCGACGTGGTCGTCAACAACGCCGGCTACGCGAACGTCGCCCCGGTCGAGACGGCTCCGGAGGAGGACTTCCGCCGCCAGTTCGAGACGAACTTCTGGGGCGTGTACAACGTCTCCAAGGCGGCACTGCCCCTGCTGAAGGCCCAGGGCGGCGGCATCGTCGTCCAGTTCTCCTCCATCGGCGGCCGGGTGGGCGGCAGCGCCGGCCTGGGCTCCTACCAGGCGGCCAAGTTCGCCATCGACGGCCTCACCCGCGTGCTCGCCACCGAGACCGCGCCGTTCGGCATCCGTTACCTGGTCGTCGAGCCCAGCGGCTTCGCCACCGACTGGGCCGGATCCTCCATGGACATCCAGGACGTCCCGCCGGAGTACCAGGCGACCGTCGGCGCCTTCAACGACCGGGCTCGCGGCAGCCGTACCGCCGGCGACCCGGACCGCGCCGCCGAAATCCTGGTACGCGTGGTCAAGCGCGACCACCTCCCCACCCACCTGCCCCTGGGCGCGAACGCGACCCGGATGGCACTCGACTATGCGCGGCAGCAGATCGCCGAGGCCGAAGCCTGGCAGGCCGTCTCCGTCTCCGCCGACTTCGGCGCGCAGTACCCCGTCGGGCTCCCGGCGGACACCGAGTAGACCGGCCACATCGCGCAGTTGGACCGGAACACCGCTTTCTCGGCCGCGCGGTGCCGCACCACGGCCTGCGCCCATCGCGCCGGACACCATCCCGACCTGGGCCGCGCGCCGATGCCGGGCCCGCTTCCCGATAAACCTTCCGGCTGTGCGGCGAAGGCCTCGTACACCCGCT
>KL569376.1:85154-96746 GCA_000715685.1 Streptomyces lilacinus
CGTCTCCGTCGCCCGCACCGTCTCGATCGCGATGCGCGCCGCGGCCGACACCTACCCCCCTCATCCTCGAGTAGCTCGCCCGCTGAAGGCTCTCTTGCTGCAAGGTGGGCGCGGAGCCGGGGGCGTGAGGCGGCTCGTCGGACCGGCCGATCAGTCAAGTCTGGTGGGACCGGGCGGCTCGTCGGATCGCGTTCCGAGGGGGCCGAACCTGCTGAGTGCAGTGGCCGAAAAGTCCTCGGGCGAGAGCTCCGGGACCGTCGGCGCACTCACACACGTGGTGTGCGGCTGGACCGAGCTGCTGCCGAAGCGGCACGCGACGGCGCTCAGTTTGATGCTGATGAAGTCGGCGATCTGCCCGCCGGGTGCGACGGAGTTCACGACCTCGCCGATGTGCGGGTCGCTGTTGGGCTCCGCGACTCCGTACCGGGAACAATTGATGAGCTCTTGTGCGGCGGCGAGTTCTCGGCCGTCGATGAGACGGCGGATCGTCGCGGCCGCGGCGAGCTCTATCTCCGCGCTCAGCGTCTCTTACCTTCCCATGTTTACACCGCTACCCGAACGGTCTCAATCGCAGTGATCGACCGTGCTGCGGTCCCGGTCCTCGGTCACGTGTCGGCCTCGACGTACCGGAATTCCGGACCGTAGGTCCTCCCACTGCCGTCCGGCAATGGGATCTGCATCAGCTGTCGCGCCGGATCCTCCAGTTTGCGCATCTCTCCGATGGATTTCTTCAGCAGGTCCGTCGCCGTGCTCGACTGATCCGCCTGCCAGGCCTGTTCGAGGAACCGAAGCAGTGAGCTGTAGTGGTGATTGCAGGCGTCAAGGGGATCTCGTGCCGCACTGGAGACCGGAATCCCTCCCTGCTCCCAGCCACCGCTGGGGACTGTTCCCATGGGGAAGGTCCGCGGCATGGGAATTTCGTCGCCCTGGAAGTCGAACCGCTGCGGGTCGCTTGACACCAGGACCAGTTTTCGGCCGTGGAAAATCTCCCGGAAGGAGTAGAAGTGGGCCAGCTCCCCTGGTTGCCCCGGGAACGGATTGTCCGGCGACGCGGCAGTTCCTTCACCCTGTTCCTTGATGATTTTGACGGCAGCCTCTACATCATCCAGTGATGCGAGTGCGACGACATCGTTCCCCGTGCCGTGGGACGACATGTTCTTGACCACCTGCCGAGTGCCCTTGATGAGCTGCGGCTGGTTCCGGAACGCTTCAAGGATCTGCGTGTAGAAGGCCCCGATGGACGTGTGGACTTCCCCTTCCTCGACGACGGGGTCGTCGGGCCTTTCGATCTGGGAGTACATGTCGACCGCCTCCCTGGTCAGTCCGGTGAGGGAAACGGAGAGCTCGGGCCGCACGCCGCCGGGCAGTGGTCCGGGATACTTCGGCACCAGTGCCGCGTCGGCGATCCGGGGGACGCCGCCGATGGTTGTGAGCATGTTGCAGACCAGGCCCATGTGGGACATCTCGTCGAAGACGATTTCCTTGATCGTCTCGGAGACTTCGGGCTCACCGTCCGGATCCTCGATCGACCAGAGACCGCACAAGTAAGGAGGAAGCGTCGCCAGCTCCAGCATGACCGCCTGCTGCAATGCGTTTTTGAGCCACAGCTCGTCGTGTTCCTCGGCGGGCATCCGCATGAGTTCGACGATCATATTGCTTCGATAGTTGAGAACTGTGTACACAGCGCTCTCTCTCGCTTGTGGGGATTTTGATTCATTGTGAAACGCGGCAGCATGTGCGTCATGGGACGTGCGAGACCGTGCTGGCAGAGTTCATCCGTACGGTCGGCGTGGGTTGAGGTAGGTCGGAGCGATGCCCGGGGAGGAATTCCTGCAGCCCGGCCGGGTTCCCGTGTCGACCGCCATCACTTTCACCTGTTCGGCCGCGGCTCGTCGGAGTGCGTACCGACGCAAATGGACGCACGAGCGTCATGGGCACCACGCATCTCGAAGGAGGCAGGCCTTCGCGGAGGTGACCGTAGGAGAGTGGCGGTTTCAGTCACGCGCTCCACACGTGAGTGAGTCGGACGTGCCCGGCACGACGTGATGACCAAGTCGCGCATCACCAAGAAATCCACCAGGCTGGACATCAGGGTCCTGCACCACCCGCGACAGTCTTCTGCTGCCTCCGACTGATCCAGGTCAGCCGAACCCACCAACGGATGAGGGCCTCTGTTCCGGCACCGGCCGACCTGCAGACCAGCCCGGAAAGACGTCAGGTTCCAGGCTCGACGAAAGGGGCCGGCATGCCCTTCGATCTCACGAGACCCCTGTCGTGGAAGACCGCCACCGGTGATGCCGACACGATGCTGCAGAATCTGCAGGCCAATATCCTGAAGGGACACGTACGCGAGCACCTTCACATCCTGCTCCTGCACTTCGACAAGGGACCGGAAGATCCCGCGGAGGCCCGGGCGCTCCTGACTGGACTGGTCCCACTGATGAAGTCGGCCAAGACGCACCTTCACGAAGTGAGGGACTTCAAGCAGAACGGATCGAAGGACGAGTCGGACACACCGCCTTACGTCGGGGTCGGGCTGACGAAAGCGGGCTACGAAAGGCTGAACCTGTCAGCGGAAGCCTTCTCCGATGACGCTTTCAAGAGGGGGATGAGAGCCGACGAGACCCGGGCCAATCTGAAAGACCCGGAGATCGCCCAGTGGGAGGCCGGTTATCAGGAGGAGATCCACGCCATCGTCTTGGTCGGCGGCGACAAACCCGGTTCGGTGGTCACCACGCTCCGGGAGGTCGAGGATCTGCTGACGGACTCGATCCGTGTGCTCGGCAGGGAGACAGGCCGCGGCCTGCATGATGCGGCCAATCGTGGGATCGAGCACTTCGGCTATGTCGACGGCCGCAGCCAGCCGCTGTTCCTCACCGAGGACCTGGAGGAAGAGGGGAGCCGGAACGGCGGAACCTCCGTATGGGATCCGGGCCAGGGGCTGGAACGCGTACTGGTCGCGGATCCGCTGGCTCCCAACCCTGCGACGGACTTCGGAAGCTACTTCGTGCTGCGCAAGCTGGAGCAGAACGTCCGGGTGTTCAGGCAGGCAGAAGAAGACCTCGCCGATGCGTTGAACCTCGAAGGCAGCGACCGTGAGCGGGCCGGTGCGATGCTCGTCGGCCGCTTCAAGGACGGCACTCCGCTCACGCTGGAGGCCACGCCCGGAGCACACAATCCGGTGATGAACGACTTCAACTACAACGACGACCTTGCCGCCGACAAATGTCCGTTCCAGGCGCACATCCGCAAGACCAACCCACGCGGGTCCGGCGGCTTCGGCGTACCACTGGAGAAGGAACGCCGTCATCTGATGGCGCGGCGCGGGCAGACCTATGGGGAGCGGTCCGACGGCGACCTTCCCGAGAGCGGCGTCGGCCTGCTGTTCATGGCGTTCAACTCCGACTTGGTCGACCAGTTCGAGTTCACGCAGCACAGTTGGGCCAACAACGCCCGCTTCCCGGACCCCCACGGTGAGCCGAACCCCGGCCTCGACCAGGTCATCGGGCAAGGCGAAGGCAGCCGCCCACCGGCGACCTGGCCGCGGGTGTGGGGCGAGGAGGAGGGCCAGGAAGTCCCTGCCATGGCGCAGGCCGTGACCATGAAGGGCGGCGAGTACTTCTTCATGCCCTCGCTCTCCTTCCTGCGCAGTCTGTGATCGGGCGCGCACCGCCCACAACGAACTTCTTCGCCGACACCGTGTCCGTGATCAGGCTGTAACCGGCCTCTGCCCCGAGGGGGACGGGATCGTCACGCGCATCGCACGGTGCGTCGCATCGATCTCGTCCTGCCAGCTCCTCGCGGTGAAGGCGGTTTCGTAGAAGCGCAGGCACGTGCGCAGGTGGTCGAGGAAGGCGGCGCGCAGCCGGGTGGCGTAGTGGGTGCACAGCGCGTCCGCCGGAGTGCCGGCCGCGGCGGCGTCGATGACGGCGGCGGCCAGGATCGCCGTACGCAGCGCCTGCGCGGTGCCGGTGCCGCTGAGCGGGTCACAGCGCAGAGCACCCGCGCCCACGACCAGCCGGCCGCCGACCGACGTGGGCGGCAGGGCCGGGGCGAGGTGGACTCTGGGGGCGGCTGCCAGGGCCACGGCGGTGCGCGGAGGACGGCACAGCCGGGAGCCGAGGGAGGACTGGGCGAGCAACTTCGCCAGCAGTGCGGCCGGGTCGGCGACCGGCCCCGGGACCATGGCCTGCACCAGGCAGTCGCCGTGGCCGAGCGGCGTGAGATGGAGCCAGCCGTGCTCGGTGCAGTCCAGCCGTGCGGTGGACTGGTCGCGCTCGTGCCGAAGCGGAACGGTGCTCGTCAGCAGCCGTCGTCGCCCCGCCTGCTGGAGGCCGGCGTCGCCGTCATGGGCCGCTGCGGTCACGGTCCATTCGGGCGCGTCGGTGGACCGGTCGCAGGCTCCGAGCCGCTCCCGCGTCCGTGCGGTCAACTGGGCACCGTCCACCGCCCGCGCCGGCTGCGGAAACCGCACGGGCCGGGCTCCGACGCCCCATCGCACCTGGCGGTGGCTCAACACCCAGCTGTCGTCGAGAAGTCCGTCGCCCCAGAGCGAGCCGAGCAGCTCCAGGGCAGGGCCGGTCAGCAGCAGCGGGCGGGAACTCGTCCCGGGCACGAGCGGGGCCAACCGGATCCTGTGCCCGCGTGCGGCCAGCAGCCGGGCACAGGTCAGCTCCGCCAGCCCCGATCCCGCGATCCCGACCAGGCTCACCCGCCGCCCTGCCCGCCCGCCGGACTGCGGTACGGCGATCCCGACGTCACGTTCCAGGTGTCTTCAGAAGGCCGGCTCCGTTTCGTCATTCAGGAGCTCGGGCCAGGCACATGCTCCGGACTGCGCTGTCGTCATCGCCTCTGCGCCGCGACCCCCTCGTACGCCCGCTCGTCGAAGACGACGAAACCGCCCTGCTGGACGCCTCTCCCGAGCAGGGCCACGAGGAATGCGGCCCGGCCCGGCTCAGTATCCAGGGATCGAGCCCGGCGCCGGAAGGCTTCCCTTCGGTAGACTGCGCCTCGCCCCCGCGGTCATGGCGCCGCCGATGGACTGTCCCGCCGATCCCGCCGTCTGTCCGATGAACCGCTGGACGCCGGAGGTCGTCTGTCTCAGGGTACCGCCGCCCGCCCGGCCGACCGCGGGCAGATTCCTCCCGAGCTCGCCGCCCCCGGCCGCCCGGCCCAGTTCCGCCGTCGTCTTCTGCAGGACGTTGTCCACCACCACGGTCGCCCCTTCCGGGTCGAGGCCCGTGCCGGCCAGGGTGACGTCCGGCGCCCCGCCCGCGGCATGGGCGACGGCGCCCGGGCCGGTGACGCCCGCGCTCAGCGCGGCCGCGGTCAGGGCAGTCGCCGCGAGGACTCGTCGCATGAGACTCCTTCAGTCAATTCCGGCAAGACATGCCTTTGCGGCAAGAACGAGCCGGAGGAGCTCCCGGACACGTCACCCGTTCGCCACACCCGCCGGCAAGGTCGCGAGCCGGCGGCGTATCGCACCGGCGGTGGTCTGCGCGTGCTCCTGGACGACGTTCCAGCGATGGCCCGGGACGTCGACCGAGGTGCACGGCTACGGCCAGGACGTCTGCCACCTGGCGACGCAAACCGGGCCGGCACGCACACCAGCCGGCCGCGGGCTGGTCCAACATTCCGATGAGGGCTGTGAGTACACGTCCTTCGCGTTCATCGCACACCTCCTTGAGGCCGGCATCGACGTCTCAATCGGCGCCGTCGGTGACGCCCTCACGGAGTCCCGGAGCGGTTCACCTCCTCAGGCGCGCGCCGAGGGCTGGAGGGCGGGGAGGCGGAGGGGGGCGATGAACGTGCCGCGTTCGGGTCCCGAGCCGACGACGGAGAAGCAGGCCATGTCGTCGTGGGCGAGGTTGCCCTCGATGTGGTCGGTGTGCAGCAGGGCCAGGGTGGAGGGAGTGACGGTGTTGCCGAGCCGTCGTACGTTGCTGGGCACCTTCTCCGTCGGCAGACCGGTGCTGCGGGCGAACTCGTCGACCAGGGACGGGTTGGCCTGGTGGGTGTAGAGGCGGGCCACCTGGTCGAGGTAACCGGGTCGGGCGGCCTCCATCGCCCGGTGGTTGAGTGCCATGCCGCGGCTGTAATAGCGGGTGATCTCGGGCGCGTTCATCCCGTAGCAGGACATCTCCGCGGCGCCGGGCAGTGCGGCGGGGTGGTCGGCGCCGCCGCCCGGGAAGTGGATCAGCGGGTCGCTCACTCCGGGGCCGCCGTCGAAGGACTGGCTGTCGCGGGAGTACAGCAGCAGGCCGTCGACGTCCTCGTCGCGTTCCAGGATCACAGCGGCCGCGGCGTCGGAGAACAGCGCGGGACTGGCCCACACACTCTTGCCGTACGGGTGGACGGAATTGCCGCGGTAGTTCGCCGGCAAGGCGCCGTCCTCGTCGAGGCCGACCACACGGCTGGGAACGTTGTACGAGACGATCAGCGCGCGCTTGGCGCGCAGTTGAGCGACGAGGGCCGCTGCACGCGCCAAGCCCGCGCATCCGGAGCCGAGTTGCAGGGGCAGGATGTGGTCGGGGATGCCCAGAGTGCGCATCAGGGTGAAGGCGTCCTGGTCGAGCATGACCTGGTACGGAGTGCAGGTGACGGTGACGACGGCGGTGACGTCCGCAGGTTCGAGACCGGCGCTCGCCAGCGCCGCGCGGGCCGCGTCGGCGACGGCGTCGAGGGAGGCGAACTGCTCGGGGCCCCAGCTCTTGCTCTCGACGCCGAGGAGCCGGGTGATGCTGGTGCCGTCCAGGCAGCTGTCGGGGTGGCGGCGGTGGGGGACGCGGGCGCGCTTGGCCCAGGTGTCCATGGTGATGACCGGGCCGAGGGTGGTGTGGGCGCCGGTGATGGCGTAGGGGAACGGGACGGGGGCGGGGGGCGTCGTCATCGGGGGGTGCCTTCGGCGCTCGGACGGGCGGGACGGGTGCTGCGGATCAGGACGGTGGACGTGGCGTGGGCGAGGAGATTCCCGTCGGAGTCGGCCAGCTCGGCCTGGGCCAAGGCACTGCGTGCGTTGCTCTCCTTGACGGTTCCTGTGCAAGTGAGGGTGCCGCTGGTGACGAGGACCGGGCGCAGGTAGCGCAGATTCAGGTCGGCGGAGATCGCGTAGGCACCCGCGGGCAGCAGGCTGTGGGCGGCGAACCCGCAGGCGGTGTCGCACAGCGTCGCGGCGATGCCGCCGTGCACGATGCCCGTGCGGACGCAGTGGAACTCCGCGACGGTCAGCGTGATGGTGACCTCGCCCGGATCGGCCCGGGCGAGGGTGAAGCCGAGGGTGGTGGCCACCGGGGGTGGCGGTGTCCGTCCCTCGGCCCAGTCACGCAGCACGGTGAGACCGTCGGTTTCGTGGAGGCGGCTGTGGATGGGGCCCGGGTCCTGCCAGGTGTGGGTGCGCCGGCGGCCGGGGTCGGTGAGCGAGGGCACGGATGGTTCCTTCGAGGTGGCGATGGCCGAGGGACGTGCGGAGGAGGCGTGGTCAGCGGGTGGGGAGCCGGAGGGCCGCGTCCAGGCGGATGGTCTCCCCGTTGAGCATGGGGTTGGCGATGATGTGCTCGACGAGCGCGGCGAACTCGCTCGGCTGACCGAAGCGCCGGGGGTGCGGGACCTGGGACTGGAGCTGCTCGCGCAGCTCTGTGGGGGCCGTCAGAGTGAGCGGGGTCTCGAACAGGCCGGGCGCGACGGTCACCACCCGGATCCGCAGACCGGCCAGGTCCCGGGCCAGCGGCAGGGTCATGCCGACCACCCCGGCCTTGGCGGCCGCATAGGCGACCTGCCCGATCTGGCCTTCGTATGCGGCGACCGACGCGCAGTTGATCACCACCCCGCGCTGGCCGTACACCGGGTCCAGGCGTGTCATCCGTTCCGCCGCCAGCCGGGTCACGTTGAAGGTGCCGACCAGATCGGTGGCGATGACGACCTGAAAGTCCCGGAGCGGCATGGGGCCGTCGCGCCCGACCGTGCGGGCCGCGTGCGCGGTGCCGGCGCAGTTGACCACCACGCGCAGTGGGCCGTGCTGTTCGGCGACGTCGAGCGCGACGTCGACGTCGTGTTCGTCCACCACGTCCGCCGGAACGAAGGCGCCCCGTCCATCGAGGTGTTCCAACGCGAGCTTCCCGCGTTCGGGCGAGCGGCCCAGCAGTACGGGAAAGAGCCCGCCGTCCGCGAGTCGCCTCGCGGTGGCCAGGCCGAGCCCCGACGTACCGCCGGCAATCAGAGCCACCGAACCCGACTCCGCGAGGTCCCCTCCCAGTGCGTGCTGCCGCCCCGTCACCGGGACCTCACCGGCTGCCGCGCCAGGTCCGCGACGACATCGTCCGCGGGCGGCGGTGCGGGGTCGCAGTCCTGCTCGGCGTTGAGGGGCTGCGTGTGCCAGGACACGCTGATGCCCCCGTCGACGACGAGTGTCTGACCGGTGATGTAGTCGGCTGCCGGAGACAGCAGGAAAGCGGCCGCGGAGGCCATGTCCCCGGGCGTCCCGGCTCGCTGCAGTGGCACCCTTCGCACCGCCGCGTCCGGGTCGAACCCGGCCGAGCGTGCGTACAGCGCCAGCGTTCCGGTGTCGATCAGACCGCCGCTGACGGCGTTCGCGGTGATGCCCAGCGGCGCGAGTTCGCACGCCAAGTACCGCACCCACGCCTCCAACGCGGCCTTCTCCGCACCCATCGCCGCGTACCCGGGAAGAGCGAACCCGGCGCCCAGTGAGGACATCGCCACGATCCGGCCGCCCCGGTCCATCAACCGGGCCGCCCGCTGGGCTCCCAGGACGAACGCCCGCGCATTCATGGCATGGCACCGGTCGAGGTGATGCAGCTTCAGGTCGAGTACGGGCTTGAAGGGGCCGGCGGCCGCATTGGACACGAAGTGATCCAGCCGCCCGAAGCTCTCCTCCACGAAAGTGAACAGCTTCTCGATCCCCGCGGGGTCCTCCACGTCCGCCCGACAACACACGGCGCGCCCACCGGCACTGCTTACTGATGCGACCACCTCGGCAGCCGCATGGTCGTCGTGTTGATAGTTGACGACCACGGTCGCCCCCCGACGGGCCAGGGTCAGGGCCAGCTCCCGGCCGATCCCCCGGGAGGCACCGGTGATGACGGAGACGGTGCCCTCGACGGCATCGCGCACTTCCACTCTCGAACACTCCTGAACACGAGGAAACGAAGGCCGGCCTAGGTCGCTTCAGCCAGGTCAGGAAGACTGTGCGTCCGCGCAGGGAGCCTTGCACCGCATGCGCGGCCCCGGCCGACTCTGCCCGGCCGACTCCGCTTTCAGGAAGCGGCGATCACTCCATAGAGCACCTCAACGGGCCGGTTCACCCATTCGGGGGCTCTACAGCAGCAGGCGAACCCCGTTCTGACGTGCAGGACCGCTCGCCGGGCGGTTCCTGACCCAGCCGCACCCACGCGGGCACCGACAGCAGGAAGCGCCGTCCGGTACGAGTCCGAAGCTGGAGGGTGCGAGCGGTTCAGGAGAGCCAGTCGGCGTAGCGGGTGGGGGCGAGGTGAGCGTCCATGTCGGTGAGGACGTCGCCCTTGACGACGGCGAACATGCCGGCGGTGGGGTCGGTAACGACGGTACGGTTGTCGCCCTTGTGGGACAGGGTGATCCGGCCCAGTTCGTCCAGGGGGAAGATCTCGGGGCCGGCGATGTTGCGGATGCCATTCAGTGGGGCGCCCGCGGCGACCTCGGCCACCGCGTCGGCCACGTCCTTGGAGGCGATCGGCTGGATCGGCGTGGCCGGCAACCGGACGCTGTCTCCGTCGGCGGTCCAGGACAGGACGGAGTCCATGAACTCCATGAACTGCGTCGCCCGGACGATTGAGTAGGGGGTCGGTCCGGCCGCGAGGATGTCCTCCTGGAGCACCTTGGCCCTGTAGTAGTCCAGCTCCGGCACCTGGTCCGCGCCGACGATCGAGAGGATGACGAAGTGGCCGACGCCGCCCTTCTGGGCCGCGGCCAGAAGGTTGTCCATCGACGTCTGGAAGAAGGCCAGGGAGGCTTCGTCGAAGGTAGGGGAGTTCGTCAGGTTGACGACGGCGTCGACTCCCGCCACCGCCTCGTCCAGTCCCTGGCCGCTGATGACGTCGACTCCGGTGGACTGCGAGTGTGGTACCGCCTCGTGCCCGCCGGCGTTCAGAATCTTGACGACCTGCGACCCGATCAGCCCGGTACCGCCGATGACTGCGAACTCCATGACGTGCCTTTCGCCGGAAGGTGCATCCATCCGAAATATGGCACATGCTTCCAATACGGGCGCCGGCCGTACCGGACGGCGGACCGACTCCCCGCCGGCCCGGCCCGGGCAGAAGCGGTCGGTGGGCGGTCACTCCGTCGGCCCGTCAGCCGTGCGGGGTGCGGTGGAGGGTGACGAGCAGGCGCCAGACCCGCTGCGCGATCGCGGTGGGGGTGGCCTCAATGAGGCCGTGCAACCAGTCGGCCAGCAGCCCTGCGAAGATCGCGGCCACGGCCGATGCGATCAGGTCCGGCTCCGGTGCGCCAACCAGGGCGCGTTCGGCGCGGCTGCCGGCGCGCAGGTCCTGGTGGAGTACGCGGCCGAGCCGGCCCCCACCGTCTGGGCTCAGCAGTTCCCGGTGGAGCCCGGTGTGCGGGGCGAGATCGTCGAAGAACCCGACCAGAGCGGGCGGCGGGACCGCGGGGTCGGGCGTGCCGCGTCCGTGCCGCGCGGGTCTTCGCGCATGGCGGTCCGTGGCTGGCGGATTCCGGACTGGCGGCGGGCCCGCGCGGCATCGCCTGCGACGCCGGCTGCCGGGCCTTCAACATGTACGGGATCGTCACCGACGACGTCTTCGTGGCCGGCGACGTCTCCCGCTTTCCCCATCCGCTGTTCGGGTACCAGATGCTCTCCCTGGAGCACTGGGGCAACGCGGTCGCACAGGCCGAGGTGGCGGCCCACAACATGGTCAGTCCCGGACCCCTACGGCGCCCGCACCTCGCCGTTCCCGAGTTCTGGTCGAACCAGTTCGGGCTCAACATCAAGTCGGTGGGTGTGCCCTCCTTCTCCGACCATGTGGTGATCGCCCAGGGCTCTTTGGAGGCGCGCCGTCTGGCGATGGTCTACGGCTACCAGGGGCGGGTCACCGCTGCGGTCACCGTCGACATGGCCAAGTCGCTCGACTACTACCGGCACCTGATCGAGACCGCCGCTCCGTTCCCGCCCCCACCCGGCGCGGCGGACCGCGCGATCGCGGCCGACATCACGATTCCCTCCGACGTGCCGGATCCGAAGGGGCTCACCCACGGCCCCACCGTGGCGCTCACCGGGTACCTGCCCGACCGCCGGCTGACCGTGGTGTAGAGCCCACCGACCGACCCGCGTCCCGCGTCCCGCCCGACGACGAGGAGCCACCATGGACTCCGCCACCTTGCTGGCACGGATCACCGACTACGCCAGTCGTCCCGACCCCTACCCGCTCTACGCGGAACTCCGCGAGGCCGGTCCCGTAGTGCGGCAGACGGACGGCAGCCATCTGGTCGGCACCTACCACGAGATCGCCGCTCTGTTCCACGACCCGCGCATGAGTGCCGATCCCCGCAGCCGCGGCGAGACGGCACCGCACCTGTCTCTTATAC
>KL569376.1:97052-99607 GCA_000715685.1 Streptomyces lilacinus
CTGCCGTTCCTGCGGCTCGACGACCCCGAGCACCACAGGCTGCGCACCCTGGCCATGCGGCCGTTCGGCCCGCCGCACAGCCCGGGCCGGGTCGATGCCATGCGCGACGAGATCGCCCGGATCGCCAAGGAGCTGACGGACACCGTCCAGGCGGGCCGGAAAATCGACATCGTCGACGATTTCGCCTATCCCTTGCCCGTCACGGTGATCTGCCGCCTCCTCGGCGTACCGCGCGAGGACGAGCCGCTGTTCCGGGAATGGTCCGACGCCCTGGTCACATCCGCCGACGTGCGGCCGGGCGAAGACGCCACCGAGCGGACCCGGGCGGGCGATCGGGCGCGCACCGAGATGGGCCGTTACCTGCTGGACCTCGCCGAGCAGCGACGTGACCACCCGACCGACGACATGCTCTCCGCCTTCGTCAACGAGCCGGATCCGGCCCTGCGGCTCACCGGGGAGGAGATCGCGGAGACCGCGATCCTGTTGTTCATCGCGGGGCACGAGACCACGGTCAACCTGATCACCAACGGCGTGCTCACCCTGCTGCGCCACCCCGAGCAGCTGGACCGCCTGCGTCGCGAGCCCGACCTGCTGCCACGAGCGGTGGAGGAACTGCTGCGCTATGAACCCCCGGTCCACATGCGCGAGCGCATCCCCCTCGCCGACATCGACGTCGCCGGCACCGCGATTCCCGCAGGCGCATCCGTCGTACTGGTGCTGGCCTCGGGCAACCGCGACCCCATGCGGTTCCCCGAGCCCGACAGGTTCGACCCCACTCGCCCGGACAACCAGCACCTCGGTTTCGGCAGCGGCATCCACCTGTGCTACGGCGCACCCCTCGCCCGCATCGAAGCCCGGGCCGCACTCGGCGCGCTGATCCCTCACCTCGGCACGGCCCGCTTGGTCCAGGACCCGCCCCCCTACCGGCAGAACGCCATGCTCCGCGGGCCCCGCCACCTCCCCGTCCAACTGTGAGGCCACGACAACCGATACCGGCGAGGCGAGCCGCGGAGGGGCAGCTCGATTCCCTGGTCTGCCAGTCCCTCGGGCCGGCCGTCAGGGCCCGCACGCGCTGCGGGCCCTGGTCCCGGTCAGCCGAAGAAGACGGACGAGATGTCGTTGTCGAAACCGATGGCCGCAAGGTCGGATACGTCACCGTTGACGATCTCGGACTTGCCCGTGCAGTTTCGCTCGGACCAGATCTTCAGACTGCCCTGGGCCCGGAGGGAGGAAGCGACGTTGTCCCGGGCCACGTTCTGGCACCCCTTGCCGGCCAGTCCCTGGGAGGGGTCACCGAAGTTCCGGTTGTCGAAGAGGACGACGCCGGCAGCGGGCTTGGGCTGCGGGCCGCCACTGCCGGTGTTGCCGCCGGCACCGCCCGTCTTCTTGCCGTCGGGGGCGATGCCGAACCAAGTGCCCCCGACTCCCTGGCCCTTGGTCTCACCCGGCTTGGTGTCCTTGCTGAAGCGGTAGACGGGCCAGCCCCCGACCGTGACCTGGAGGGTGCCGTCGTCCCGCTTGACGGTGCCGACCTTCGACCTGTCGACGCCGTCCAGGAAGATCTTGCCGCCCGGTGCGACGACGACCGGGGGCCAGGTGGACGCGCAGTCGCCGTTGCAGGTGGACTTCGACGGGTTCGCGGTGTCCTTGTCGAACCTGTAGAGGGTGAACCCGGCGCCGTTGACCACGACCGGGCTCAGCACACCGGCCTTCGACGCGGACAACTGGACCCATCGCCGCGCCTCCGGCTTCACCGCCGGCTTTCCGGGCTCGTTCGCCCAGTCGCCCGTCTTGGGCGGGGCGTTGTTCGCCTTCGCAGTGCCGTTGAGGAGGCTCAGGCCCTGCCCGGCCGACGGACTGCCGTCGGCTGACTTGCCCTGACCCTGTCTCTTATACAGCGCCGAAGAAGTGGGTGCGGAGCTGTCCTTGTCCTCTCCGCCGCAGGCAGAGAGCAGAAATGCTCCACTCGCGGCGATGGAGACGATCACTGCGGTGCGCTTACGGATCACGGCTGCCCCCCAGGGTCATGTGCTCCGGTCCACCCGAAGCCGTCAGCGACCCGTACGGGCCGGGTCCCGGGGCAGCCTCACTCGGTTACCTGCCCGATACACCTTCGATACGAAGTAACAACCCTGGGTGGGAGCTACGAGCCGCCGTTCGCCCTTCGAGGAGCGGATCGTGACGTGGTGGAACTTCGTCGATCGTTCTCACGAGGAAATCGCACAGGCCCGTTCGGAGTGGATGACCGGCTCCCGCTTCGGCGGGCACATGGCTACGAAGGGGCCCGACTGCCCGCTCCCTGACTGCCGCACTCACCACGGCAGTCAGGGTGGTATCCACCCGATGGAACTCGACTCCTGAGGCACTGGAGTTTCTCGGCGCGCCAGCCTCAGTACCCTGGGCTCATCAACGTCCCCGAAACACCAAACCGCCAGGATGCCGCTGCCTGATGGCGTGGTGGCCTCCCAGCGGCTCTGAAGGGGCGCAGGCCGGGTAAACGCTCTCGGCGGAGAGGCGGGCCAGTCACCTCACCTGTGCGGCGAATGCCTCGTACG
>KL569376.1:99878-100005 GCA_000715685.1 Streptomyces lilacinus
GCCGCGTCCTCCAGAGGCCAGCGGAAGATGCCGGTCGAGATCGCGGGGAAGGCCACCGTCTTCGCGCCCAGTTCGTCCGCGACCCGCAGGGACTCCCGGTGGCAGGAGGCGAGCAGGTCCGAGCGGT
>KL569377.1:0-1823 GCA_000715685.1 Streptomyces lilacinus
CGAGCCACCCGCACGCGAGCCACCCGCACCCGAGCCACCCGCACCCGAGCCACCCTCAGCCGGCCCACGCGAACCACCCGCAAGCAGCGCATCCCCAGCCGTCCGGGCAGCCGCCCGCCGACACCACCGGAGACCGCCGATGGACCGTCCCACCTGCCCCGTCGCGCTCGACCCCACCGGCCGTGACATCCACGGCGAAGCCGCCCGCGTCAGCGCCCGCGGGACGGCGGTCCCCGTGGAGCTCCCTGGTGGCGTGGTGGCGTGGGCAATAACGTCCCAGTCCCTGCTCAAGCGGCTGCTCACCGACCCCCGGGTCTCCAAGGACCCGCGCCGGCACTGGCCGGCCTGGATCAACGGTGAGATCTCTCCCGAGTGGCCGCTGTACACCTGGGTGGCGGTGACCAACATGTTCACCGCGTACGGCAGCGACCACAAACGGCTGCGCACCCTCGTCGCCAGGGCCTTCACCGCCCGCCGCACCGCCGCGCTGCGCCCCCGCATCGAGCGCATGGCGACCGAGCTCCTCGACGGCCTCGCCGCCACCCCGCCGGGCGCGGTCGTCGACCTGCGCGAGGAGTACGCGTACCCGATCCCGATCCAGGTGATCTGCGAGCTGTTCGGCGTCGACGACGAGGCCACCCGGGAGGGGCTGCGCCGCTGCGTCGACTCGCTCTTCCACACCTGCGCCGACCCGGAGGAGGTCACCGCCACCTACGCCGAGCTCTACGGCCTCCTGCGCGGCATCGTCGCCGCGAAGCGGGAGACGCCGGGCGACGACATGACCAGCGTCCTGATCTCCGCCCGGGACGAGGCCGTGGTCGAGGCCGGGGACAAGGGGAACTCCGCGCTCGGCGAGCAGGAACTCGTCGACACCCTCCTCCTCATGATCGGCGCCGGCCACGAGACCACCGTCAACCTCCTCGACAACGCCATCCACGCCCTGCTCACCCACCCCGACCAGCTCGCCCTCGTCCGCGAGGGCAAGGCCGGCTGGGACGACGTGATCGAGGAGACCCTGCGCGTCCAGGCACCCGTCGCCAGCCTCCCCCTGCGCTACGCCGTGGAGGACATCGAGGCCGACAACGGAGTGATCATCCGCAAGGGCGACGCGATCCTGGCCGCCTACGCCGCAGCCGGCCGCGACCCGGAGCTCTACGGCGACGACGCCGCCCGCTTCGATGTGAGACGCGCCACCAAGGAGCACCTCTCCTTCGGGCACGGCGTCCACCACTGCCTGGGCGCCCCGCTGGCCCGGCTCGAGGCCGCCGTCGCCCTGCCCGCGCTCTTCGCGCGCTTCCCGGAGATGGCCCTGGCGGTGGCCCCCGAGGAGCTCCTCCCGGTGGAGTCGTTCATCTCCAACGGTCACCGCGCGCTGCCGGTCCGACTGCGTCCCTGAGGCCCCCGGTCGCCCCTTGTCGGCGCGCCCATCAGACCCCGCACCCGCCGGTTGCCCGTTTGGGAGCGTCTTAACGCGTCCTTAACGGATTTTTGCTCCGGCGGGTAGCCGGGTGGGCGACATCGATACGGAACCCTTACGATCCTCTGCGTGTCCAAACTGACCGACCTGCCGAAACGGATCCTCATCGGCCGGGCGCTGCACAGCAACAGGCTCGGGGAGACCCTTCTCCCCAAGCGCATCGCCCTGCCCGTCTTCGCCTCCGACCCGCTGTCCTCCGTGGCGTACGCGCCGGGCGAAGTGCTGCTCGTCCTCTCCGCGGCAGGCGTGTCCGCCTATCACTTCAGCCCCTGGATCGCCGTCGCGGTCGTCGTGCTGATGTTCACGGTGGTCGCCTCGTACCGCCAGAACGTCCACGCCTACCCGA
>KL569377.1:2084-8758 GCA_000715685.1 Streptomyces lilacinus
CGTCCACGCCTACCCGAGCGGCGGCGGCGACTACGAGGTCGCCAACGTCAACCTCGGCCCGAAGGCCGGGCTCACGGTGGCCAGCGCCCTGCTCGTCGACTACGTCCTGACCGTCGCGGTCTCCATCGCCTCCGGCATCGAGAACCTCGGCTCCGCCATCCCGTTCGTCATCGAGCACAAGACGGCCTGCGCCATCGGCGTGATCGTCCTGCTGACCCTGATGAACCTGCGCGGCGTCAAGGAGTCCGGCAAGCTCTTCGCGATCCCGACGTACGTCTTCGTCGGCGGCGTCTTCGTCATGATCATCTGGGGTGCCGCCCGCGGCCTCTTCATGGGCGAGACCATGAAGGCCCCCACCGCCGACTACACCATCCACGCCGAGCACCAGGGCCTCGCGGGCTTCGCCCTCGTCTTCCTGCTGCTGCGCGCCTTCTCCTCCGGCTGCGCCGCCCTCACCGGCGTCGAGGCCATCAGCAACGGCGTCCCCGCCTTCCGCAAGCCGAAGTCGAAGAACGCCGCCACGACGCTCGCCCTGATGGGCGGCCTCGCCGTCACCATGTTCTGCGGCATCATCGGCCTGGCCATGGTGACCAACGTCCGGATGGCCGAGAACCCGGCCACCGACCTGCTCAAGAACGGCATCCCGCTCGGCGAGGACTACACCCAGAACCCGGTGATCTCGCAGGTCGCCGAGGCGGTCTTCGGCAGCGGCTCGTTCCTCTTCGTCGTCCTCGCCGCCGCCACCGCGCTCGTGCTGTTCCTCGCGGCCAACACCGCGTACAACGGCTTCCCGCTGCTCGGCTCGATCCTCGCCCAGGACCGCTACCTGCCGCGCCAGCTGCACACGCGCGGCGACCGGCTCGCGTTCTCCAACGGCATCGTGCTGCTGGCGGGCGCGGCGGCAGTCCTCACGTACATCTACGGGGCCGACTCGACGAAGCTGATCCAGCTCTACATCGTCGGCGTCTTCGTCTCCTTCACCCTCAGCCAGACCGGCATGGTCCGGCACTGGAACCGCCACCTGGCCACCGAGACCGACCCGGCCAAGCGCCGCCTCATGATCCGCTCCCGCGCGATCAACACCTTCGGCGCCTTCCTCACCGGCCTCGTCCTCGTCGTCGTGCTGCTGACGAAGTTCACGCACGGCGCCTGGGTCGCCCTGCTGGGCATGGTGATCTTCTACGCCACCATGACCGCCATCCGGAAGCACTACGACCGGGTGGCCGAGGAGATCGCCGCCGAGGAGGAGCCCGGTGACGAGACCGTGCGCCCCTCCCGGGTGCACTCCATCGTCCTGGTCTCCAAGGTCCACAAGCCCACCCTGCGGGCCCTCGCCTACGCCAAGCTCATGCGCTCCGACACCCTCGAGGCCCTGAGCATCAGCGTCGACGCGGCCGAGACCAAGGCCCTGCGCGACGAGTGGCACCGGCGCGGCATCGACGTACCGCTGAAGATCCTCGACTCGCCCTACCGCGAGATCACCCGCCCCGTCATCGACTACGTCAAGAGCCTCCGCAAGGAGAGCCCGCGCGACGCGGTCAGCGTCTTCATCCCCGAGTACGTCGTGGGCCACTGGTACGAGCACCTGCTGCACAACCAGAGCGCCCTGCGCCTGAAGGGCCGGCTGCTCTTCACCGCCGGCGTGATGGTGACGTCCGTGCCGTGGCAGCTCGACTCCTCCGAGGCGGCCCGCAAGCGCGCCCGCAAGCGCGCCGAGTGGAACGCCCCCGGTTCGGTGCGCCGCGGCCCGGTGACGGAGCCGAAGAAGGAAAAGGCGGCGACGAAGAAGTAGTGCCGTCATGGACGGGGTGAGGCGGGACGTAGACTGGACGGCTGTCCCGCCTCACCCCGTTTGACGTATCTGGAGCCGACCCGCATGCACAAGGAATCGCAGGACTCGCTGGTCGGCCAGGAGTACGAGGTCGAGGTCGGCCCGGTCGCCCACGGCGGCCACTGCGTCGCCCGTACGGAGTCGGGCCGGGTCCTCTTCGTCCGCCACGCCCTGCCGGGGGAGCGGGTCGTGGCGCGGGTGACGGAGGGCGAGTCGACGTCCCGCTTCCTGCGCGCGGACGCGGTGGAGGTCCTGGAGGCGTCCAAGGACCGCGTCGAGGCCCCCTGCCCCTTCGCCGGCCCCGGCAAGTGCGGCGGCTGCGACTGGCAGCACGCCAAGCCGGGCGCCCAGCGCCGCTTCAAGGGCGAGGTCGTCGCCGAGCAGCTCAAGCGCCTCGCGGGCCTCACCCCCGAGGAGGCCGGCTGGGACGGCACCGTCATGCCCGCCCCCGGCGACAAGGTCCCGGCCGGCGAGGTCCCCGCCTGGCGCACCCGCGTCCAGTACGCGATCGACGCCGAGGGCCACGCGGGCCTGCGCAAGCACCGCTCCCACGAGGTCCAGGTCATCGACCGCTGCCTCATCGCCGCCCCGGGCGTCACCGAGCTGGGCGTGGAGAAGCGCGAGTGGCCGCAGATCGCCTCGGTCGAGGCCATCGCGGCGACGGGCTCGGCCGACCGCCAGGTCGTCCTCACCCCGAAGCCCGGCGGCCGCCTCCCCATCGTGGAGCTGGACAAGCCGGTCTCGGTGCTGCGCGTCGGCGAGAAGGACCAGCGCGTCCACCGTGTCCACGGCCGCCCCTTCGTCCGCGAGGTCGCCGCCGGCCGCACCTGGCGCGTGGCCGAGGGCGGCTTCTGGCAGGTCCACCCGAAGGCCGCCGACCTCCTCGTCGAAGCCGTCATGCAGGGCCTCATGCCCCGCAAGGGCGACATGGCCCTCGACCTCTACTGCGGCGTCGGCCTCTTCGCCGGCGCCCTCGGCGAACGCGTCGGCGACAAGGGCGCGGTCCTCGGCATCGAGTCCGGCAAGCGCGCGGTCGAGGACGCCCGCCACAACCTCCAGGACCTCGAGCGCGTCCGCATCGAACACGGCAAGGTCGAGCAGGTCCTGCCCCGCACCCGCATCGACAGCGCCGACATCATCGTCCTCGACCCCCCGCGAGCGGGTGCGGGCAAGCAGACGGTCCAGCACCTGGCCTCTCTGGGCGCCCGCCGCATCGCGTACGTGGCGTGCGACCCGGCGGCTCTGGCCCGCGACCTCAACTACTTCGCGGAGGCGGGCTACAAGCCGGTGACGCTGCGGGCGTTCGACCTGTTCCCGATGACACACCATGTGGAGTGCGTCGCGATCCTCAAGCCCACGGGAAACCGCGTCTGACCTGCGGTTTTACCTGGCGTGCATTATGTGTGCTATGGGCGAATTTCTGACGCTGAAATGACGCTCGTGACGCTCTCCTGACGCTCGTCGGGTGGGCAGCCAGAGGGCGCAAAATCGCCCGTCGACTGGGATTTGAGTCCGGTCGGCGGGCGGTTCTGTTGGGCAGGGCGAAGGCCGGCACAGGACTGCCGCTTCTGGGCAACCGGACTTGTGCGCCGAGGACTCGGTGGCCTCTGCCGTTGCTGAGGGCAGGGCGCCCAACGGAGGATTCTCGACCGAACCTGCTCTCGGAACCAGGACACGGTTTGTTGGAACTCTTTGCGAGTGGATTCGTCCAACAACGTTCGGCCTGCCAGCAGGGTCGGCCCCACCTTGACCATGGCTGACTCTGCCCGCTGGGTCGCAGGGGTGCAGAGCACTGGCCTGGCCGACGATCAGCTGCCCTCAGCCCAGGCAGAGTGCTCAGCCAGTGCCGATGCTGCGGTTGTTGCTGAGGACCGGCAGGCCGCTCATCTGGTTGCTCAGGTGCCCCATTCCATCCGTACGGGCTCACGGGCCACGGCGAGGGCTCCGTCGAAGTCGGCGAGGCGTTCGGCGAGGGTGGTGGTGGCGATGCGAGGAGGCAGGGCCACCGAGAACTTCAGACCGCGGACGGCTCGCGGGTCGACGGTGGGCAGGGTGAGGGAGTCGGGGAGTTCGGCACGGGCCGTCTTCCAGTCGGCGGGGGAGAGGTCCTGGCGGAGCCGGATATGGGTGTCGGTTGGGCGCTGCACGGGGTCGGCGAGGTTGCCGAGGGAGGCGGCGAGGGTGGCGTTGGCGCGGTAACCGGCCCATGTCCACCAGCGGGTGGCGTCCGCGTCGTGGACCAACAGGGTGCCCGCCGGGTGTACTTCGTGGGGTGCGCGGCCCATGCGGAGTTCGGCGAGGGCCGCGGTGGCGCGGCGGGTGAGGCGTATGTTGGGGTCGGTGCCGAGGAGGACGTCGCGCATGGCGCGGGTGAGGACGTACGACAGGCCGCGGGCTTCGCCGCCCTGCCATTTGGCGATGCCGCCGTTTTCAACGGGCTCGACGAAGGCGCGGCGTCGGGCCCAGTCGATGAAGGTGACCTGCCAGCTGCGGCCGGCCAGGAGGAGGCGGCGCGGGCCCTGGCGTTCTTCCGTGAGGACGGTGGGATCGGTGGTGCCGATCTCGGTGCGTCCGGCGAGCACGGTGAACTCGGGGGGTGCGGTGAAGGAGGCGGTCAGCTCCATGAAGTGCCGTCGGCCGAAGTGCTTCTCGGCTTCGGGGCCGATGAACAGCATGCCACCGTCGTTGTCGAGGAAGTCGCCTGCGACCAGGTGGGACAGGATGGGCGCGGCGGACCGGTCGAAGGGTGTGAGGTTGTTCCACTGCTCGGGCCACAGATGGTCCCCGATGCGGTGTTCCTGCAGGGTGACGGCGAGGAGCTGCTGTGCGACGAGGTGGCGGGGTGAGGGCGGCGGGGTGACGGGTTCCACCCAGCCGCGGGCCCACAGGGTGAGCAGGCCGGCGGCTTGGAGCAGGGCGTCCGGTCGGGTGGCAAGGAACAGGCAGTTGCGGGAGGTTCCGGCGCGGCGCCCGGTGCGGCCGATGCGCTGCAGGAAGGAGGCCACGGTGCTGGGTGAGTCGATCTGGATGACACGGTCGAGGTCACCGACGTCGATGCCGAGTTCGAGAGTGGAGGTGGAGACGATGACGCAGTCGCGGGCTTCGGCGAATGCCTGCTCGGAGCGTGCGCGTTCGTCGGTGGACAGAGAGGCGTGGGAGAGGAATACGGTGACGTCGCGGGCACGCAGCGCCGCACCGAGTTCTTCCACCTGCTTGCGGGAGTCGCAGAAGACGAGCCGTTTCTCGCCCTGGTGCAGGGCGGAGATCACCTTGGCGGCGTTGGCGAGCGATCCGACGTAGTCGAGCTCCACCTCTCCTGCGGGACGCGGAAGTTCGGTGCTGCTGGTGGTGCTGATAGTGGCGGGCAGAGTGACGCCGGGGGCGACGACCCGGCCGAGGCGGTCGGCGGGGTGCGCGCCTTGGAGCCAGGTGAGCAGGGCGTCGGGGTTGCCGACCGTGGCGGAGAGGCCGATGCGCTGGATGCGGTGGCCGGCCAGTCGCTCCAGGCGTTCGAGTACGGCGAGCAGGTGCCAGCCGCGGTCATCCCCGGCGAAGGCGTGCACTTCATCGATGACGACGGCACGCACCCGGCCCAGCATGCGCGCGTGGTCGGTCTTGACGCTGATGAGCATCGCTTCAAGGGACTCGGGGGTGGTGAGCAGGAAATCGGGGGACTCGATGCGGATGCGACGGCGTACGGACTCGGGGGTGTCGCCGTGCCAGAGGGCGGCTCGGCGCCCCAGCCACTGGGCGTAGCTGTCGACCCGGTGCACCAGGTTGTTCAGGAGTGCCTTGAGCGGGGCCAGGTAGAGGACGGAGGTGCCGGTCCAGCGCTTCTCTCGCATGGCGGACAACAGCGGGAAGGTGGCGGCCTCCGTCTTTCCGCCCGCCGTCGGCGCGAGAAGGACCGCGTCCTCGCCGTCCATCAGCGGATGCACGGCGGCCTTCTGCAGGGGGCGCAGATCGAGCCACCCGAGCGTGTTGACGATGTGGTGCAGGACTACCGGGTCGAGGCGTTCCACCGGGTCGGTGTCGCGCCGTTGCTCCTCCACGTCTGTGACTCCTGCGCTGGACGTCAGAGTTCGGGACTTCGGAAAATGGGTCTTCAGAGTTCGAGTTCGAGGTCGTCCGCCGAGGCGGCCGGCGCAGGCACGGCGAAGTTCCGTTCGGTGGTGGTGAGGTCACCGCTGCCCACGGTCAGCTTGTAGTGAGTCCGCGGGTCGAAGTCGGGAAACTGGTCGATCCGGTCGAGTACGTCTCCGACCAGCTTCTTCAGGTACAGCCGTGGTGCTACTCCGACCTTTCCGCCGAGGGCCCCGCCCACGGCCCGTGCCAGATCGGTGAGGTACGCGTCGTCGGCGAGCTGCTTGATCCGGTCGGGGGACCGGGAGCCTTCGGCGTACAGATCACGGATGGTGGCGCCCAGGCCGGTCAGGGATTCCTCGGTGAATCCGGGCAGCCGGATCTGGACGGCCCGGGGGTTGTCGAAGCGGGGGTCGGTGGTGAAGTCGGTGGCGAGTCGCTGGGCGAGCGGCGCGAGTCGCTGTACACCCTGTTGCCCGTCGTAGAAGGCGGGCGTACCGGTGATGACGAGGTACAGGCCGGGGAAGCGGCCGGAGTGGACCTCGTCGATGAGCTGCCGCAGCGCGTTGAGTGCCTTGTCGCGGGCGTCGGAGCGGACTCGTTGGAGGGTTTCCACTTCGTCCAGGACGAGGACGAGTCCGGCGTGCCCTGCGTCCCGGAGTACGGTGAGCAGGCCCTGCAGGAAACCGAAGGCGCCGAAGTGGTCGAGGTCGCCTCGGACGCCTGTGCTGCGTCGGGCGGCTGCGGCGACGTGCGGCTG
>KL569377.1:9058-11395 GCA_000715685.1 Streptomyces lilacinus
CGAGCCAGGACATCACCGCAGCGGCGGTGGCCTCGTCGCCGGCATTCAGGGATTGCTTGTATCCGCGCAGGGCGGTGGCGAACGCGGGGGCCTGCCGGGACACTTCGGCCAGGCGGGCGGTGAGCAGTCTGTCCACGGCCTCCGGCAGTTCGCTCTCGCTCGCGCCGTCGGCGAGTGCGTCCTCCTCCAGTGCGTAGAACCAGGCGTCGGCGACCGGGCGCAGGGCGCTGGGCGGGAAGCTTGCGGTGGCCAGGCGTTCGGTGAGCCGCCGGTAGACAGTCTCCAGCTTGTGCAGCGGGGTCTCGGTCTCCGACACCTGCACCTCGGCCACGGCGAAGGTGCGCCGTTTGGCGCGCTCGCCGAGCCAGCGGGTGAAGAAGGTCTTGCCGGATCCGTACTCGCCGCGCACGGCCTTGAACACCGAGCCGCCGGCGGCGACGGTGTCCAGTTCCTCGTCGACTGCCTGCTCGAAGCGGCCGAGTCCGGTGGCGAGGAGGTCGAGGCCGCTCTCGGGGACGGCACCGCGCCGCAGCGCGTCCACCACGGCCCGGCGTCGTACGGCGCCGACCGGGGCGGCGGGCCCGGATTCTGAAGATCCAAACGCGTTCACACGAACAGTCTCCCATCCAGTTGCCCACCTGGCCGGAGACCCATGCGGGCATCGGGTCGCAGGTACGCGGGCAGGGCGGGGTGGCGAACCGCCCCGCCCGTCGCAGACGCAGAGCTACGGTTCACAGTCCGAACTGCTCGATCAGCTGGGCCCGGTGCAGACGCAGGGTGCGGTTGTCGGGGAGGATCTCCAGGATCTGGGCGCCGTCGTAGTTGAGTAGCTGGGCCAGGGTCGCGGCGAAGCCAGGGGCGCGGGTGGCGGGGTGGCCGGCGCGTTCGGCGAGGGCGGTCATCGGCAGGGTGCCCGCTTCGACGAGCGCGGCCAGGGCCTTCGGGAGGACCGCCTTGTCGCGTGGCTTACGGGCGAGCAGGTCCAGCTGTGCCTGGTACAGCTCGGTGGCCATGAGGCGTTCCACAAGGGCGGCGGCCGCGTCCTCTGCTGCGGCGGACGCCGGTACGGTCACAGGCTCCGCCGCAGGGGAGGCAGGTTCCTGCGGCGCGGCCAGCGCGACCGCGTCCTCGCCGAAGAGACTGATGGCTCCTTCAGATACGGGCGGGGCTGCCTTCGTGGTCTGCTTGCGACGTGGCCGCGTTACAGAGGTGTCGGGCATGGCGCCGGCGTCGGCTCCGATGGCCTTCGCAGCGTCCTCCACCCACCAGGAGGGTGCCGGGTCGCCCAACTCCCGCCACCCCGTGGGCGGCTCAGCGCCGAACGGCAGCAGGGCGAGCAGCGGGATGGCGAACTCGGCGAGGGTCGCCCCGCCGTGGTAGCCGGCCTTCAGCGCGGTGTACCGGGTGTCATGGTCCCGCAGCGCGATGATCTGCGATCCGGGCTCCGGCCAGACCACCCGCGGCCCGGCCAGCTCGATCTCGGCCGGTGTGACGGGACCGCCGGGGTTGCGGTGACGGGCTGAGCCGACGGCGGCGCCGGTCACATCGAGTTTGCTGCTGCGTCGCTCGACCACATGGCCGTGGTCGGAGGTGAGGAGCACCGTCATGTCGTTGGCGCGGGCGGCCCGCAGCAGCGGCTCCAGGCCGCCGATCTCCTTGGCTTCCCAGGTGCCGTCGCCGAGCTTCTGCTCCTTGGCGAGCCGGTCGTCCACGGTGTTGAGGACGACCGCGACATGGGTGTGCCCGTCGGCGAGCGCGTCGGTGAGTGCGGTGGAGAAGGGCGAGCCGGTGTCGGGGCTGCGCAGGTCGTCCTTGTGGAAGACCGCTGCTGGGGCCCCGTTCCAGCAGGGGTGCTGGGGGAAGAGTCGCTTCTCGTCGTTCTGGTCGCCCTTCATCAGGGTGCCTGCGAAGAGTGAGGTGCGGGAGACGGCGGTCAGGGTGGGCAGCGCAGCGGCCACGGCACGCCGGGCTGGTGCTCCGGCCGCGTTCTGCAGCGGATCGAACTCGGACCAGTGTCCGCGCAATTCCTCGCCCAGTTCGGCAGCGATCGCCGCGCTCATCCCGTCGACGAGGAGGAGCAGGACGCGTCGGCCGGGGCAGGCCACGACGGGCGCGACGACCTGGTCCAGGAAGCTTTCCACAGTGAGCATGGCGCCGGGGGTGGTGCGGTCCGCGGTCCACACCGCAAGCCGTTCGGAGAATGCGCGGTCCAGCTCACGGCGCTTGGCCCGCACCTGTGCGCCGATCTGGCTATAGGCGTCGGCGAGTACGTCGTCCGCGTCGCCACCCGCATCCAGGTGTTCCAATGCCCGGTCCACCCAGCCGAGTTCGCCGATC
>KL569377.1:11656-21263 GCA_000715685.1 Streptomyces lilacinus
TCTGTCTCTTATACACATCGGTGCCGTCGGCTACCGAGGCGATGTCGGCTCCAGGCTGGGACGCGAGCCACCGCCGCAGCCGCGCCGCCATCCGTACCCGTTCGATACGGGCGCGGGTGGCGCCGTCGGAGGCCAGGGCGTGCTCGGCCAGCGCGGTGACGGCGGCTGTGACCGTCTCGGTACCGCCGTCGGCGAGGGCGCGTCCCGCGGCGGTGAAACGGGCGTCGAGTCCGGCCGCGAGCAGCGGGCTGGCAGCGGCGGCGGTCTGCGCCCCGAACTGGGCGACGAGTTGTGCGGCCCTGCTCAGGACCGGGTCGGCGAGCCGATGCTCGCCCCGGTCGACGAGGCCGCGAACGTACGCCTCGCCGTTGCGCCCGAAGGAAGTCAGGAGTCTGTCGAGTTCGTCGCCCTGGGCGGGCGGCTGGTCGCCGAGCCACCGTTCGGCGCGCCCGCGCGCCCGGTACAGGTCGTGGTCGGCCTCCGCGTGCCCCCACAGGGTCGCGCAGACGACCGCGTATGCGGCCGCGTCCGCCCCGTGCTCGGCGTCCACCAGGGTGGTGACGATCCTGCCGGTGGAGCCTCCCTGCTCGGGTTCGGCGAGGAAGCGGGCCAGGCCGGCCCGTTCCGGTCCGCGCAGGTCACGCAGGAGGTCGGGGCCGCCGGAGGTGAGGGTCCACCGGAACAGTGCGACGGGGTCGATGCGGTCTCCGTCGTCGTGTGCGGCCGACCCGCCCAACGTGTCCATGTTGTGGCGGTCCAGCCTGAGCCGTCGCCTGGCCAGCCGGGTGAGGGCCTCGTCACGGGAGAGTAGTCCCTTGCCGAGCGAGGGCCAGCCGCGGGTGGCCGCTGCGTCGAGGAGCGCTTCGGCCGCCCAGGTCTCGCTGCGCAGCCGCCCGTCGAGGCCGCGCGCGTCGAACGCCTCCTGTACGACTTCCCAGTTGTCGACGGACCGTATCCTTCCGCCGTAGACGCGGGCGAGCAGACCAGGGTCGAGGTCGGTGTCCTCGCGGTCGGTGAGGACGACCAGGACCTTGGGGTCGGGGGGAGCCGCCGCATCGAGATGGCCCAGGATCTGCTCGTGCACGGCGAGCACCGAGGGCGCGACGGCCACCCGCGCCTGCAGCCCGCCCGCTGTGCGCTGCACGGCGGGCCCGTCCCAGACGGGAGCGGCCCGCAGCAGCAGTACACGGACCGCGCCGTCGCCGAGCCGGCTGCGGGTGGCGAGGTACTGGCGGACGGTTCCCGCGGACAGCCGGGCGGGGCCGGCGGCCGCGGAAGCTGTGGTGACGGTGTCGGACATCAGTCGACGACCTTCCAGATGACCTCGACGGTGGCATTCGGGTGCTCGGCCGCGAGCGCCGCGATCTCTGCCTGCAGTTCGGCGGCGGCCCGTGCGGCGGTGGTCCGACCGCCGCCGGAGCGGGCCACGGGCCGCGACGACGTGCGCGGGCCCGGGCGCTGTGTCGACTCGGGCAGCACCAGCGGGTGGGCGGAACCGCCGTTCAGGTCCACGCTGTCGGAGCTCGGCGGCGGAGTGGGCGACGGCTGGGGGCGCTCAGCCGGGGTCTGGCGAGACCTCAGCAAAGACAGCACCTCCCGGCCGCTGGTGTGCAACACGCCCGGCAGGTCGGGGTAGTCCCCCGGGTCGCCGGCGGCGGCATCCCGCACCCGCTCCAGGACGGCCGCGCCGTCCACGCCGAGGGTGTCGGCCAGGCCCAGCTGGTCCCAGCTGGTGTTCTGCAGCGCACTGGCGACCTTCCCGGCGCTCTTCAACGACATGCCGCACCGGTGGGCGGTGAAATCGCCGAGGTCGAAGCGGGCGAGCCGCTCCACGACGGTCTTCGCCTCGATGCCCGCTTCCGTCACCTCCTTGACCAGCTCCTGCGCCCGCCGTGCGAGGACGAGCCTGGGGGAGTCGTCGTTCAGCTGGAGGAAATCGCGGTGCTTCTCCAGCTCCCCGACGAGACGTTCGGCGTCCTGGGCGAGTGAGGTGGCGGCCTGCTTGATCTGTGCGGCGAACTGGTTGACGATCCGGCCGCGCCGCAGTTGTGGTGCCTGGGCGCCGAGCATGGTCTCGAACCGCCTGCGTGCCTCCGCCCAGTCGCTCTCGTCGGGCAATTGCTGCTCGCGCAGGGCATAGTCCCGCTTCAGCTCGTGCGGGGCGGGTGCGGGTTCGACGGGGACGCCGCCGCGCACCCATACCCGGTCGGTCATCTCCGCGTACGCGGCGGCGAGCAGCCGGCGCAGGGGCTCGGGCAGCCCGCGCGGCTCGGGAAGATCGCTCCAGTCGGAGAGCTTGACCAGGGTCGGCTCGGCGGTGCTGTTCCGGCGTGCCTGGGTGTTGAAGTGGTCGGGCCAGGCGGTGGACTGCCGGTAGTACGCCTCCCGCATGGCGCCGAGCCCGAGGCCGCCCGCGATCCGTGCCATGGTCTTGCGGTCCTTGGCGTCGACCTCGATTTGTCCGTCGCGGTCCTCGGCGGCCTTGCGAACGTACTCGAAGACGGCCCTGATCTCGGCAGGCTTCACCGGTTTGCCCGTGCCATCGGGGTCCAGGTCGGGGTGGGCAGGGTACTGGTGGGCGAGCAGCTTGCCGGCCAGGTCGCGGGCGGCGGCATCCAGGGGGGCGCCGAGCGGGAGCCGCAGCTCGGGGACGTCCTGCTGGACGACCAGGTGGGTGTCGAAGCTGAGGTCGACGACCCCTTCCTGCTTCTGCGCGAGCCCGTACGCCTGCCGCAGCGCCTGGATGACGCGCTCGGTGAGGATGGCGAGCTGCGACTGGAGCATGCCCTTGGCGCGCGCCTTGTCGTCGGCGTTGAGGCTGCGCGCGAAGTCGGAGTCGAAGCGGGTCTCGTCGGCGAGGGCCTTGTCGATGACGACGAGGCGCTCGAAGTCGCCGCGGGAGGCATCGGTCAGGTGGGTGGGCAGCCAGGCCAGGGTGCGTGAGTCACCGCCCGGCTTCTCCCGCAGGGCGCGCAGCCGCTGCAGGTCGTCCATCGGCCCGAACTCGCCCTCGTCGTAGGGGAAGTCGACAACGAGTCGCCACGCATCTTCCTGGCTGGGACGCAGGGTCGCCTCGGGCAGCGAGTCGACATCGGCGACATTACCGAAGACCACCTCGACCTGACGTTCGGTCCCCTTCCATACCAGGTCGAGCACGTCATACGCATCGAAGCCGCCGGGCCCGTCGCTGACGCCGAGCGCCTCCTTGAGCAGGCCGCGCATCTTGGCACGCCGGTTGCCCTGGTTGTTGTGGACCTGAGCGTTCGCGAGAACGGCGTCCAGGTCCACACCGGTGAGCTCCAGGCGCACCACTGCTCCCGGCCCGGTACCGGTGACCTTGATTTCAGGGAAGGTCGCCGCCCACTCCTTGGCCTTCTGCTCGAGCCGGCCGACCTCGGTGCCCGCGATGCGGGTGGTGATGGAGCCGTGGTTGAGGGCATGCAACCGCGCCAAGGTGAGGTCGGCCAGCGCGGGCACGCTGGGTGCCAGCGCAGACAGCAGCAGGGTCTGCAGCAGTCGGCTGTCGCCGGTGAAGTCGCGGCAGCGGGCGGCGAGCTGCGGGTCGCCGAGGGCATTGGGACGACGCCGGTACGCCTCGACCTGGTCTTCGGTGATCTGGTTGGTCTTCAGCAGGTATGGGCGGAGCTTGTCCCGGTACAGCTTGTCGGCAGCCTCGAAGTGGACGTTGGTCTCCCCGCTGAATGCCTTGTCGCCGCCTCCCGCGATCGCGGGGTACAGATCACCTAGCGGTACGAGCTGTCCGAGCCGCCAGTCGTCTCGGTGGTCGACGAGCAGTTGGCTCATCAGCTTCAGGCCGGTGCGCGAGCGCTGCAACGCAGCGGAGATGTGCACCAGCGTGTCCATGAACGCCGGCGGGAACGGGTATGTCCGCCGGAAGGCGTCCTCGTCCGCGCCGGTGGTGGACTTGTCGTGGCCGAGCAGGGTGTCCCACACGTCCGGACCGAGCCTCTTGGCCTCGGCGAACGCAGCCTCCACCTTCGCCTCGGCCTCGGGGTTGGTGGGCTTGAGCAGGCGGGCCTGTGCGATCTGCGGGAGGTTGCGGTCCTCCAGGACGATCTTGTCGAAGCGCCCGCCGCTGAGCTTCAGACTGTCCTGGACGGCGGCCTCGGCGGCCCCCGACATCTCCTCGCCGACCAGCTCGCGCAGGTCGCGCTGGCGGGCGATGAACGACACCACGGGGATGGCGCGCCGCTCGTCGCCGCCCTCCACAAAGTTCGTGATCTTGTCGGCTTCGCGTGAGACGAACCTCTGGTCGTGGATGCGGGAGGCCAGCCACAAGATCAGCTCGTCCATGAAGAGGACGAGACCGTCGTAGCCGAGGGACTTGGCATGCGCGGCGATGATGCCGAGCCCCTTGTCCAGAGAGACGAACCCGTCGGCATCCTCGGAGGCGCTGCGCGAGAACGATGGGAACAGGGTCAGGGTGAGGTCCTGCACGAGACGTGCCCGCAGTTCCCGCGGCGTGGAGGGGTTCTCCAGGTCGAGGTCCTTGGTGTTCTCGTGCTCCTCCGGCGCGTTCACCGCTTGGTCGAGCAGCTCGGTGCTCCAGGCGAAGGAGTCGCCCCACTCGTCCGCCTGGCCGTCGCCGGCGTCGGCGAGCTGCTCGATCACCCGGTCGTCGCCGTTGCGGCGGCGCTGCTCGGCGAAGTCCTCGAAGAGCCCGTCGGTCCGGTAGACCTGCGGCAGCGGGCATCCGGGGTGCAGTTTGCGTACGTGCTCCACGTACTTGCCGAGCACACGCTGCTCCAGGGACTTGGAGCCCAGCATGTGGTACGGCACCAGCAGGAACTTGCGGTCGTCCGTGTCCAGCCAGGAGTGCCGGGCTCGCACCGGGTCGAGGTCGCCGCGCGCCCGGGCGGTCTGGTTCCGCGACAGCAGCGCGTAGAGCACTGCCATGAAGTGCGATTTACCGGAACCGAACGAGCCGTGCAGGTAGGCCGCCTTGGACGAGTGGCTGTCCAGTGCCGACTTGATCAGGTCGAGAGCCTCGTCGAAGTTGCCGAGCAGCCGGTCGGTGACGACGTAGTCCTTCAGCGCCGCCTCGGCCCCCTCGGGGGTGACCGCTTCGTTCAGCTTCAACACGAAGTCGGAGGTGGACACCGACTCCGGGATGTCGATCAACTCCCGCAGCAGCGGGCGGTCCTCGGGGCGAGGGTTGTTCCTGCTCATGAACGCCATGATGTGTCTGCTCCTCGCCCTGCTCAGGCGGACTCTGTGCCGCTGACGGCATCGGTGAAGGAAGTTTGGACGGCGGCCTTCGTGCTCGTGCGCTGCTTCGGTAGAGCGGCCTTCTTCGCGCCGCGTCCGCGCGCGGCCGCGGACGGACGCCAGGCCCGCAGCGCATCGTCGGTCAACCCGAGCTCGCCCTGCTTCTGCTGCCGGAACGCCAGGATCTCGGCGGCCGGCGACGCCCCGAACTCCGGGTCGTATTCGCCGTACCACTGCTCCAGCCACGGCTGCAGCTCAAGCAGCCCGGCAAGGTACGGGACGATCTCGTCGTCGCCGAGCCCGGCCTGCTGGATGTAAGAGGCGAGCGCGAGGGCCTGCTCCAGGTGATCCCAGCCAGCCCACCCGTACAGCTCCGGTGACTGCGTGTTGACCGTGCCGTACGACACGAACCGCTCTTTGGGTACGTCGAGTGTGCCTCGGTTGCGCCAGTAACTCTGCCTCAGGAAGTCGGGAGGAGAGGATGTATACCTCGGCGGCACAGGAGTGCGCTCGCGGATCTTTCGCTTTGTGAGCTCATCTGGTGCGGCATCTTCCTGACGCTGTAACTCCCATGTGTGTTCCCAGTCGGCGCGCTTCTTCAGCCCGGTCGGCTTGTACCGCAGCGCGGACACGAATGGCACGTGCTCCTCGGCCAGCAGCTTCCGTACGGTCTTCACGAGGTCCTGCCGGGGCGCGTACAGCTCGGCAACGGATGCGAAGTCCTCGTCGGCCGACAGACTTTCGGCAAGGCGGGCGAGGGTGGTGATGGTGGGGTTGCCGCTGGCGTCGAACCAGTGCGCTCGGTGCTCGACCCGGTCGAGTAGCCAGGACTTCAGCGCCTTCTGCCGCATCGCGTCCCAGCCCTCGGTGGCCCAGCGTCGCTTGTACTCCGGGCGCTCCACCATTCCGATGGCGCGGTTCGACTCGATGACCTCGATCCGCCGCTGAACGAGCGCGCGGTAGGCGTCAGGCCAGTGCGCGGGGATCTCTGTGATGGGGATGGACCCATGCCGCTTGAACCACTCGTTGCTCGCTTCGCCGGCCGCCACTTGCCGTGCCAGCGTGATCTCGAAGGCCCGCTCGCCGAGCGCGAGTTCGGGCACAGCAGAGGCGTCGGGCAGGCGAAGATCCTCGGAGTGTAGGCCGTAGAGGGAGTAGACCTGCCAGTCCAACTCCTCCTGGAGGGCGATCATTCGGGCGTGGGTGGAGTCGTAGCGAGCCTTGGCTTCGCGGAAGCCAGCTGCGGTAGGGACTGAGGCGGCGCTGACGGCGCCGGGCGTCGTCGCGGAGAGCTGCTGAGCAAGGGCGTCCAGCTCAGAGGCGAGAGCGGTGGGGTATTCGGCGGGGAGCGGGAACTCCTGGAGTTTTGTGCTGGTGAACTCGTACCTTTCCATGAATTGGGCTGGGGTCCACCGATTGCCACCCCCGCTGTTATTGTCCGCCCCCGCCTTATTCTGGCTTACCATCTGCATCCAGAATCCTGCAGTGGAACTGTTGAGTAGCCCGAGGAGCCGCAAATACTCCCCCTCTGTTTCCCCCTCTCGCAGCTTAATCACCGGCGCGGACTGCTTGAAAACTCTTCCGCCTCGGTCCAATGCGAAGTGGTTGTGTGTCGCCACGAAAGCAAAAGCGATCCCCAGTGGGGTTGAGTATCGCTCTGGGTGCCAACGGCTCCACTCGTACCAAGTGAGTCCAATTTCCTCATGAGTTCCCCCAGGTTCCCGTCGCTCGCGCAGAATCGCCCGGTGAGCCCAAAGGGGACGGGAGATATCTGCTGCAAGCTCGGCTTTGAGGTCGCTTCTGCGGTATGGGAATACCGACTCGGTCGTAACTGAGATTTCCCAGTCGCGAACGGAATCCCCTTCGATAAGTGGCACGATGTGTTCAGGATGCACCCCGAAGCGCCGCCATGTCCCGGCTGGGCTAAAATACGCCGCATCGTTGCCGGTGTGCGTGTATCGCCCGATCGAGCGATTCAGCTCGCTCAAACGCTTCGCTTTAGCTTCTTCTAGTTTTCCGAGCATTTCTTGGCCGCCATCCGCTAGGACCCACGGCTGCCTAGCGAAGTATCGGTTACGATCGAGGTCTCCGACGGAAACCCATTGACTGGCAGATCCGGGTTCGTCGACCTGTCGTACGATTGCTGTCCATACCAGCCCTTCCTCCGGATTGACCGGTGCCGAAGGCTCGCCCTGAACACTGCGTACAGTTCGGATCGTCGCTTGTCGTTTCGATCCGTCGCGGGGCTTGCCTACGAGGATCACGGTCGGCGTCCCATGGCCGGGGATGAAGGCCCCCGACGTGTCGATTACCTCAGTGAGCTCAACCTTGTGTGCGAAGTACTCCTCGATGAGCGTCGTTCCGAATTCTCGCTTCATGAAGGAGTTCGCTGTGATCTGCCCGACCGTGCCGTACCCTTTGCCGTCATCTCCGCCCCGCTTGGCCAGTTCGAAGAATCGCTGCGCGAACGGCACGGAAAGGGCGTACTGCAGTCTGCAGGCGTCGTACAGACCCTTGTACAGCTGGTTGAGCCGCTTGTCCTTGACCGTGATGTATGGCGGGTTACCCACCACTACGTGGTAGCGCCCCTCTTCCAGGATCCCGGGGTACTCATGGACGTCCTCCGTCGCGTATGAGAAATCGGCGAGCGGGTCACCGGCCGCGCTGCTGCCTTCCTCCTCAAAGCCGAGCCCCAGCTGCAGCTCCAGTTGCCGGTCCTTGATGAGCGAGTCGCCCACCGCGAGCTGGATCGGCCACTCGTACTTCCGCGCCTCTGCGAACGTCCGCATGCCGCTCGCAGCCATCGCCGCGACCAGCAGCCGGAAGCGGGCCACCGCAACCGCGAACGGGTTGAGGTCCACCCCATGCACAGACTCCAGCGCCGCTCGCACGCGCTCGTACGGGCCCACCTCGGGCCGCTGCTCAGCCCACATCCGCACAAGCCGCCGGAACGCGCCGAGCACGAAGTGGCCGGACCCGCAGGTCGGGTCGATCATCTTCAGCTCTTCGAAGCCGAACTCTCGAACCGCCGGGGTCATCGTCCGGTCGAGGATGAACTCCTCCACGAACTCCGGCGTCTGCAGCAGCGCGTACGTCTTGCGGGCCGCCTCGCTCAGGTCCTGGTACAGGTCGCCCAGGAACCGGGTGTCCCAGCCCTCGGTACCGTCCTCGCTCAGTGGGTCGCTGAAGTCGTGCACGAGGACCGGACCGTCTTCACCTTCGTCCCCGCTGCCCTCGCCGGCGCGCTGCTCCCGCCAGAACGCGAGCAGCGCGCCCGCTCCGTCGTGCGAGAGCGGGATCTGGTAGAGCGGATTGTGGTCGCGGTCGAAGAGCAGCCGCCCTGCCTGTCCGGCGCCTAACTCGGCGAATGCCGTCTCCAGCCACCCTCGGTACGTCGGGTCGGCGTCCTTCTCCAGGTACTCCTCGTACCGAGCCTGCGCGGTCTCGCGCCCCGCCACGTCGGGGGATGTGATGTACGGCTCGGCGATCAGCCGGTTGTCCTCGCTGAACCGCACGAAGACTGTGCCGAGCACCCAGGCCACCGCGACCTGGGTGATCCGCTCGCCGAGCCAGGCGTTCCATGTCGCCGCCGTACGGCCCAGCTTCCGGGCCTGCTCATACTCGCCGCGCAGCCGCGTCCCGACCGCAGGGACGGCTTTGACCTGCTGCTCAAGGTCGGTCTCTGCCGCCTTGACCTGCTTCTGCAGGTCGGCGAGGAGGCTCTTGCGGTCGATCACCAACAACTCCTGTGGAGAAATGGAGAGAACGGAAGAATGCAAGGTCAGTAAGGGGAAAGGCGTCAGGCGTTCGGCGTGAGGTGTTTACGCGCGACCCAGGCATCCGGCACGACGATCCACTCGTCGAATCCTGCCTGGTACGGAACACTCTGTCCGGCCAGCCGCGGCGCCCGCGCTGGATCGGACTGGGCGACGAGCAGCCACAGTGGGCTGCCGCCCTGTCGCGCTTCCTCCGCGAGCCGCCCGAGCAGGTCGAGCGCGTCGTACCGGGCCAGGACTGCGGTGTCGGTGAGGAGCAGCGGGCCATGTCCCTCCGCCAACAGCTCCCGCAGTCTCGGTTCGATCCGCCCCCACGCCTTGTCGGTGCGGATACGCAGCTGCTGGTGGGCCCGGCTGCCCGGCTCGGCGGCGTCCGCCTTGAGGACGGTCTCCCAGGTCGGACGAGTCGCCTCGCTAACCACCCCACGCAATTCGTCCACGAACAGTCCGGTCAGCGACACCGGCCGAGCCCCGTACGGCTCGCCGGCCAGCCACCGCACCGCATCCTCGGCACGCCGCTGGGGCACGGTCAGGACCCGGAAGCCGTCCTGCCGTGCCGAGTGCGCGAGCCGCTGCTCGGCCTTGACGCTGTCTCTTATACA
>KL569377.1:21533-26170 GCA_000715685.1 Streptomyces lilacinus
GTGTATAAGAGACAGGTACTGGGTGGGAGCAGAGCGGCGCGCTGCCGAGGCACCCCAACTCGCCGAGGTGAGCCCGGCGGTGGTGTCTCCGTACGGGCGGTCCGGGATGAGCCGGAGTACCTTGTCGTAGCGGGTCGCCAACTTCAGCTCGAAGCCGGCCTGCTTCAGGTCGCGGACCAGGGAGCTGCCCGTGGGCAGCTCGCGCGGAGCCAGTGGATCGGTGCCGAGGTCGGGGAAGCGGGTGGCGACCCGCTTGTGCAGCGCGTCCACCGTCAGGCCTGGCTGCCGTTCCTCCTCAACGCCCGGCTGCACGGCGACCACACCAGCCTGGGTGATCCGCAGCGCACGCACCAGGTTCAGGTCACGCGGGTAGATCTCCAACCGCGGGGTGAGAGCAGCCCGGGTGGACGCGGCAACCGCTATCTCGGCCGTGCGCCGCTCGTCCCAGCCCAGACTGCCCGGAGGACGTCGCACTGCGTCCAGCTCGGTGAGGACTGTGCTCGCCGTCGGTAGGGACTCGAGTGCCGCGAGCCGGTCGGCCCGCACGCCCAGGTTCAGCGCGTATTCCTGCAGGGCAGGCAGCGCCGGGGTGTCCGGGCCGTCCACGTCCTCCCGGACATCCAGGGCGAGCAGGCCAAGTACCGGATCGGCGCCCTTGGGCATTCGGGCGTGGAAGTAGCGGAAGAGCGGCGGGGACTCGTTGTCGTAACTCTCTCGTTCCACCACCGCACGCAGCAGCGAAAGGGCGAGCGCGCGCCGGTCGCGCCGCTCCACGTGCTGGGTGCCGCGCCGGGCGATGAGCGCGTCGGCGAGCTCGATCACCGGGGCCACCCGGCCGCGCTCGGCGAGGAGCTCCACCACCTGTTCGCGCAGCAGCCCGAAGGCGGCGTCCTTGTACCAGCGCTCGCGCGCCTTCTTCACGATCTGCGGGATTCGGCCCACGGTGAGACCCACCGCATCGGCGACGTCCCGCTGCCGGACCCATGCCAGGCCCCCGGGTAGCGTGCCCGCCTCGTCGGGCAACCGCAGCAGCAGCCGGACCGCCTCGCGCTCCTTGGCATTGGAGCGGGCGCTACCGCTGGACGGCTTCGGCACCAGGCGGGTGGCGAGCGCGTCCAGGCTCAGGCCGCGCAGCACCTGAGGGTCGGTGACGTCCCCGTCGGCTGCGGCGATCGACTCCGCGACCGCCCGTTCCAGGTCGGAGAGCTCCTGGCCCGCCGCCTTGCGGGCCTCCGCGCTGAGCGGCGCGGGAGCCGCCTTGCCGAGGCGTGCGTTCCACTGCTTCTGCCGGCGCTGGATCTCCTCCCGGGTACGCGAGCCCATGCCGGGCGCAGTGAGGAATTTCTTCGCCGAGTACTCCAGGACGTCCCCGACGGTGTTCAGCCCCATCGCGAACAGCTGCGACTGTGCCGCGACCGTCAGACCGGCCACCGACAGCGGCGTCTTCCGGTCGGCGCGCTCGGCCTGCTGGTCGCGGACCTGCTCAGCGGAGACGTCGTCGTCCTCCCGCCCGATCCGCGGCTCCGCCGCCGACTCGGCAACCGCGTCCGTGCCGCTTTTCGCTCCGCGCGCCGACATTTCACCGTGACCAGTGCTCGGCGCCGTCGTCTGCTGTGCGTCCAGGAAGATCTTCTGCCAGGCACGCTCCATCGGCTTCAGATCCGGGAAGCGGTCCTTCACCTCCCGGGCCAGGGCCTTACGGAAGAACGCCACGAGGCCGTCCCGGACGGCCGGCTCGAAGGCGTCGGCCACAAGCTGCGGGTACGGCCACTCCTTCGCATCCGTCTGCCGGGCCGTGACCGAGCCGTCACCCCAGCGGGGCAGCTCGTTCGACGCCATTTCGTGCAGTGTCACGGCCAGCGCATAGCGTTCGGCGTGTCCGTCGTACGAGCCGCGCGTGATGATCCCTACGAAGGGGTCGAGATAGCCCTCGGTGCCTGCCTCGATCTCCTTCGCCGGATATCCGGCGAGCGAGAAGTCGATCAGCACCAGCTGTCGGGTGCCGTTGGGGCGGATCCGGATCGCGATGTTGTCCGGCTTCAGGTCCCGGTGCCAGATCCCCTCCGCCTCGAGGTGTTCCACCGCGCCGAACAGGTACTTCCCGTACGCCTCCAGCTGGTCCATGCCCAGGCGGCCGTTGTCCCGCAGCTGGCGGGCGACGGTGTCCTCACGGCGGCGCGGTCCCTTGGCCGTACCGCCGTCCTGGTCCTTCAGCTCCCGACTGTCGCCCACGTACTCCAGGACCAGGACCCGGCGCCCGGCCAGCGTCAGCGGCTCCGGCTTGTACAGCGCGATGATGCTGGAATCCCGGTGGATACGGCCCAGGACCTCCGCCTCCCGATCCAGGACCGCGTGCTTGGCCTCGCTCAGCGCAACCTTCAGCACCGCCACCGGCAGAGCGCCGCTACGCCGCGGCTCGCCCTCCAGGTCCCGCACCAGGAATGCCCGCGCGGTCGAGCCCGTACCGAGCCGGCGCACGACCTCCCATCGCCCGGCCAGCACATCCCCGGCCACCGCCTCCAGCGGATCTTTCTCCGGCTCGGACCGCTCCTCGCCACCGGCTGGGGCCGAACCACCGTCCCCGCCTGCACCTGCAGCCGTATCCCTGCCGCCCGGGACCTCCTCGACGAACGCCTGCTCGACGTACTCCAGCATTTCCAGGAAATCGTCGACCGTGGACAGACGCCGACCGGGTTCGTACGCAGTGGACGCTTCCACCAGATCGTCGACGTCCGGATGGAGACCGTCGACCAGCGCGCTCGGACGCAGACTCTCGCCGGCCTCCAGGCGTGCCATGACCTCGCTCTGGCTCGCGCCAGGCGCCTGCCCGGTGACCAGCAGATAGGTGAGAACGCCGAGCCCGTATACATCGAGGCGCACCGGATCGGCCTTCGGGATCTTCAGCTCCGGCGCCAGATACGGATCGGCCTGCTCCGCGACATGTAACCCCGACACGTTGGTCGGAGCCAAGGTCAGTGGCCGACCGCGGCTGGCGCTTTCCCCGGTGGCGATCTGCCAGTCCGCGATCTGCGGCCACGGGCGCAGCCAGCGCTGCTCTTCGCTGAGCTCCCGCCCGCGTGGGCCGCGGTCACGCGGAATCACATGCACCGCGTGCGCCGACAGCGTGCGGTGGTGGACCCGCCGGGAGTGCGCGGAGCGCACCGTCTCGGCAAGCTGCCGCACCAGAGCGAGGCGAGCTCTCAAGTCCAGACCGTCCCCGTGCTGGACCAGGTAGTCGTCCAGGCGCAGCGTCTCCGGGTGGTAGTCGAAGAGGATCGCGGGCCCGGCGGGATGCCCCGACGGCAGATAGTTCTTCAGCTGCACCGCGCCCGGATGACGAAACCGGCTCAGTACCGATGCCTCGCGGGCGGCGGCTCGCTCCACCGAGCGCCGCTCGTCGTCGGAGGCGCCACGTTCGCTGAGGAAGACTCGTACCCGTGCCAGATCGTGCAGCTGGGAATGGCGGCCCAGATAGTCGGCCCAGGTGAGCCCGGAGTCGAACGCCTTCGCCTCCAGGAGGTAGGAGCCCACCTCGTACTGGCGGCGGATCGGTGCGATACGGAGTTTCTTCAGGGCCGTATCGACAAGGCGGGACGTCGCGGCTGTGGTCTGGTACCGGGCGTCTCCCGGCGGTACGGCCAGCGTCTCCACGAGCTGTTTGACCGTGAACACGCCGTTCATATCGGCGGCCGGAAGGTTCACCCGAAGCTTGTCGTCGGTGAAGCAGACCGCTTCACCCACCCAGATCTTCGTCCGGTCCGCAGGCCGACCGGAGACACCGTTGATCAGGCCCGACAGCTCCTTGGCCTTCCGGTTCGACAGGTGCAGCGGGTTGCCGTGCCGACGGCTGGTCCCACCCGGCGTGGTCTGCACCCAGTCGTTGCCACCACCGTGGACCGAGCCGTGCCAATCCTTGAGCTCGACCAGGAACACTCCGGCCGGCGCCACGACCAGAAGGTCGACCTCACGGACGTGCCCGCTGTTCGCGGTGAACGTGAAGTTCGCCCAGGCGCGCCACGGCTCCTCGTCCGGCAGACGCCTGCGAATCGCCTCAAGACCGCGGCGCTCGTGCTCATACTCGGACTTGGTGACCGTAGTCCACCGGCCTTCCAACATGCGGCCCCCCGCCTGTGCCTGCTTGTGCGCGTGTGTGCCTGCGGCGTTCCTGTCAGCGCGTCAGGAAGCGTGGCTCAACCCCCGGATGAATCTTAAAGGGTGATACTGGCGCCAAGGGCAGCTTGAGCTTGCTACGGCAGAGGCCCTGCAGCCCAGACCTGGCGGCGATGGACCGGGGCGGAGGGCACGGCGAAGTGATTCGGCCAGGCGGACCAGAGTGCCGGGGGAGCGGCAGGCAGGAACGGGCCGTCACGGTGATGCCCTCCGAGCGTAAGGTCCGTTGACTGTGTTACGGCAGCCTCGATTGCCTGCCCGCATCCATACGCCGGCGGTGCTGGATGACACGGTGGTGCCGCGCAGCCTGGAAGAGCACGAGTTGGCAATCCCGTACCCCATCGACCCCCAGAACTGGCAGTGGCCTGGTAAAGGGCGGTATCAATGGACAAGTTGACGCGGCTCAGGAGCAGTTGAATGAGATGATCGCAGACTGATTCCCCGTTGCTCGGCAGGCTGACTGAAGG
>KL569377.1:26459-27885 GCA_000715685.1 Streptomyces lilacinus
GAAGGAGTCTCAATGACGGAGTCAAGCCGCCTGCGTGACCGGCGGGGCGGAGGTGAAGACCCGTCCGTCACGCAGCAGTGCCCACAACACACTCGCGCGTCGGCGGGTCAGAGCGATGACGGCCTGCACGTGCTTGCAGCCCTCACCGCGCTTCTTGAGGTAGAAGTCCCGGTTCGGTCCCTCGCGGATGATGCTGGTCTGCGCAGACATGTAGAACACCCGTCGCAGGCGGCGGCTGTAGCGCTTGGGTCGGTGCAGGTTGCCGGTCCGCCGCCCGGAGTCGCGTGGGACGGGCACGAGCCCGGCCGCCGAGGCCAGGTGGCCGGCGTCGGCGTAAGCGGACAGGTCGCCGGCCGCGACGACGAACTCGGCCCCGAGTATCGGGCCCATGCCGGGCAGGGACTCGATGATCTCCGCCTGCGGGTGGCTTCGGAACGTCTCGCGGATCTGCTTGTCGATCCTCTTCAGCCTGTCGTCCAGGTCCAGGATCTGTATGGCCAGGTCGGCCAAGATCTGCGCGGCGACGTCCTCGCTGGGCAGTGTGGTCTGCTGTGCCTGGGCGGCCTCCAGCGCGGTCGCCGCGACCGCGTCGGAGCCGCGCACGCTGCGGTTGGCCAGCCAGGCCGTCAGCCTTGCCCGGCCGCGGCGGCGGATCGCGGCCGGGGTCTGGTAGCCCGTCAGCAGGACCAGCGCGCCCTTGTGGGCCGAGTAGTCGAAGGCTCGCTCCAACGCAGGGAAGACGCCGGTCAGCACGTCGCGCAGGCGGTTGATCATCCGCACCCGGTCGGCCACCAGGTCGGTGCGGTGGGCGGTCAGCAGGGCGAGGTCGGCGGCCAGCTGGGCGAGCGCGTCAATCGTGGCGAAGTCGCTTCGGTGTCGGGCGGTCTCGGCGATGACGTAGGCGTCGCGGGCATCGGTCTTCGCCTCACCCCGGTAGGCCCCGGACATGCGGTTGACGGTGCGTCCGGGCACGTCAACGGCTTGCTGGTCGTGGGCCGCGAGCAAGGCCAGCAGCAGCGCGGAGGAAGTGCCGGAGATGTCCACCGCCCAGCGGACCTCGTCGGCCAGGTCCGGGATCTCGCCCATGGCGGTCAGGATCGCCGACTCGTCGTTGTCGACCTTCTGCGACCACAGGGTCGCGCCGGTCTCGTCGACCACCGTCGCCCAGTGATGGCCTTTGCCCGCGTCGATGCCCGCCCAGACCCGGGCCTGCCGCTTGCTCACTTGCCCCTCCTCGTTCCGCACGACTTGCCGTTGGCCCGAGGAACACCCCGCTGACGTCTCCGTAAATAGCGACCGCACGAAGCGTGCACTTCTCAATCAGCAGCCAGGGCGCCCCGGAGAGCCGGGCGGCCACTCCTTCGAAGCCACTGAAGACAGAGAAGCATCAGCCACACCCGGCCCTCCCGGGCCGCCTAACAACTTA
>KL569377.1:28154-31235 GCA_000715685.1 Streptomyces lilacinus
GGGAGAGGCATGGCCACGCGTGCCACGTTGAGGGGCTATCTGTTGGAAGAGTCGCTGGCGTGGTTGCTTCGGCACAGCGGCTACCGGCTGTTGGTCGACGCCCAGCAGGACCCGGTGGAGCTCGTTTCAGAAGGAAACACGCTTCGGGTCCGCGGGCGTGGTGCTCTGCATCAGGCAGATGTGCTGGGAGAGTTCGCCTTCACGCCGGCCTTTTCGCTGCCGGTCCGGCTGTTCCTGGAGGCCAAGTTCTACCGCACGCCATGTCGGCTGGAGGTCGTGCGCAATGCCCACGGAGTGCTTCACGACGTCAACGAGAACTTCATGACCCTGCCGAGTACCCGTCCTCGCCAGCGGTATCAGTATTCGTACGCCCTGTTCTCAGCCAACGGCTTCACTACTGATGCCCAGAAGTATGCCCTGGCTCATCAGATATCGCTCGTGGACCTGTCGGGCGAGTCCTTCGACTGGCTCCGCAACGCGCTCTACGCAACGGCGCATGCACTGTTCGGCGCCCAGATTACGTACCATCTGAAGTCCTTCCCCGTGTCTTGGATGCGGAACGAGCTGAGAAAGGCTCTGGGTATGGGACCCGCCGGCCTCTTGCCTGAGGTGGGTACCAGCGCGACGCAGTTCGAGGGCATGGCCAGCCAGCTCCTCGCGGACTTCGTTGCTGTGCTCAAGGAGCACAGTGAGGCCGAGCTGCTGTTGGGATTCCCCGCTGCTCCGTTCATCCTGCCGCTGGCTGCCGATGACAAACAGCAGTTCTTGAAGTACGCCGATGCCAGTCCGGACCACTCGGTTCGGCTTCGGCGGACTGGGCATGGTGAGGCTGCTGAGTGGACTCTGACTCCATGGGGCGCTGATGAGGATGCCTACCGGCTCACCTTTAAGTTGCCGGAGCACATCGAGCAGTGGATCAGTGGAGTTGAGGAAAAAGAGCGGCAGCGCACCTCGGAGATCAAGTCACAGTTCCTGAGCGCGATCACCATCTACCGCATGAACGGAGCTGGGGTTCGTTCCTACCAGTTGCGATATGAGACGAGCGCGCTGTGGAATCCGTGTTAGCCAAGGGTGGCACGACCCACGGATCGTGTCGGATGAGCGCCGGGTGTGGAAGCGGCTGCACGAGGTGCTGCTGGCGGAGCTGAACGCGGCGGTGAGGCTGGACTGATCCCGCTGCGTGGTCGACAGTCGTCGAACCTCACACTCGCCGGGGAGATGCTTCGGGCATCAAGACCGACGTCATGCCCATACTGGGCGAACTGGAAGATACGGGTCATAGTCAGCATGGACATGCAGGCATGGATCGGCAAGCTGGTGAAGGGCGACAAGGGCGACAAGGGCGACAAGGGCGTCTCGGCGATTCACCGTGCGTACAACCTCACCATGTGGAGTGTGTGGCGATTCTGAAGCGGGTGGCCCAGGAGGGCTGAGCAGCGCTCGATTCGCTCACAGCCATCAGCTCTTCACTCCTCGCACAGGTATTCTTGGGGTCACCTCACCATTGCGGCCCGACGGGCTTCCGCTCCGTCCGAGAGAGACGTACGGACATGCCCCCACCCGCACGAGTCTCTTTCGTGCTGCCTGGGGGCATTTCCTTGTTGTTCCGCGCGTCCGCAGAGACCGTCGCCGCCATGGCGCTGGACGGCTCTCTCTTCCTCCACCTGAACGAGCAGTTCTACCACCTGCACGGTCACCGGGCAGGGGCCTCCGAGGCGCGCTCCTGGGAGCGGAGCATCCCCGTACTGGTCGCCGCGCTCAACGAGGCAGGCCTGGGAGGAGTCGAGGTCATCCTCGAGTACTCGCTGCCGCTGAACAGCAAGCGCGCCGACGCGGTCCTCGCCGGAACCCACCCGGTCACCGGTGAACCGTCCTATGTCGTGGTGGAGCTCAAGCAGTGGAGCCAGTGCACGCCGGATGAGAACGATCCGACGCTCTGCCAGGTCGGTGGGTACGGCCGTCCCGTGCTCAACCCCATCGAACAGGTACGCCGGTACTGCCAGTACATCGCCAACTTCAACGGAGCTGTCGCCGGGCACCCGGACCGGGTCAGCGGTGTGGCCTACCTCCACAACGCGACCGAATTCGGTGTCGGGGGGCTGCGCGCCATCGAGCTTGACGACCAGGGCCAGATGTTCACCGCTGAGCGACGTGGCGAGTTCCTCGATTACCTGCGTGCCAAGCTCAGCGGAAATCCTGGAGTTCACGCTGCCGACGAGTTCCTCAGCGGCACCTCGGTGCCCTCCAGGCAGTTGATGTCCGTCGCGGCGGAGGAGGTGCGGGACCGCGAGCAGTTCGTTCTCCTGGACGAGCAGCAGGTCGCCTACCGGATGGTGCTCAACGCCGTGCGCGAGGCCAAGAGGTCCGACCACAAGGAGGTCGTGGTCGTCACGGGTGGTCCGGGAACGGGCAAGAGCGTCATCGCGCTCTCCATGCTCGGCGAGCTGTACCGTCAGGGCGTGCCTGCGCTCCACGCCACCGGTTCTCAGTCCTTCACCAGGACCATGCGCAAGGTCGCCGGCTCCCGGAAGCGCGAAGTGCAGGACCTCTTCAAGTACTTCAACAGTTTCATGACCGATGAGAAGAACATCCTTGATGTCCTGATCTGCGATGAGGCGCACCGAATCCGCGAGACGTCCGCCAACCGCTACACTCCGGCGGCTTGCCGCACAGGTAAACGGCAGATCGACGAGCTCATCGACGTGGCCCGGGTTCCTGTCTTCCTTCTCGACGAACACCAAGTGGTGCGGCCCGGTGAGATGGGTACGGTCGCCGAGATCAGGGCGGCCGCGACGGCGAAGGGGCTCACCTGCAACGTCGTCTCGTTGGACAGTCAGTTCCGATGCGGTGGCAGCGACGCGTACCTGCGATGGGTCGTACGACTTCTCGGGCTCGAGCCGGGTGGCCCGCTGGCCTGGTCCCCGGACGGGCGCATGCGGCTTCGGGTGGCCGACAGTCCGGAGGAAATGGAGCGCTTCCTCGAGGAACGCCGGGCTCAGGGTTATGGAGCCCGGATCGCGGCCGGCTACTGCTGGCCGTGGTCCAAGGAACCGAAGCCCGGCGAGCCGCTCGCCGAGGACG
>KL569377.1:31525-34229 GCA_000715685.1 Streptomyces lilacinus
CGCCGAGGACGTGGTCATCGGCGACTGGGCCCGGCCCTGGAACGTGCGAGGTGAGCGCGGCGTCGCCGGCGCCCCGCCGGCGGCGCTCTGGGCCACTGATCCCGCCGGCTTCGGCCAGGTGGGGTGCGTCTACACCGCACAAGGCTTCGAGTACGACTGGTCGGGCGTCATCATCGGACCGGACCTTGTTTGGCGTGGCGACCGGTGGGTTACGGATCGTACGGCGTCAAAGGACCCGGTCTTCAAGAAGTCCACTTCGGACGAGGACGTCGACCGGCTCATCCGTAATACCTACAAGGTCCTGCTGACCCGGGGAATGGTGGGCACCGTGGTGTATTCCACCGATCCGGAGACGCGCGAGAAGCTTCGGGAACTGGTGGGGGCGCGGGAGGCTGTCGCAGTGCTCTGAGACACGCCTGTGCCCACAGTTCCACGATCCGTGACGACTCTCTAAGATCATCGACGTCGGTTGCGGCCCGACGGGCTTCCGGCTCAGGACATGCCCCCACCCGCACGAGTCACTCGTGCCCTGGGGGAGCCACCTCGTGCCCATGCTTTTGCTGAAACTATCGGCCGATGATCTTCTGACGCTCAACGCCAGGCGTCGCATGGTTCCCCACCTGGCCGCACGGTGGCAGCACTTCCGCGGCAGCGAGGCGTCCCTCACGGAGCGGTCCGCGTGGGCCGAGAGCCTCGTCGCACTGGCCGAGGACATGGTGGCGGCGGGCCGGGGCAACGTCGAGATGATCGTCGAATGTTCGGCGACCGTCGACGAGCCGAAGGATCCCAAGGACAGGCACACCATCGATGTGGTCCTGGTCGGGCGGCATCCGAAGAGCGCGAATCTCTCGGTGCAGCTCGTCGAGTTGAAACGCTGGTCGACCGTCACAAGGGTGGAGGCGGCCGCAGCCGATATGGTCCATGTTCCGGGTATGGGGGTAAAGAAGCACCCTGCATTGCAACTGGCAGCGAGTTTTGCCGCGTTCAGCAGTAAGGCGGGGCCGCTCCACGGTCTGTCCTACGAGTGCGGAGGATTCACATACCTGCACAACGCGACCGAGAAGACTGTGTGGCCGCTCATCGGTCCGGGTGCACCCACCGGTACCTACTCCCGTGTCTACACACAGGACAGGCGCGATCGGCTGATGCGGGACCTGCGGGAGCGCTTCACCAGTGACGAAGGGCATTCGAACGCCGAGATCCTGCTCGCCCGCATGAACCTGTGGAACACGCCCCTCCTCGATGCCATGATCAAGGCCAGGGGCGAGGACACTGTCTTCACCCTGCGAAGGCAGCAGCGGGAAGTCGCGGACCATGTCCTCGAGGCCTCGGCGATGGTGCTCGACGACCCCGCTCAGGAGGCCCTGGTTCCCAATCCGAGGCGGGCCGTATTCGTCGTCACCGGAGGAGCCGGAACGGGTAAGAGCGCCGTTGGTCTGCAACTCAAGGCGGAGTTCGAGGCAGAAGGGCGAACCGTCAAATACGCGAGCGGCTCACGGGCCTTCAACGGCGCTATGCAGGAGCACGTGGGTTACGGCGACCGGGAGTTCCGGGAGAGCTTCACCTACTTCAGCAGCTTTGTCACCACCCCGGAGGAGCCGCTGGATGTACTGATCTGCGATGAGGCGCACCGGTTGCGGGAACGTTCCACTAACAGGCGATGGCCGGCGGAGAAGCAGGGCAAGCGTCCCCAGGTGGACGAACTGCTCGACGCGTCGCGACTCACACTGTTCTTCCTGGACGAAGGGCAGTCCGTACGTCCGAACGACGTCGGCACGGTGGCCCTGATCGAGGATGCCGCACGACAGCGTGGTGCGGACTTCGCCCGCTACGACCTCAGGGAGCAATACCGATGTGGTGGCAGCGACGCGTACGTGCGCTGGGTGCGGGACCTCCTCGGCATGTCGGGACGGAAACCCGACGAGTGGGTGCCTGACGGCCTGATGCACATCGAGGTGGCGGACACCCCGGAGGACCTGGAACAGATCATCCTGCAGGAGGCCCGGGCCGGTGCCACCGCGCGCATGGTCGCCGGATTCTGCTGGCCGTGGACCAAGCCCCGGGGAAAGGAGAAGCGTCTCGAGGCCGACGTCCGTATCGGGGACTGGCACCGGCCGTGGAACGCCGACAGCCCAAGCTTCTGCGAAAACGGGGCCCCACCCTCCAAGATCTGGTCCGTGCACGAAGGCGGTCTCGGGCAGATCGGCTGTGTATACACAGCACAAGGCCTGGAATGGGACTGGTGCGGCGTCATCATGGGTGACGACATGGTGTGGCGCGACGACCGCTGGGTGTTCCAGAGAGGTAAGCAGCGGAAGGACAAGGAAGCCGGGGTGAACCGGGTCGCCGTCGCGGGGTCACTCGACCCCGAAGTGCGGAACAGGAATCTGGACGACGACGACTTCGCGCGCTGTGTGCGCCATGCCTATCACGTGCTACTGACCCGTGCGAGTCGTGCCACGGTGCTCTACTCCACGGACCCGGAGACGCGAGATTACCTCAAGAAGGCAGTCGGTGACGTGCAGATCCATGGGCTGCGACCCACCCGGGAGAATCTCCCGCCGGAGCTCCGCGTTCCTCATCAGGGGCGCCCGGGGCGCGGCAAGGGCCGGCGTGCCCGGCACAAGTCACGGAGTAATAAGGGGCAGCAGACGCTGTTCTGAAGACGCGGGGCGAGGTGGTGTGGCGCTGTCTCTTATACACA
>KL569377.1:34470-40326 GCA_000715685.1 Streptomyces lilacinus
GATGTGTATAAGAGACAGGCTCAGAAGAGCAGGCGTGCTGCCGACGCCAGCGCCGTCGCCAGAAGGCTGGAGGCGGCGCCGGTTGCGATGTCGATCAGGACCCTGCGGATCCGGGTGCGACGCGCGGACTTGTACTCGACCGGGTTCATGCTTGGCCACTCCATGAAGTGAGTTCGGAATGGCAGGGACAGCCCTACCGGGCATCCGCACTCACGTCGTATGCGAACACACGACGGATGACCATCTTCACTCGCAGCAGGGTGAACCATGTGCGTGAACGTGGCTTTCGTACCCTCCGGGAAGGTGGGCAGCGCAAGTGATTCTACTGGATGCCGAGTTGAGTGCTCACGAGCCACGCCTCGAGGCCCACTACGGAGCCTAGTGGGGGCCACTGACAGGGACCGGTGGTCGTTCGACACCGGTCCCTGCGGTCAGGCGCTCGGGCAGAGTGCCGGGCGGCCGAGTGCCCAGCGGGTGAGGCGGTGGTACCGCATGTGCGAGATCGCGTGGGCGGCCGTGCGGTCCGCCTGGGCTTTGTCGCGCGGTTTCGGGGTCAGCGCGACCGGCAGTCCGGGCGGGCGCAGGGCGCCGTAGTCGGTGAAGCGGCGTGTTCCGCAGGCGCGGCAGCGGTCTTCGCCGTCGGCCGAGTCCCAGCCGGAGGTGTGTGGGCAGTTGTCGATGAGGCGGCCTACGGTGCGCATCAGAGGCTCCTCTGCGGCGAGGCTGTGGGGATCAGGTCCCGGAGTGGGCTGGGTGGGAGGTCGGTGATGGACATCCAGGAGCTCCGGTCCGTGAGCGGCTGAGAGCCGGGTGGGGCCTCGAAGAGGTACCAGAAGTGGAGCTGATCTTGTTCCTGTCGGCTGAGACCTGGGCGACGGCGCTGTTCGATCCACAGCGGTGGGCCGGGTGGTCCGGGCTCAAGGCGCAGACCCGTTCCCTTGGCGGTGATTCTGCGGGCGGCAGCCGCCGGTGAGCAGTCCTGTTGCGTGAGAGTCCCGTCGAGCAGGCGCAGCAAGTCGCCGGAGCGTACGACCGCGTTGATGGTGACGGCGAGGCAGTGGTGGTTGCAGGATTCGCCGGTGGCCAGGTGGTCACAGGCGTTGTGGGTGTGGCGGACGATGTCCGTCAGGCGGTCGGGGTGGATGAGTCCGTAGCGGAAGATCTCACGGACGATGTCCGTTCCCTTGACCGTCGGGGTGGGCGTTGCGGCTTGGGAGATGTCGAACAGGCAGTGGATCTCCTTGCCCTCGCCGATCGCTGGTGGCACGACCTTCCAGCGCCCGTGAGTGAGCGCGTCGACCAGTTCCAGGCCGCGCCCGGTTGTGCGGTTGGCCTCCGGCTGCTGCCTCACTGGCACGGCGCGACAGTTGTCACTGACGCGCACGTGGAGGAGGTACGCCTTCCGTTCCAGGTCCAGTGCGCACTGGGCACCAGGAACATGGTTCACGACGTTGGCCAACAGCTCGTTGATCACGGTCACCATGTCATCTGCCTCGGCCATCAGGCCCCAGCCGTGGAGCTGGGTGCCGACGATCCGGCGCACTATGGCCAGCTCCGCAGGTCTGAGCGCGAGGTCCATGCGGAGCTGCCGGTCGGAGTGCCGAGTGTGGATCGCCATGTCCCCTCCAAGTCAGCGCAGGCCAGAGCCTGGGCAGGGCTGATCGCGTTGTCGTCACGGCACGGATGCGAGCTGTGACCACGTAGTCGATGCTGGACCACCGAGAAGATCGCGGGCAACTATTTCCACGAAGGTGATGCATTCCCTGACGACTTGGCATATGACAGCACTGAGCGGTGGGCGAATGGGCCATCATGCACGCATGGATCAAAGAAGCCTGCCGACCATGCGTAGCAAGCGCCTTGGCGGCGAGCTGCGTCGCCTCCGCGTGGAGCGGAACCTCACTGTCTCGGAGGTGGCGAAGCGCCTCGGGTGCGGTCAGCCCAAGGTGTCGCAGATCGAGAACGGCAACCGGGGGATCAGGCCCAAGGACCTGTCCGTGCTCCTCGACCTCTACGCAGTGACGGACAGCAAGTACTGCCAACGGCTGAAGAGGCTGGCGCTTGATGTACACAAGGTCGACTGGTGGACGCAGCAAGGCCCCTTGATCGACGCGCTGCGCGACTACCTCACGCTAGAGGCGGACTCAGGGCTCGTCCGGGTGTATGAGCCAACACTTGTGCCTGGAATGTTGCAAACCGAGGCGTACATGCGTCAGTTGTTCGCGGCCCGACTGCCGGCGGACCAAGTGGATGCTCTCGTGGACACGCGCCTCAAACGGAAGGAACTTCTTGACGACCATCTGGGTTTCAGGCTGCGCGCAGTCGTGGACGAGCCTGCCCTGCACCGGATTGCCGGGACCCGCGCCATGGTCGTGGAGCAGCTTCGACACCTGGCGCAAGTGGGGCGCCGCCCCAATGTCACCGTGCAAGTCCTACCGCTCAAAGCGAGGTTCGCGGTCGATCAGTTCGCCGCGTTCAGCCTCTTCACGTTCCGGGGGCAGTCGTCCATCGATGTTGCATGGCTGGAGTATCTGACCGGTGGTACGTTGCTTGAACAAGAGAGCGACGTACAGGCGTACACGCGCGCGTGGGAGGAACTGACCGCCGCCGCACTGTCCCCTTCGGACTCACGGCAGCTCATTCGCGCACTCATCGAGGAAAACGAGTCATGACCGGCACAATGCCTGTGTGGCACAAGAGCAGCTACAGCGGCAGCAACAACAACTGCCTCGAACACGCCGCCCTCCTCGACAGCCGTCACGCCATCCGCGACACGAAAGACCCCGGACGCCGAATAACCCTCTACTTCACCGCCGCAGCCTGGCAGAGATTCATAGACAGCCAAAAGGTTTGAGGCGACCCTCACCAGCCTCGTCGACGCCTCCGTCGATGAGACGGGTGAGGTCGCACACCGTCATCACAGATGCGCGGCGCCCCGGCAGCGCCCCCGCCGCCTCACCACGGCACGATCTCGTCCACCGTCCCGTCCATCCCGCCGCTGAACGTTCCCGTCGGCCCGTCCGGGCCCGTCAGGGCGAGCCACACAGGTGTGTCGGCGCCCTCTTCCGGGGAGCGGGTGCCTCGGCTGAAGGGGGAGTCGGCGTTGAGGTCGGTGGCGACCAGGCCGGGGTTGGCGGCGTTGACGCGGATGCCTTCTTCGCGGAGGGAGTGGGCGTAGACGACCGTGATGGCGTTGAGGGCGGCCTTCGAGGCGCTGTAGGGGAGGAGGCCGCGGGTGGAGATGGGGTGTTCGGGGTCGCTCAGGAAGGTGAGGGAGCCCAGGGGGCTCGACATGTTGACGACGCGGGGGGCGTCGGAGCGGCGGAGGAGGGGGATGCAGGCCTGGGTCACCGCCACCGTGCCGAAGACGTTGACGTCGAACGCCTTCCGCATGCGGTCCGCGGTGATGTCGGCCACCGGGACGCCCCATTCGACGACGATGCCCGCGTTGTTCACCAGCACGTCCAGGCGGCCCGACTCCGCCTCGATCCGCTTCGCCGCCGCCTCGACCTGCGCCTGGTTCGTCACGTCCAGCTGGACGAAGCGGGCGTCATAGCCGGCCGCCTTTAACTCTTGCTCGGTCTCCTCGCCCCGGCGCGCGTCCCGGGCGCCTACGTAGACCGTCATTCCCTCCGCCGCCAGCCGTCGGGCGATCTGCTTGCCGAGGCCCTTGTTGGCTCCCGTCACCAGGGCCACCTCGCCCTGGTGCTGTCCCTTGGACATGCGATTCCTTTCGAAAAAATCTTAGTAATTGCCCAGGCCGCCACAGACGTTCAGCGCCTGCGCCGTCACCGCGCCCGCGCGGTCGCCGATCAGATACTCCACCATCGCCGCCACCTCGTCCGTCTCCACATACCGGCGGATCGGGACGCGCGTCGTGATCCGGTCGAACGTCTCGCTCGTCGACACGTCCCAGATCTTCGCGTAGTGCTCGCGCACCCTCTCCGCCATCGGGGTCTCGACGAAGCCCGGGCAGACGGCGTTCACGGTGATGCCCGTCGTCGCCAGCTCCAGGCCCAGGGCCTTGCTGAAGCCGACCACGCCGTGCTTGGACGCGGAGTAGGGGGCGGCGTGGACCACGCCCTGCTTGCCGCCGGTGGAGGCGATGTTGATGATGCGGCCCCAGCCCTTGTCCTGCATGCCGCCGGTGGTGAGGACCGCCTTCGTCATCAGGAAGACGCTGTTGAGGTTGGTGTTGATGACGTCGAACCACAGCTCGTCCGGGATCTCCGCCGTGGCACCGCCGCCGCTGCGCCCGGCGTTGTTGACCAGGATGTCCACGGTGCCGTAGCGCTCGACGGCCGACTGTACGAAGGCCTGGATCTGCTCGGGCTTGGAGACGTCGCAGGTGGTGCCGTCCACCTCGAGGCCCTTGCCGCGCAGGTTCTTGATCGTGTCGGCCAGCATGTCCTCGCGGCGCGCGCAGATGTAGACGTGATGGCCCAGCTCGGCCAGGCGTTCGGTGATGGTCAGGCCCATGCCGCTGGTGGCACCGGTGACGAGGGTGACGGGGGTGGTGGGGCTTGCCATGTGGTGCTTCCTCTCCAGTGGGTCCATCAAGGGGTCGATCAAGGGGTCGGTCGCGGGCAGCGCGGGTCAGCTTGGGGCGCGCTGCTCGAAGTTCGGTTGGACGGGCCTGGGTCCACCGGAGTTCCAGCGGACCACAAGCCGTCGCCGTGAATGTGGCCGCAGTTTCCCGTCACGTCGTACGTCACGTCGTCCGCCCTGGAGGAATCCGATGACCACAGACCTCTACGCCGAGGTTCAGCACTTCTACGCCCGTCAGATGCGGCTGATGGACATCCGCGACTTCGTGGCCTTCGCCGACACCTTCACCGAGGACGGCGAATTCAGCCACAGTCCCGGCCAGTTGGCTCGTACCCGCGCCGGCATCGTGGCCGAGCTCGAGGACTTCCACAAGCGGTACGACAACGACCCGCTCGTCCGTCGGCACTGGTTCAACATGATCATCGTGGACCCGCAGGAGGACGGCTCGCTGCTCACCAGCTACTACGCCTACGTGATCAACACGCGGCCCGGGGTCGAGCCGCAGCTCGGCCCCAGCTGTGTGGTCAGCGACGTGCTGGTGCGCGACGCCGGCGGTCAACTGCTCAACAAGTCTCGGGTGGTTCGGCAGGATCGGTTGCTGCTCGAGTCCTGAAGCCCCTACTCGCCGCGCGCCTTCTCCGCGTACTCCGCCGCGAACGACATCGTGGTGGCGCTGTTGCGGCCCAGGGCCTCGCGGACGAACGTCCGTGCGTCGGCCACGGTCCGGTCCTCGCCGAGCACCGGCTCGACGGCGTCCGGGTCGATCACCACCGTGTGCCGCGACGACAGGATGCCGCCGCCCCCGGGCTTCTCCTCGAAGGTCCACAGCCCGCTGTGGCCGTGCAGCAGCTTCGGGGTGACGCGCTGCTTGTACGCGATCCAGCGCGGGGCCTCGCAGACCCGTACGGAACGGGTGGTGTGGGCCCCGCCGTCCGCCGTGACCGTGTCCATCTCCAGGTCCTGGACGCCGGGGGCCGGCTCGGTCAGGTGGACCCGGCTCACGTGCGGCAGGCGCTCGGCCCACAGGTCGGCCCTGGCCACGAAGTCGTAGGCCTCCCGCACCGGGCCCGACAGCTCGACGCTGTCGGTGAAGGTGAAGACGATGTCCTCGACGGCGTGGCCGGACTCGGCCACGCGGGCGAGGGCCGCCAGCTCCTGCGGGCTGTTGCGGTCGAGCGCGGCGTTGACCCGCTCCAGCGCTTCCGGACTGTCGTCGATGGTGGTGAAGGAGTGCCGCAGGACGACTTCGGTGCGGTCGCCCGGCAGCCGGTTGAAGAGCCACTCGCCGCCGGCCCTGTCTCTTATACA
>KL569377.1:40545-47343 GCA_000715685.1 Streptomyces lilacinus
TCGCGCCATCAGAGATGTGTATAAGAGACAGGGCTCACCTCTTGGGCGAAGGTCACCCGCAGGGCGTCGGGGTCCAGGGTGCGGCGGGAGGTCCAGTCGGTGACCTCGCCGTTGACGGTCGCCCACAGTCGGAAGCGCTCCTCGCGCTCCGACCGCTCGAGGTGCTGTACGTGCACGCTCGGGCCGAAGAGGGCCGGCCACGCGGTGACGTCCGCCACCAGGCCGTACAGCACCTCGGCGGGTGCCGCGACGACGTGGGTGTGCTCGGTGTGGTGCTCGTGCGGGGTGTCCATCGGCGCTGGTCGCCTCTCCTCGTCATGGAAACGCTCGAAATGAAACGCTCGAAACGGAAAACGGTGGCGCGACGGGCTGGTGTGCCCGTCGCGCCACCTTCGTTCCCGAGGCTTGAAGACCGCTTGAAGCCTCATCGGAGAGCTAGATCCTTGAGACTTTTACGCCTCGTCCGCCCGGACCGACATCCTGTGGTGGAAGACGTTGTGCGGGTCCCAGCGCCTCTTCGCCCGCTGCAGACGCGGGTAGTTGTCGCCCCAGTAGAACGCGTGCCACGGCACCCCGGACTTGTTGAACCGGGGGTCGAGGATGTCCGGGTCGGGCGCGTTGATGTTGCTGCCCTCGTACAGCTCGCCGGGCACCGGGTAGCCGCCGGTCGACGCGAACGTCTCACTGAAGATGTCCCGGGTCCAGGCGAGGTGCTTCTCGTCCTCGGCCGCCTCCGCCCAGAACGTCGACCACAGCCCGACGTACGCCGAACCGCGGTGGGGCAGGGCGCGGGCATCGCGGGCCAGCTCGTTCATCCGGCCGCCGGCCATGGCGCCGAGCTGGAGCAGGGACGTGCCCGGGCTCGGGTTGGCGTAGTCCTTGCGCGTCATGTGGCGGTAGATGGTGGCGCACTGCTCCTCGGTGAGGGCCTGCTTGAAGTAGGCCTCCTTGACCGCGCCGCGCAGGGTGGCGTTGGTCATCACCGTGGGGTTGCTGGTGTCGATCGTCTCGGTCGAGGCCAGCCATGGCAGGCGCCGCGTCGGCAGGACCGTCACGCCGGTGTGGGCGGTGACCGCGGTCAGGTAGTCGTCGAGCACCTTCTCCGCGTGCGGAACGTCCGCGTCCACCTGGGTCAGCATGCCGATGCCGCCGCTCGAGACGTGCTGGACGAACAGCAGACCGCACAGCGCCTCGGCGGACGAACCGGGCTCGCTGTTCTCCACGTACCACTGGCACTGGTTGCGCACCAGCCGCGTGAACGTCCGCTCGTCCATCTGGTCCCACGACGCGAAGGCGGTGCTGATCAGCACCTCGCGGGGCGGCTGCGGCAGTTGGGCCGAGGGGTTGTCACCCTCGGCGTCGATCTTGCGGAACCAGAACTTGGTGACCACGCCGAAGTTGCCACCGCCGGCGCCCGAGACGCTCCACCACAGGTCCCGCAGGTCGCCCGAGTCCTCGCGCGAGGCGACGACGACCCGCGCCCTGCGGTGCCGGTCGACGACCACCATCTCGACGGCCTCGATCAGGTCGCAGACATTGCCGAACTGCCGCGAGAGCAGGCCGTGTCCGCCGCCCTGCGCGTGGCCGCCGATGCCGACGTCGGGGCAGACCCCGCCGGGCAGCGTGACGTCCCAGCCCCGGAACAGCTGGACATAGATCTGCCCCAGCTTCGCTCCGCTCTGAATGGCGAAGGCCTTGCGCCGCGGGTCGTAGGATATGTCGTTCATCATCGACAAATCCACGATGATGTCGACGTCCTTGTGGTACGCCAGGTCCGCATAGGAATGGCCACCGCTGCGGACGGACAGCCTTTTACCGGTGTCCACCGCCTCCTGGACCGCGCGCACGACGTGCTCGGTCTTTCCGGCGAGCCGTACGTACTCCGGCCGCGAGCGCCACCTGCGGTTGAATCCCCAGGTCAGCTCTTCATAGCGCCGGTCGTTCCGCCCGACGGTCGCGGGCCCGAATACCGGCGTGGCCTCCGGCCGGAATTGCTGATCGTCTTGCATGTGGTTCGACTCCCCTTCCGGGCATGGTCGGCAACCGCCGCACCCGGCCCCCCGTGTTTTGGCGAACGCCGTGCATCCTTGCACAGCGCCAGACGCTTTCCAAGCGGTTTCTCGGAAAGAAGTTACTTACGGAGATGTTAATTCCGCTTGTTTCGCGGAGGCTTCCCGGAAAGCCCGCACCAAGGCCTTTTCGAGTGATATTCCATTGGCATCTCCGACACTGATCACCCACCACGTCCCCGGGAGGAAACGTCATGCCCCACACCGAGCACCCGCCGGCCGGCGGAGTGAGCCGCTTCGTCGACCTGAGCGTCGCCACCCGCGACACCGACAGCGAGGCCACCCCCGTCAAGGTGGACCTGCTCGACCACGAGGCGGCCGCCGCCGTTCTCGGACTCGCCCCCGAGGACTTCCCGGACGGCATGGCGATATCCAACGAGACGGTCACCCTCACCACGCACACCGGCACGCACATGGACGCCCCTCTGCACTACGGGCCCGTGAGCGGGGGCGCCCCGGCCAAGAGCATCGACCAGGTCCCGCTCGAGTGGTGCTTCGGCCCCGGCGTCCGGCTGGACGTGCGGCACGTGCCGGCGGGCGAGGCCATCACGGTCGACCACCTGCGCGAGGCCCTGGCCGAGGCCCGGCACGAGCTGCGCCCCGGCGACATCGTGCTGCTGTGGACCGGCGCCGACGCCCTGTGGGGCTCGGCGCGGTACCTGACCGACTACGCCGGACTGAGCGGCGAGGGCACCCGATTCCTGGTGGAGAACGGGGTGAAGGTCATCGGCATCGACGCGTGGGGCCTGGACCGCCCGATGCGGTCGATGATCGAGGACTACCGCCGCACCGGTGACCGCGGACACCTGTGGCCGGCGCACATCTACGGCCGCACCCGCGAGTACCTGCAGCTGGAGAAGTTGGCCCGGCTCGGCGAGCTGCCCGCGGCGACGGGCTTCACCGTCTCCTGCTTCCCGGTGTCCGTCGCGGGCGCCGGCGCGGGATGGACGCGCGTGGTCGCGCTCCTTCCCTGACCGGCACCCGCGACGGGACGGCGTTCGACCGGCACCCGCGAGCCCGCCGCGCCGCCGCTAGGCGCCGCGACGGGCGCCGCGGTCGGCGGCGGTGTGGGCCATGGTGCTTCCGCCCAGCAGCTCGTGCTGCAGCAGCTGCAGCTCCGGCGCCGGTTCGACGCCGAGCTCGAGGTCGAGGATGCGCCACAGGCTCTGGTACGCCCGCAGCGCCTCCGCCCGGCGGCCGCACGTGGCCAGCGTGCGGATCAGCTGGGCGTGGAGGGTTTCGTTGAGCGGATTCTCGGCCACCAGTCGGCGCAGCTGCGGAATGATCTCTTCATGCCGGCCGAGGCGCTGACTGGCCTTGATGTGCAGGTCGGTGGCGGAGAACCGGAGTTCGTTGATGTAGGTGAGGTGGGCCTCCAGGACGGCGCCGGTCATCATGCCGACGAGGGCCGGGCCCCGCCAGAGCGTGAGCGCCTCGTCGAGGCGGTCCACGGCGGCCTCCGGGCGCCCCTCGTCGAGGAGCTTCCTGGCCTGGTGGACGAGGCGCTCGAAGACGGTCACGTCGATCGCGTCCTCGGGCACCCGGATCGCGTAACCGGCGGGCCTGGTGATGAGCACGGCCTCCCCGTCGGACATGCCGGCGAAGATTTTGCGTGCGTGGTAGATGTACGTCTGGAGCGTGGTCAGCGCACTGCGCGGGACGTTCTCGCCCCATAATTCCTCGATCAGCGTGTCGACGCTGACCGTCTCGTCGTTCTGAACCAGAAGCAGCGCGATGATCTGGCTGACCTTGGACCGGCTCAAAAAGAGCGACGAGCCGTCGGCGGCCACGATCTCGAACTGGCCGAGCAGATTGAACTTCACTGTCTTCCCCCGTGAGTGATCAGCGTTTCCGACGCGGTGTTCCCCGAAATTTCGCGCCTCATCCCTGAATACATACGGACGAAACCACCGGCGCCGCCGGCTGTCGCTGTCCCTGCTGCCGGTCCAATTCGTCCCTTGGGGCATGGATGTACTTTTGGCGGCTCTCGCAAGGTATCCGAGCGCTACCCCGCATGCCACCAAGCCAATTGTGCGCTGCGTCACACTGGCCCAACGGGTGGGTGTCACGCGTTCTTCCTGCCCGAATTGCTAGCCGTCGACCACGGCAAAGGCCCCGCAAACGGCCCGTCATCGTTCCGTCTACCGCCCAGGTCAGGGCTCCATCGCTGCCCCCCTGCGGCCGGCCGGGGCGGCGAGTGGCCGTAACTGAACCGTCACTCCGGCGAGTTGACCCGGTCGCGGCGCGACGGGAGCGGCGTGTCGCCGCCTGCTGCCCCTTCGGCCGGGCGGAACTGCCCGAAAGGTTAGTGCGCCTGTACGACAAGAGCTGTGAGGCTGGCACCGGACGCCCCGCCGGATGGCTGACGGGGCGTCAATGCTGAGGGTGCGCACGCGATGCGGGCACCGTCCGCCCGGAAACGCCCAGGAACACACGAGGGGAATGCACATGTCCGACACTGCGGTGTCCGTCGTCATCGCCTACCACAGCGGCCACGGACACACGACCAAGCTTGCCGAGGCCGTACGCGACGGCGCGGCGGGCGTCTCCGGCACGGACGCCGTCCTGATCTCGGTCGACGCGCTCACCGACGACGAGTGGGCCCGGCTGGACGCGGCCGACGCGATCATCTTCGGCTCGCCGACCTATATGGGCACCGCGAGCCCCGCCTTCCACACCTTCGCCCACGACACCAGCGGCCGCTGGTACCGCCAGGCGTGGACGAACAAGATAGCCGCGGGCTTCACGACGTCCGGCGGCAAGAGCGGCGACAAGCTGCACACGCTGCAGTACTTCACCGTGCTGGCCGCCCAGCACGGCATGCACTGGGTCAACCTCGACCTGCTGCCCGGGCAGCAGGACAGCGAGCTCAACCGCCTCGGTGGCTGGCTCGGCGTCATGGCCCAGTCCCCGGCCGGCCAGGGCCCCGAGGCCATGGCCAAGTCCGACCTGCTCACCGGCACCCACCTCGGGCAGCGCGTCGCCGAGCACGCCCACCTGCTGCGGCGGGCGCGGCAGGCCGCGTAGGTCTTCCGGGGCTCCGCCCCGGGACCCCGGTCCTCAAAAAACGCCGGGCGAGCCGACTTTGTCAGCTCGCCCGGCGTTCGTCCGTCCTACGCCCCCAGCCCCCGGCGCAGCGCGCCGAGCTGGTCGGTCACCATGCGCTGCGACACAGCGGCGTGCGCGAAGCCGATCGAGGCGTGGAAGGTGCCCGGGTAGTGGACCACCTCGGTCTTCACGCCGGCCTGGATCAGCCGGTGGGCGAAGACGATGCCCTCGTCCCGCAGCGGGTCGTACTCGCACACCCCGACGAAGGCCGGCGGCAGCCCGGACAGGTCCTCGGCCCGGGCCGGCGCGGCGTACGCCGACGGTTCCGCGCCCGCGAGGTAGTGCTTCCAGCTGATCACCAGGCTGGGGCGGTCCAGCATCGGGGTGTCCACGAAGGACCGGGCGGAGAGCGTCTCCAGCCGGTCGTCGAGCTGCGGGAAGAGCAGGTAGAGGAAACGCAGGGGAGGCCCCTGCCGGTCGCGGGAGCGCAGGGCCACCGCCGTCGCGAGACCGCCGCCGCAGCTGAAGCCCCCGACGCCGATGCGGTCGGTGTCCACGCCCAGCTCGCCGGCGTGCTCCACGGTCCACTCCAGGGCCGCCCAGCAGTCGTCCAAGCCCGCCGGGAAGGGGTGCTCCGGGGCCAGGCGGTAGTCCGGCGAGACGACCACCGCGCCCACCTGGTCGGCGATGCGGGTGGCCGCGGTGCGGGCCGTGTCCAGATCGCCGGTGACGAAGCCGCCCCAGTGCGGGAAGAGCAGCGCGGGGCGCGGGCCGGAGACCTCCGTCGGCCGGTACAGCCGTACGGTCAGTGGGGGACCGCCGGGCACCGCGACGGTCCGGTCCTCCACGAGGACGGGTGAGCGCGGCTCGTAGGCCGGTTGCGCGGCCATGACCTCCCGCAGGGTCGCCCGCGCGACGTCGGGCCGCCCGTAGTCGGGCGGTCGGGCCGCCGCCGCGAAGGGCGCCAGTTCCGGGTCGAAGTCGTACGTCACGGCTGGTTCCCCTCCGTTCGCCGCCAGGTCAGTACGCGCCGCTGCCGCGGTCCGCCGGCCGCGCCCGCCGAGCCGGACAGCGTCAGCCGCCCGTCGGCGAGGGCGAGGTCGCGCACCTGCCGGCTGCCGATCATGTAGCCGTGCGAGCTCACGGACACGGCGTGGACGACCTGCTCGCCGTCGAGCCGCCAGGTCCCCGCGTACCCCATGAAGCGGGTCGCCTCGGCCTCGGAGTCCGTCCGCATCATGCTCACCGACACGTGCCCGTCGGCGCTGTAGATCAGCAACCCGGCCGGGTCCGGGCCCAGCGGGCCCTCGACGACCCGGCCGTCCTCCTCGACGCCGACGTAGGACTCCAGCCGCCACGCCCCGACGAGGTCGCTCGGCGCGGCGGTCACGAGGACCCGGCGCGCTTGGTCGTGACCAGGAACTTGCCCACCCGCAGGGCGGATCCCTGGCCGAACAGGCGGTTGCCCGGCAGGTCGGCGTCATCGAGGAAGGTCTGCGCGCGGGGCTCACCCACGGTCGGGTCGAAGTAGTGGCCGGTCTCGGCGCTCATCCGCACGAGCCCCGAGCCGGCGCGGCCGGGCAGCGCGCCGTCGAGGATGTTGAACATGCCCAGACCGCAGGCCAGTTGGCGCGGCTCCAGCTTCACTTCCGTCCCGCCGTGGTCGAGGACCATGTGGCGG
>KL569377.1:47677-48758 GCA_000715685.1 Streptomyces lilacinus
TCGTAGGAGATCCTGAAGTGGTGCTTGTCGTCCGGCTTCCGGCGGGCGACGGGCACGGTGTAGAGGAACGCGGCGTAGTTGCCGAGCGTGCCCCGGTTGTGGGGCAGCCGCTCGTAGCCGGCGTAGATCGCCTTGTTGGTCATGAAGAAGTCGAAGGCGACCCCCGTCTCCAGGTCCTGCAGGGGCATGCACAGCGCGGCGATGCGCAGGTCGTCGTCCGGGTCGGGCACGGCGGAGCCGAACGGCTGCCCCTGGGTGCCGTACGCGGTCCCGGACATCACGGCCTCGCAGGTCAGCTCGGTGCCGGGGGCCACGTCGAAGCCGAGCTGACCGCTGGCGGCCTGCTTGTTCGCGTACACCAGCCACTTGACGTGGTCGAGCGGGCCGGGCAGGCCGCTGGGGTCCTGCGGGCCCACGGTCATCTTGAAGGCGGGCTCGCCCGTCTTGGGGTTGGTCCCGCTGGAGACGACCTTGAGTCCGGCGCGGGACGTGGTCGCCACGCCGTCGTGGCCGACGACGGGCCCGAACGGCAGGAACGCCCACTTGGCGTCCGGGCCCTCGGTGCTGAAGCCCTTGCTGAAGTCGTCGTCCCAGCGCGTGCCCTTCGTCTTGTCGTCCTCGTCGCGTCTCGGGGCGGCGGAGGCCATGGCGGGGGTGACGGCGAGGGCGGCCACGGCGGCCGTGGCCAGGATCGCGGCACGGCGGCTTACGGTCATGTCGGTTCCTTTTCCGAAAGTTCCGGGGGGTGGATCGGTGGGGTCCGGGGGAGGCGGTCGGTCCCGGCTCAGGCGCGCTCGGCGCGCCGGGTGGAGACCACGAACCGGCGCACCTGGAGCGAGGCTCCCTGCCCGAACAGACGGTTGCTCTCCAGGCTCGCGTCGTCGACGAAGCTCTGCGGGTGGGGAGCCCCGGTGGTGGGGTCGTAGTAGAAGTCCTTCATGCCGGCCAGCCGGACGAGGCCCGAGCCGGCGCGGCCGGGCAGGGCGCCGTCGAGGATGTTGAACATCCCCATGCCGCAGGCGAGCTGGCGCGGTTCGACCGTCGCCTCGGTGCCGCCGTGGTCGAGGACCATGTAGCGGCG
>KL569377.1:49071-50077 GCA_000715685.1 Streptomyces lilacinus
TCGTAGGCGATCCTGAAGTGGTGCTGCTCGTCGGGCCTGCGGCGGGCGACGGGCACGGTGTAGAGGAAGGACGCGTAGTTTCCCTGCGTCGCGCGGTTGTCGGGCAGCCGCTCGTAGTAGGCGTAGACCCACTCGTCGGTGACGGAGAACTCGAAGGCCATGCTGGTCTCGAGGTCCTCCAGGGCCATGCCGGCGGAGGCGAGCCGGGGGTCGGCGCCCGGGTCGGGGGCGGCGGCGCCGAAGGGCTGGCCCTCGGTGCCGTACGTGGTGCCGGTCATCCACGACTCGCTGGACAGCTCCTGGCCGGGCGCGACGTCGAAGCCGAGCCGACCGCCGGCGGCCTGCTTGTTCGCGTACACCAGCCACTTGACGTGGTCGAGCGAGCCGGGCAGCCCGCTGGGGTCCTGCGGGCCCACGGTCTGCCGGAAGGCCGGCTTGCCGGTCGTGGGGTGGGTTCCGCCGGCGACGACCTTGAGCCCGCCGTGCGCGGAGGTGGTCACCACCCCGTCCCGGCCGACTCCCGCACCGAACGGCAGGAACGCCCACTTGGCGTCCGGGCCCTCGGTGTCGAAGCCGCCGGAGAAGTCGTCCTCCCAGACGGTGCCGCCCTCCTCGGCGGCCTGCGCGCGTCGCGCGCGGCCGGGGGAGGCCAACGCGGGGCCGGCGGTACCCGCCGCCAGGGCGGCGGCGGTGGCGGCGATGACGGCACGGCGGCTGACGGTCATGTCGGTTCCTTTCCTACGTGCGATCCGGCCGTCGCCGGACTCGTGCGGCGATCTCCGGCCCCTGGGCCGGAGCCGTGTGGTGATCCGGTCGGGGCCGGACCCGTGCGGTGATCCGGCTCCGCGCGGACTCGTGTGGGTGGTCCGGTCGGGGCCGGGCTCGTGCGGGTGCGGTACGAGCCGGACCCGTGCGGTGATCCGGTCGCGCTCCGGATCGGCGCCTGTGGCGTCCGGAGCGGGACGCGGACGTGTGCCGGGCTCGGAGCCGGCTCCGAGCCGATGGG
>KL569377.1:50338-51566 GCA_000715685.1 Streptomyces lilacinus
GGCCCGAGCCGGACCCGTGCGGGAGGTCGGGCCCGAGCCGGACCCGTGCGGGAGGTCCAGCCTTGCGGCGGACCTTGGGGGTGGTCCGGCTCCGCGCCGGACTTGTGCGGGTGTTCAGGCCCCGGGTCGGACCCGTGGACCGGGTCAGAGCTCGATCACCTGGTGGCTCCAGGCCGTCGCGGCGGACTCGACCTGGAGGCCCTGGTGGCCGGCCACGGAGTTGGCGTCGCGCCAGAAGCGCTGGACGGGGTTGCCGGTGGACTGGCCGCTGGTGCCCACGCTGCGGAAGAGGCGGTTGACGACCCCGACGAGGATGTCGGTCGCCATCGCGCAGTCCCGCCAGCCGCGCATGGTCTGCTCCACCGTGATGTCCGGGCCGATGTCGGCCGCCGTCGCGGACCGCTCGAGCAGCATCTCGGCGGCGTCGATCTCGGTGGCGCTGCGGGCCAGCGTCACGTCGTACGACGTGCGGTTGAAGCCCGGCATCCCGGCGAGCGCGGGCGCGGTCCGAGCCGCCGCCGTACGGATCCGGGGGGTGACATGACCCAGCCAGGCGGTCAGGGCGCCCTTGGCGGCGCCCAGCGCGGGGGTCGCGAACATCATGGTCGTGGCCTGCATCGGCACCGCGTGGCAGCGCGCCGTCGAGTCGACGGCGCGGCCCTCGAAGAGGTCGGCGCGGCTGACCGTGCGGGCGGCCGGGACGAGGACGTCCTCGACCGTGACGCTGTTGCTGCCGGTGGCGGCCATGCCCACGTTGTGCCAGGTGTCGGCGGTGCGCCAGGCGGTGCGCGGCACGGCGAAGACACGGGGCTCGGGCTCGCCGTCGTCCCGGGCGACCATCGCGGCCAGCAGCGCCCAGTCGGCGTGGTCGATCGCGCTGACGAAGGGCCACGTGCCGGCGCTGTCTCTTATACACCGCTGCCCGACGGCGTGAGCGAGGCGACCAGCAGCGCGTCCGGGCCGTCCGCCCACACCTCGCGCATGCCCTCGGCCGGCAGGTGGGCGGCCATGCGGGAGACGTGCGCGCCCAGGGAGGCGCACCAGGCGGTGGCGGTGCAGCCCTCGCCCAGCGCGGCGACCGCGCGGTTGAGCTCGAGGAAGGTGCCCTCGGCGCCGCCCAGGGCCGCGGGCACGAAGTGCCGCCCGAAGCCGGCGGCGAGGAAGGACTTGACCACGTCGGGGTCGAGCCGGCGGTCGGCCTCGGCGGTGAGCCTGTCTCTTATACACA
>KL569377.1:51855-72851 GCA_000715685.1 Streptomyces lilacinus
GATGTGTATAAGAGACAGGCCGACAACAGCGTGCTTGACGTCGGGTCCATGCTGATTGGCTCCTCGGCTCATGGGGACCGGCTCGAGGGGCCGGCTCGCCGGGGCTTGCCCCACCGCTGGGTGCGCCGGCCCGTCCGGCACGCTGGCCGCACCCGTTGGAAGATCGCTCGATCCTCGCTTGGGCGGCAATCGGCCGTCGTGCGGCCGGATTTCGTCCCCGATCAGCGCCTGCGTGACGTACAAGGACGGTTCGAGCGGCGTTCGAGCCGACGCCCGGACGCTGCCGCTCGTCTTCGTTGCGGCGTGCGGCACCGGGTTGTGCGCTCCTGACGAAAGGGTTCACACGATGATCGACTCAGCAGCCGCGAGGGTGACGGGCGGTGACCGATGACACGCCGAGTGGTGATCACCGGCATCGGTGTACGCACTCCGGGGGGCAACGGCGTCAAGGCGTTCTGGGAACTGCTGACCTCGGGCCGCACCGCGACCCGCCGGATCAGCCTCTTCGACCCGTCTCCCTATCGGTCGCAGGTGGCCGCGGAAGCGGACTTCGACCCGGTGCACGAAGGCCTGTCCCCCCGGGAGATCCGGCGCATGGACCGGGCGACGCAGTTCGCCGTGGTCTGCGCGCGGGACGCGATACGCGACAGCGGGCTCGAGTTCGAGGAGTTCGACCCGGCCCGTGTCGGGGTCAGCCTGGGCAGCGCGGTGGCCGCCGCGACCAGCCTGGAGCAGGAGTACCTCGTGCTGTCCGACGGCGGCCGTGAGTGGCTCATGGACCACGGCAGCCTCTCCCCGCACATGTTCGACTACCTGGTGCCGAGCGTGATGCCGGCCGAGGTGGCCTGGACCGTCGCCGCCGAGGGGCCGGTGACCATGGTCTCCAACGGCTGCACCTCGGGCATCGACTCGGTGGGGCACGCCGTCCAGCTGGTCCGCGAGGGCTCGGCGGACGTGATGCTCGCCGGCGCCTCGGACACCCCCATCACGCCGATCGTGGTGGCCTGCTTCGACGCGATCAAGGCGACCACCTCGCGCAACGACGACCCCGAGCACGCCTCGCGGCCGTTCGACAAGTCGCGCAACGGCTTCGTCCTCGCGGAGGGCGCGGCGATGTTCGTCCTCGAGGAGTACGAGCACGCGCGGCGCCGGGGCGCCCACGTCTACGCGGAGATCTCGGGCTACGCCACCCGCTGCAACGCGTACCACATGACCGGCCTGAAGACCGACGGCCGCGAGATGGCGGAGGCCATCCGCACGGCCCTGGACGAGGCCCGCATCGACGGCACCGCCATCGACTACATCAACGCCCACGGCTCGGGCACGAAGCAGAACGACCGTCACGAGACGGCCGCGTACAAGCGCAGCCTGGGCGAGCACGCCCGCCGGGCGCCGATCAGCTCCATCAAGTCGATGGTCGGGCACTCGCTCGGCGCCATCGGCTCGATCGAGATCGCCGCGTCCGCGCTGGCGATCGAGAACGGGGTGATCCCGCCGACGGCGAACCTCCACGAGCGCGATCCCGAGTGCGACCTCGACTACGTCCCGCTGACCGCCCGCGAGCAGCGGCTGGGCACGGTGCTCACCGTGGGCAGCGGCTTCGGCGGCTTCCAGAGCGCGATGATCCTCCGCGACGTGGCGAGCGTGACGACATGAACGAGACGGCAGACATGAGGACGTACGTCACCGGCATCGGCCTGCTGGCCCCCAACGGCCTGGGCCTGGAGCGCTACTGGGAGGCGACCCTCGAGGGCCGCACCGGCATCGACACGCTCTCCCGGTTCGACGTCTCGCGCTACCCCGTCCGGCTGGCCGGCGAGATCGACGGCTTCGACGCGGCCGAGCACCTGCCCAGCAGGCTGCTCCCGCAGACCGACGTCTCCACCCGCTACGCCCTGGTGGCGGCGGACTGGGCGCTGGCCGACGCCAAGATCGACCAGGACGCCTACACCGACTACGAGATGGGCGTGGTCACCTCCAACGCCTCCGGGGGCTTCGAGTTCACCCACCGGGAGTTCGACAAGCTCTGGACGAAGGGCCCGGAAACGGTCAGCGTCTACGAGTCCTTCGCCTGGTTCTACGCGGTCAACACCGGCCAGATCTCCATCCGCCACAAGCTGCGCGGACCCAGCAGCGCCCTGGTCGCCGAGCAGGCGGGCGGCCTGGACGCCATCGGCCACGCGCGCCGGACCATCAAGCGGGGCACCCCCATGGTGGTCACCGGCGGCGTGGACTCGGCCCTCGACCCGTGGGGCTGGGTCTCGCAGATCTCCAGCGGCCGGCTGAGCACGGCCACCGACCCGCACCGCGCCTACCTCCCCTTCGACACCCACGCCCGCGGCTACGTGCCCGGCGAGGGCGGGGCCATGCTGGTGCTCGAGGCGGCGCACGCGGCCCGGGCCCGTACCGCGCCGCGCATCCACGGCGAGATCGCCGGGTACGCGACCACCTTCGACCCGCCCGCCGGCTCCACCAGGCCGCCGGGCCTGCGCCGGGCGGCCGAACTGGCCCTCGCCGACGCGGGGGTGCGGCCCGCCGACGTCGACGTCGTCTTCGCCGACGCCTGCGGCGTGCCCGAGCTCGACCGCGCCGAGGCGCAGGCGATCAGCGCCGTGTTCGGCGAGCGCGGGGTGCCCGTGACGGCGCCCAAGGCCCTGACCGGCCGGCTCTACTCCGGCGGCGGCCCCGTCGACGTCGCCACCGCCCTGCTGTCCATCCGCGACGGGGTCATCCCGCCGACGGGCGGCACGACGGAGGTCCCCGAGGACTACGGCATCGACCTCGTGCGCGCCGTGCCCCGGTCCGGCCCCGTCTCCACCGCCCTGGTCCTCGCCCGCGGCCGGTGGGGCTTCAACGCCGCCGTCGTCGTACGGGCGGTGCCCGAGGAGACCGCCTGAGCCACGAGCGCGTCCCCGAACGACCATCCCACCACCGAGGAGTTCCCATCCCATGAGCAAGATGACCATCGACGACCTGCGCCGCATCCTGATCTCCTGCGCGGGCGAGAGCGAGGGCGACCGGCTCTCCGGCGACATCCTCGACGAGGAGTTCGAGCTGCTCGGCTACGACTCGCTGGCCCTGATGGAGACCGTCGCCGCCGTCGGCTCCGAGTTCGGCGTGCGGATCGAGGACGAGCAGATCGCCGACCTGCGCACCCCGCGCGACGTGCTCGACCTCGTCAACGACGCGATCGCCCAGCCCAACTGACCGCAGGCACGACGCCGCCGACGGGGCCGCCCGGCCACGTCGGAGAAGTGGAGGAAGGGCCCATGACGGTCGGCAGGCCGATACGGCCGATATCCGTCGACGACGACACGCTGCGCCGCCATCTGGCCCGCGCCGACGTCCCCGCACTGCTGATGACGATCGCCCACCTCACCGGCGACACCTCGCTGCTGCGGGACGACCTGCGGGCGCCGGGCTGGCTCTTCGCCCCGCAGGGCGGGCTCACCGAGGAGCAGCAGACCGAAGCCCGCGAGAGGGCCCTGCGCGTCCTCGCCCGGCTGCGCGACGAGAGCGCCGGCACGCTCCCGGCGCCCCCGGACGCCGCGCTGCTGCGCACGATCACGAGCTGGGCCATGGGCTCGGACACCGAGGACCTCGTGCCGCTGCTCGCCGAGGAACTCACGCTGCCCGAGCACGACCCCAAGGCGCCCGCCTGGCGGCTGGACGCCTGTCTGTGTATAAGAGACAGGCACCGGCTCGCGCAGGCCGGCGTGCCCTTCGTGATCTACGAGAAGAACCCCGAGGTCGGCGGCACCTGGTTCGAGAACACCTACCCCGGCTGCCGCACCGACGTCGCCAGCCACCTCTACAACTACTCCTTCGCGCCGCGCCACGACTGGCCCGACCACTTCTGCTCCCACGAGGTGGTCCTCGACTACCTGCGGGACTTCGCCAAGGACTCCGGCGTCCTCGACCGGATCCGCTTCGGCACCGAGGTCCGGGAGATGCGCTGGGACGAGGCACGGCTGTGCTGGCAGCTGACCCTGCACGGCCCCGACGGCGAGCGCACGGTCGCCCACCACGCCGTCATCAGCGCCGTCGGCCAGCTCAACCGGCCCCGGCTGCCCGACGTCCCCGGCATCGGGGACTTCGCCGGGGCCGCGTTCCACTCCGCCGCCTGGGACCACACCGTCGACCTGACCGGCAAGCGCGTCGCCGTCGTCGGGACCGGGGCCAGCGCCTACCAGATCATCCCCGAGATCGCCGGAACGGCGGCCCAGGTCACCGTCTTCCAGCGCAACCCCCCGTGGCTGCGGCCCACCCCGCACTACCGCGACGCCGTGCCCGCCTCCACCCAGTGGCTCTTCGAGCACGTGCCCTACTACTCCCAGTGGTACCGCTTCTGGCTCTTCGCCCCCGGACTGCGCGGCACCCTCGAGGGCTGGATCGTCGACCCCGACTACCCGCCCACCGAGCGCGCCGTCTCGGCGCTCAACGAGCAGCTGCGCGAGACCCTGCAGCGGGCCATGGAGGCCCAGCTCACCGACGCCCCACACCTGCGCGAGCACGCCATCCCCTCGTACCCCGTCGGCGCCAAGCGGGTGCTGCGCGACGACGGCCGCTGGTTCGCCACCCTCAAACGGGACGACGTCCGGCTGGTGACGGACCCCGTCGAGCGGGTGACCGCCGGCGGAATCGTCGCCGGCGGCGAGGAGATCGAGGCCGACGTCGTCGTCTGGGCCACCGGATTCGAGGCCTCCCGCTTCCTGGCCCCCATGAAGGTGACCGGCCGCGACGGCGTGGACCTCCACGACCGGTGGAACGGCGTGCCGCAGGCCTACCTGGGCATCACCGTGCCCCACTTCCCGAACCTCTTCTGCATGTACGGCCCGAACACCAACCTCGTCGGCCACGGCGGCAGCATCGTGTACTTCTCCGAATGCGCCGCGACGTACATCCTTGAGGCGATCCGGTCCCTGCTCGCGAGCGGCGGTCGCGCGCTGGAGGTCCGCGAGGAGGTGCACAAGGAGTACAACGCCTGGGTCGACCGCGGCAGCGCGCTGCGCGCGTGGGGCTGGACGCGGGTGAGCGGCTGGTACAACGAGGGCGGCCGCCCCGCGACCAACTGGCCCTACACCGCGGGCGAGTACTGGCGCCGCACGCGGACGATCGAACCGGCCGAGTACGACACGTACGGAAATCGAGGATGACCACCCATGCATGAAGTCAGCGCTTCGCTGTCCACGGCCGCCCGGCAGGTCGCCGAGGTCGCCTCCGGGCTCAGCGTCGACATGGAGGCCGAGCGGCGGCTGAGCCCGGACGTGGTCAAGGCCATGGCCGAGGCCGGGTTCATGAGGCACTTCGTCCCCGCCCGGTTCGGGGGCCGCGCCGGCACCTGGCGGGACCTGCTGGACGCCGTGACCGTCGTCGGGGAGAAGTGCGCCGCGTCCGCCTGGTGCACCTCGCTGTTCGCCAGCTCGCCGCGCTTCGTCCGGTTCTTCTCCGAGGACGCGCAGCGGGAGATCTGGCAGGACGGGCCGGACGCCGTGGTCGTCCCCTCGGTCATCCCCTTCGGGGAGGCCGTCGTCGAGGGGGACGGCCTGGTGGTGACCGGGCGGTGGCCGTACATGAGCGGCATCGAGTTCGCCGACTGGGTCATCGTCTGCCCCAAGGTGCGGCGGGACGGCGGCGAGCCGGAGCTGGTGCTGGTGGCGATACCGCGCTCCGAATTAGGCGTCGAGGACACCTGGTTCAGCGTCGGCATGCAGGCGACCGGCAGCAACACCGTCGTCGCCGACGGCGTCTTCGTCCCCGCCCACAGAATCGGCGACCGCGCCGCGGTCTTCGGCGGCCGCCCCGGCGACCCCTCGGCCGAACCGCCCGTGCCCGGCCTCGCGCCGCTGCCCGCCGTCAACGGCCTGACCTTCGTCGCCCCCGCGCTCGGCGCGGCCCGCGGCGCCCTCGACCTGCTGGGCGGCTACCTCGGCAAGAAGATCCGCAACGCGCCCGCCCTGCCCGGCATGCCCGGCGTGGACGGCAACCGGGCCACCTACGAGAGCGTGCTGGCGCGCTCCGCCGCCGAGATCGACAGCGTGGGGCTGCTGCTCCGGCGGATCGCCGACCTGGCCGACAGCGGGCAGCCGATCACCCCCGCGGACATCGTCCGCAACGCCCGCGACAGCGCGTACGGCATCGACGTCCTGGTCACCGCCGCCAACCGGATCTTCCGCGCCGCCGGCACCGGCGGCCAGGCCGCGGGCGGACCCCTGCAGCGCCACTGGCGCGACATCAACTCGATCGCCACCCATCAGGCCCTGCAGTTCGAGCCGACCGCGCGCAACTACGCCCGGGCGCTCTTCGCCGCCGACCGGTGAACCGAACCCTCGCCGGCCCCGCCCACCACCCAAGGAGCACACCGTGAGCCACCCCCAGCCGTCCCCGGACCGCATCCTGCAGATCGGGCTGGGCTTCGAGGCGTCGAAGACCTTGCTCAGCGCCGTCGAGACCGGCGTGTTCACCGAGCTGGCCAAGGGCCCCGCCGACGCCGCGACCCTGCGCGAGCGGCTGGGCCTCCACGAGCGCGCCGCCCGGGACTTCTTCGACGCCCTGGTGGCCCTGGGCCTGCTGCACCGGGACGGCGGCGTCTACCGCAACACCGAGGAGACCGACGCGTTCCTGGACCGGGCCAAGCCGGCCTACGGGCACGTGGGCAGCCTGCTGGAGATGGCCAACTCACGGCTGTTCGGCATCTGGAACCACCTCACCGAGGTGCTGCGCACCGGGCTGCCGAAGGACGAGTCCGCCGACGGCGACCAGGACACGTACGAGGCGCTGTACGCCGACCCGGCCCGGCTCAAGCAGTTCCTCGCGTCGATGACCGGCATCAGCCACGCCGCCAACTGCCGCATAGCGCGGCAGGTGCCGTGGGCGGACTACAAGACGGTGGCCGACATGGGCACCGCCCAGGGCGACCTCGCCGTGCAGATCCTGCTGGCCAACCCGCACCTGACCGGCGTCGGCTTCGACCTCCCGGCGAGCGCCCCCGTCTTCGAGGAGTACGTGGCGGAGCACGACCTCGGCCGGCGGCTGAGCTTCCTCGGCGGCGACTTCTTCGCCGACGCCTTCCCGCCGGCCGACGTCTTCACCTTCGGCCACATCCTGCACAACTGGGACCTGGAGAAGAAGAAGCTGCTGCTGCGCAAGGCGTGGGAGGCGCTCCCCCCGGGCGGCGCGGTGATCGTCTACGACACGCTCATCGACGACGACCGGTCGGAGAACGCCTTCGCCCTGATGATGAGCCTGACCATGCGCGCCGTCACCGACGGCGGCTTCGGCTACACGGAGGCCGAGTGCACCGCCTGGATGAAGGAGGCGGGCTTCGGGCGGGTGTGGAGCGAGCACCTCACCGGCCCGGACTCGATGGTGGTGGGCATCAAGGAATGACCGGGACCGTCGCATCTCCCGTCACCGGGACGGGTAGGCACCCCGGGTTGATCACATCGCGGGCCGCCGGGCGGCCGTGCGGGGACGAACTGACTGAAGGAGTACGGCACTATGCGGTCTGACGCCGGATCGGGCGAGGCGCGCGAGACGTCCACCAAGGCGAACAAGGAGCTCGTCCTCGAGTTCATCCGGGCCTTCTACAACGACAAGGACTTCGACCGGGCCGAAGAGCTGCTCACGGAGGACTTCGCCAATCACCACCCCGGCGTCGGCGTGGGCCGCGACCGGACGATATCCACGTTCCGCGAGCAGGCGGCCGAGCCGTTCCCCGCCTTCTCCCTCACGGTCCGGCGGATCGTGGCCGAGGGCGACTACGTGTGGACGCACAGCCTGGTCAGGGTCATGCCCGAGGCCGCGGGCGCGGTCGTCGTGGACATCTGGCGCGTCCGGGACGGGCTGCTGGCCGAGAAGTGGGACGTGGCCCAGGGCGTGCCCGAGGGCAGCAGCGCCGACGAGATGATGTCGGACCACCGATGACGTCGATGATGCGGGCCGTGCGGCAGCGGTCCTTCGGCGGCCCGGACGTCCTCGAGCCGGCCGAGGTGGAACGCCCTACTCCGGTGCTCAACGAGGTGCTCGTACGGGTCCGGGCCGCCGGGGTGAACCCGATCGACTCCCTCGTCCGCTCCGGGACCCTGCCGATCCTGGGCGAGCCGCCGTTCGTCCTCGGCTGGGACGTCTCCGGCACCGTCGAGGAGGTGGCCCCCGGCGTCAACCGCTTCTCCGTCGGCGACGAGGTGTACGGCATGCCGCACATCCCCCGGGCCGCCGGCGCGTACGCCGAGTACGTCACCGCCCCCTCCCGCCAGCTGGCCCACAAGCCGGCCGTGCTCGAGGCCGGGCTCACGGCCTGGCAGGCGCTGGTGGACACGGCGCGGGTCGGCGGCGGGCAGCGGGTGCTGGTGCACGCCGGCGGCGGCGGGGTCGGGCACCTGGCGATCCAGATCGCCAAGGCCCGCGGCGCCGAGGTCGTGACGACGGCCAGCGCGGCCAAGCACGACTTCGTGCGGGACCTGGGCGCCGACGAGGTGGTCGACTACCGCGCGGTGGACTTCGCGGAGGTCGTCAAGGACGTGGACGTCGTCCTGGACACCGTGGGCGGCCCGACGGCCGAGCGCTCGCTGGACGTGCTGCGGCCGGACGGGCTGCTGGTGACGATCGTCGAGATGCACAACCCCGACCTCGCCGCCCGGGCGGCGGAGCGCGGACTCGCGTGGGCCGGCGTCACCGCCGAACCGGACCACGTGGGCCTCGAGGCCCTCACCGATCTCGTCGAGCGCGGGCGGCTGCGGATCCACGTCGACCGGATCCTGCCGCTCGCCGAGGCCGCCCGGGCGCACCATCTGCTCGACGCGGGATCGGGCACGGGCAAGGTGGTCCTGGCCGTGTGAGCACCGCGCGGACCGACGGTCGCCGCAGCCTCGGCGCGGCGCGGCCGTCGGTCCGTCCGACCCGTGTCCCCCCAGGAGTTCAGTTGACCAGCGACAGCGCGGTGGGGAAGCCGGAGGAGCGGGCGAGCGCCGCGGCCTCGCCGCGGGAGTTGACCCCCAGCTTCTTGAGGATCTTGGCGACGTGGAACTTGACGGTGTGCTCGCTGATCTGGAGCCGGGAGGCGATGGCCCGGTTGCGGTGACCGTGCACCAGCTGCTCGAGAACGTCCAGCTCGCGGGGGTTGAGAGTGGTCAGCGGGTCGCTGCGCGGCCGCTCGGGCGCCGTCAGCGGCAGCCGGGCGGTGACGATCGTGCCCCACTCGGGCACCGCGTCGACGTGCAGGGCGCCGTTGAGCGCGGCGACGCGGTCGGTGAGCCGGTGCACGGCCAGCGCCTCCGCGGCCAGCGTGCCCGGGCCGTCGTCCCGGATGGTGGTGCGCAGCTCGGTGTCCTCCACGTGCCAGCTGACCCGGATGCGGCTGACGCCGCCCTGCTCGAGCATGGTCAGCACCATGCCGCGCGCGGTGGTCAGCGCGGCCCGCGCGATGTCGGCCGGGATCAGCCGCCGGCGGGCGTCGGGCGGGGAGAACTCCAGCGCCACGTTGCTGTAGCGGGAGAGCAGACCGAGCATGTCGCGCAGCCGCCCGAAGGCGTCCTCGACGGTCTCCTCCGGCGGCAGCTGCTCGTCCGCCCCGCTCGCGCGGAGCTCCACCAGCGCCGAGACGGCGAGGTCGGTGGCGGTCCGGCGCGCGGCGGCGTCGTCGAGGCTGCGGGAGCGCAGGACGCCGAGCAGCGTGGTCAGGGTGGTCGCGTGGGCGTCGCTCAGATTGGCGACCACCCGGGCCCGCTCGCTGTTGGCGATCCAGGGGCCGGCCATGTTGACGGGCACGGCCTCGGGCATCAGCTCGATCACCCGGATGGTGGCCAGGTCCCACAGCTGCTGCGCCAGCGCGACGGCCGCGGGCTCGGGGGTCACGCCGTCGGCGGGCAGCAGGGCCAGCAGCGCGCCGGCGGAGCCGGGCGGCGCGGAGGCGACGGCCAGCACCGGGCGCGGCGCGCCGGCCAGCGGGGCCTCGCCGAGCCAGGGTTTGCCGACGTCGACGTGGGTGGCGAGCGCGGCCAGCTCCATGGCCGTGATGTCCTGGATCAGTGGGCTGTCGCCGTGGTTCCACGTCGCCGACTTCGGACAGTCGCCGGTGAGCATGACCAGGGCCTTGTGCGGAATGCGGTCGGACAGGCCTTCCGACAGCGTGGACAGGATCTCTTTCAGGGGCGCCCGCATCAACTCCTTGGCCACAGCCAGCATGCGCTGCGGGACCCCCCAGTCCGCGTACACCATACGTGCATAGTAGTGAAGGGCCGGGCTCCCTCTATCGGTCTTTCGGCCAGTCGGCACTAGCCGAAAGGCTAGCCACCCCGGGGGCGGATTCCCCGTGCGGGGTGGCCAGTTGACGCTACCAGGACACCGGCACGGACAGGGGAGTCCGCAGCAGGAGCCCCGGCTTCCAGCGGATCTCCGACGCGGGGACGGCCAGGCTCAGCCCGGGCAGGCGCTCGGCCAGCACGGCCAGGGCGACCTGCAGCTCCAGGCGGGCCAGGGGTGCGCCCATGCAGTAGTGGATGCCGTGGCCGAAGCCGATGTGGGGGTTGGCCTCCCGGGTGAGGTCGAGGGTGTCCGGGTCGGGCACGGCCTCCGGGTCCAGGTTGGCGGCGGCGACGGAGACGACGACCGCGTCGCCCGCGCGGATGAGCGTGCCGCCGATCTCGACGTCCTCCAGCGCGATGCGGGCGTAGCCGGCCTCGGTGCTGAGCGGGGTGAAACGCAGCAGCTCCTCCACGGCGCCCGGGACCAGGGCCGGGTCGGCGACCAACTGCTCGTACAGCCGGCGGTCGCGCAGCAGGAGGTAGGCGAAGTTGCCGATCTGGCTGGCCGTGGTCTCGTAGCCGCCGACCAGCAGTCCGGTGCCGAGCATGAGCAGCTCCGCCTCCGAGAGCCGGTCGTCCTCGTCCCGGGCCTGGACCATCGCGCCGAGCAGGTCGTCGGTGGGGTGGGCCCGGCGCTCGGCCACCAGCTCGGCCATGTAGCCGGAGAAGCCCTCGACCGCCTGCTGCACCTCGGCCGGGGAGAGGGCGGTGGAGACCAGGGCGTCGGAGAAGGACTGGAAGATGTGCCGGTCGTCGTAGGGCACGCCCAGCAACTGGCAGATGACCGAGATGGACACGGGCATGGCCAGCGCTTCCATCAGGTCGGCCGTCGTTCCCCGCTCGACCATGTCGTCGACGAGGCGGTGGGTGAACGCGGTGACCTGGGGGCGCAGCGCCTCGACGCGCCGGTGGGTGAAGGCCTTGCCGGCCAGCCGGCGCAGCCGGGTGTGCTCGGGGGCGTCCATGGAGATGAGCCCGCCGGGCGGCAGCGGGCGCTCGGTCGGCCGGGGGACGTCCCGGCCGGCGCCGGCCGCCATGCTGAACCGCTGGTCGGCGAGGACCTTCTTCACGTCGGCGTGCCGGGTGAGCAGCCACGCCTCGCCGCCGTACGTCATCCGCACGCGGGAGACCGGCTCGTGCTCGCGCACGTGGGCGTACATCGGGTCGAGCTCGACGCCCACGGGGGCGCCGAAGGGGTACGGGCGCACGGGCGCGACCGGACAGCCGCTGGTCATCGAAGGGCCTCCGCGACGACGGAGCAGACCTCCGCGGCCTGCTCGATGAGATAGAAGTGACCGCCGGGGAAGGAGTGGATCGCCGAGCCGCCGGTGCTCATCTCCCGCCAGGCGAGGGCGTCGGCGTACGGGACGTGGCTGTCCTCCTCGCCGGTCAGGACGGTCAGCGGGCAGCTCAGCGGCGGCCCGGGGCGGTACGTGTACTCCGCGGCGGCCCGGTAGTCGTTCCGTACCGCGGGCAGGGCCAGGCGCAGCAGCTCCTTGTTGGCCAGCAGCCGCTCGTCGGTGCCCTGCAGCTCGGCCATGCGGGCGATGATGCCGTCGTCGTCGAGCAGGTGGGTGGTGATCGACCGCACGACGGTCGGGGCGACCCGGCCGGAGGCGAAGAAGTGCGCCGGCCGGAGGCCGTCCCGCTCGAGGCGGCGGGCGGTCTCGAAGGCGACGACGGAGCCCAGGCTGTGCCCGAACAGCGCCAACGGGCGGTCCGCGAGCGGTTCGAGCAGGGGAGCGACGTGCGCGGCGAGCTCGTCGACGGAGTCGATCAGGGGCTCGGCGTAGCGGTCCTGCCGGCCGGGGTACTGGACGGCGACGACCTCGACGGTGTCGGGCATCAGCTTGCTGAAGGGGAGGAAGGCGCTGGCGCTGCCGCCGGCGTGCGGGAAGCACACCAGGCGCGCCGACGGCTCGGCCACGGGCCGGTATCGGCGCAGCCACAGGTCGTCGGTCCGGGTCGGGGTGGTCACAGCTGTGTGTCGTCCTTCCGCCATCATCCGTGCTTCGTCTCCGTCGGGGTCACGCCTCCGGCGCGGTCCACCAGGCCCGGTTCTCCTCGTACCAGCGGACCGTCTCGCGCAGCCCCCGCTCGAAGTCGACGCGCGGCGTCCAGCCCAGCTCCGCGGTGATCTTCCGGGTGTCCACGCTGTAGCGCCGGTCGTGGGCGGCACGGTCCGGCACGCTGTCGACCGAACTCCAGTCCGCACCGAAGAGGTCCAGAATACGTTCGGTGAGTTCGGCGTTGCTCAGCTCGGTGCCGCCGCCGATGTTGTAGACCTCGCCCGGCCGGCCCTTCTCGGCGACCAGCGCGACGCCGCGGCAGTGGTCGTCGACGTGCAGCCAGTCCCGGCTGTTGAGGCCGTCCCCGTACAGCGGCAGGGTGCGGCCCCGCAGCAGGTTGGTGACGAAGAGCGGAATCACCTTCTCCGGATGCTGGTACGGGCCGTAGTTGTTGGAGCACCGCGTCACGCACACGTCGAGCCCGTGCGTGCGGTGGAAGGCCAGCGCCAGCAGGTCGGACGACGCCTTGGACGCCGCGTACGGCGAGTTGGGGTCCAGCGGATGGTCCTCCGGCCAGGAGCCCTCGGCGATCGAGCCGTACACCTCGTCCGTGGAGACGTGCACGAAACGACCGACCCCGGCGTCGGCCGCCGCCCGCAGTAGGGTGTGGGTGCCCAGCACGTTCGTCGTCACGAACGCGTCCGCGTCCGCGATCGACCGGTCCACGTGCGACTCCGCCGCGAAGTGCACCACCAGGTCCACCCCGCGCACGGCCTCCGCCACGACCTGCCGGTCGCAGATGTCGCCGTGCACGAACTCCCACCCCGGCACGCCCTCGACGGGCGCGAGGTTGGCCCGGTTGCCGGCATAGGTGAGCTTGTCCAGCACGACCACCTGGGCGCCGGCGAACGCCGGGTAGGAGCCGGTGAGCAGCTGCCTGACGAAGTGCGAGCCGATGAACCCGGCCGCCCCGGTCACCAGGATGCGCATCCCTTGACCGCCTTTCTTCCGTACGTGAGCGAAGGTCAGCCGAGCGCGGAGGCGGCGAACCGGGTGGCGACGTCCATCAGATAGTTGCCGTAGCTCGAAGCGTCCAGCTCCTTGCCCAGCAGGTAACAGGTGTCGGCGTCGATGAAGCCCATGCGCAGGGCGATCTCCTCGATGCAGGCGATCCGCTCGCCCTGGCGCTGCTCCAGCAGCTGGACGTACTGGCCGGCCTGCAGCAGCGAGTCGTGCGTGCCCATGTCCAGCCAGGCGAAGCCGCGTCCCAGCTCGGTCAGCCGGGCGCGGCCCTGCGCGAGGTAGGCCAGGTTGATGTCCGTGATCTCGAGCTCGTCGCGGGCGGACGGGGTCAGGTCCTTGGCGAGCTCGACGACGTCGTTGTCGTAGAAGTACAGCCCCGTGACGGCCAGGTTGGAGCGCGGCCGGCGCGGCTTCTCCTCGATGGACAGCAGCCGGCCCGCCGCGTCGATCTCGGCGACGCCGTAGCGCTCGGGCGACTTGACGGGGTAGCCGAACAGCTCGCAGCCGTCCAGCCGGTCGATGCTGTTGTTCAGCACCGCCGAGAAGCCGGGCCCGTGGAAGACGTTGTCGCCCAGCACGAGCGCCACCCGGTCGGTCCCGATGTGGCCGGCGCCGATGCGGAACGCGTCGGCGATGCCGCGGGGCCGCTCCTGCTCCGCGTAGGTGATGTTGACCCCGATGCGGGAGCCGTCGCCGAGCATCGCCTGGAACATGTCCAGGTGCTGGCTGGAGGAGATGATGAGGATGTCCCGGATCCCGCCCAGCATCAGCACCGACAGCGGGTAGTAGATCATCGGCTTGTCGTAGACGGGCAGCAGCTGCTTCGACAGCGCACCGGTCAGCGGTCGCAGGCGGGTGGCGCTGCCGCCGGCCAGCACGATCCCCTTGACCGGGGGACGGCCTTGCGGTGACTCGATCACGGTGTCGCCTCCGTGGCGTGGGCTCGGGCGCTGTTCAGGCCTTGGGCGCCGGTCAGGTCTCGGGCGCCGGTCAGGAACGCGTCGTAGTCGCGGAAGTAGTCGGTCTCGTCGTAGGGGAGGGAGGCCAGTACGAGCGCGACCGCGTCGGGCGTGAAGTCGCTCAGGTCGCGCCAGACCATCGGGCCGACGTACAGCCCGGTGCCCGGGTCGTCCAGCCGGTACCGCTCCCGCCGGAAGCCGTCGTCGACGCTGATGGTGAAGCCGCCGTGGACGGCGATGAAGATCTGCTCCAGCGAGCGGTGGCCGTGGGCGCCGCGCGAGGCCCGCGGCGCCACGTCGTGCAGGAAGTAGACCCGCTGGACGGCGAAGCCGCCGACCCGGTGCGCCTCGAGCACCGACAGGCTGCCGCGGGCGTCCGTGTGCTGCTCCAGGTCGATCAGGCGGCAGGGCTTGACTCTGCCCACCGCGTTCTGCGCGGTCGCGGCCATGTGGTGCGTTCCCTTTCTCCGGCCGCCGGTGCCCGACGGCGCATCAGTCGGCGCTACTGGCCGCGCGGTTGCCCGTGGTGCTCCCGCCACGTCTCGTACGAGGGGAGCAGCCCCAGCCGCTCGGCCTCGGCCAGGGTCGGCGCGCCGGCGTCCTTCCCGGACAGCAGGGGCTCGACGTCCGCCGGCCAGTCGATGCCCAGGTCCGGGTCGAGCGGGTTGACGCCGTGCTCCCGGGCGGGGTCCCAGCCCGTCGAGCACAGGTACACCAGGGTCGTGTCGTCGGCCAGGGCGAGGAAGGCGCGGCCGAGGCCGGCGGAGACGTAGACGGCACGGCGGTTGTGCTCGTCCAGCCGCACGGCCTCCCACCGGCCGAAGGTGGGGGAGCCCGTGCGGATGTCCACGATCACCTCGAGGCCGGCGCCCCGCGGGCAGGTGCTGTACTTGGCCTGCCCCGGGGGGACGTCGGCGAAGTGGATGCCGCGCAGGGCACCGCGCCGGGAGACCGACGCGTTGGCCTGGGCCAGCGGCAGGCCGTGCCCGGTGGCTCGCCGGAACTCCTCCTCCTGGAACCACTCGTGGAACGCGCCGCGGCTGTCGGGGTGGACGACCGGGTCCAGCACCCAGGCCCCCTCGATGCTGAGCGGACGCATGGCGCCGCCTCCCCTCAGCCGCCGTGCCGCCAGTAGGAGCCCTGCCGGTCGATCGTGTGGATCTCGTCCGTGATGCCGTGGCGGTCACGGAAGTCGTGCACGGCCTGCCGGCAGGCGGGGATGCAGTAGTCGTCGATGATGACGTAACCACCGGGGGAGAGCTTGGGGAAGAGGTGGGTGAGGACGTCCATCGTGGCGCCGTAGGAGTCGCCGTCCAGGCGCATCACGGCGAGCTTCTCGACGGGCGCGGTCGGCATGGTGTCCTTGAACCAGCCCGGCAGGAAGCGGACCTGGTCGTCCAGCAGGCCGTAGCGCTCGAAGTTCCGCTGCACCTGGGCCATTTCGGTGGGCAGGTCGACGGCCTCGTTGTACTGGTGGAGGTCCATGTCGATGTCCATCTCGTGGTCCTCCTCGGTCGTCACCGGGAAGCCCTGGAAGGAGTCGGCGACCCACACCGTGCGGTCCTCGACGCCGTGCGCCTTGAGCAGACCGCGGGCGAAGATGCACGCGCCGCCGCGCCACACGCCGGTCTCGATGAAATCGCCCGGAACGCCGTCGCGCAGCACGTCCTCGAGGCACTTCTGCAGATTGTCGAGGCGCTTGAGGCCGATCATCGTGTGCGCGACGGTGGGGTAGTCCTCGCCGGACGCCCGGGACTCCTCGACGTACGTCGGGTCGGTCAGCAGCGCCGCGGTGTTGGTCGGGTCCTCGTAAATCATGTTCGTGACGACCTTCTTGAGAAGGTCGAGATACAGACCCGTGCCGGCCGAGGTGATGGCTGTCAAGGATTCCCCCTGGTAACAGGAACAGTCGCGCAAAGGCGACGGCCCAAAGGCGAGTGGAGGTTTGATTGATAATTGAACTTCGACGCCGGGAATACCGGTGAACGGTGTCCGCGTCACGGGAGCGGGGCGTGGAACGCACACAGGGGGAGACCCCCGAAACCGCTTGCCGTGGAAACGCTTTGAACCTACAAGCGCCCGGTCGGATAGCGCAAGCTCCGATGTGGGAGGGCGTCTTCCGTATCTGCTGCCCGCGGGGGGCGGGATTCCGCTTCGGCACGATAGTTGTGTGTTCAACGCGTGTAGACGGACGAAAGGTTGGCGGAGATGTGATCTTGACTACCGGGGACGACCCTTGCACGTTGCAAGCGGTTTGCGCTTAGCTGGCTGCCGACCGGCGGACTCCGCTTCGTGGGGTCTGTCGTGCGCTGAACGACAACGGGGGAAATTTTGAGCACGACGAAGGTCGACGCCTTCGAGCAGTCGACGTCCGGCGTGGCCTGGCCCATGGCCCGCACCTGCCCTTACCGGCTGCCGGAGAAGTACGCCGAGCTCCGCGCGACGGAGCCGATCGCCCCCGCCGACGTGTGGGGCGGCACCACCACCTGGCTCATCACCAAGCACGAGCACATCCGGGCCCTCCTCGCGGACCCGAGGGTCACCATCGATCCCGCCAAGCTCCCGCGCCTGTCCCCGGCCGACGGGGACGGCGGCGGATTCCGGTCCCTGTTGACGATCGATCCGCCCGAACACAACACCCTGCGGCGGATGTTCATCCCCGAGTTCACCGTCCGCCGCGTCAGGGAGATGCGGCCGGAGATCGAACGCATGGTGAACGGGCTCATCGACAAGATCCTCGACCGCGAGCCGCCGGTGGACCTGGTGGCCGAACTGGCCCTCCCCATGTCCACGCTGGTGATCTGTCAGCTGCTGGGCGTCCCCTACGAGGACCGCGAGTTCTTCCAGGAACGCAGCGAACTGGCCACCCGCGTCGCGGGCGACGAGAGCTCCCTCGCCGCCCTCCTCGAGCTCCGCGACTACCTCGACCGACTGGTCACGGCCAAGACCGCGAACCCCACCGACGACCTGCTCGGCGCCCTCGTCGCCAGCCGGGTGCGCACGGGAGAGCTGCCCCACAACGAAGCGGTTGACAACGCTGTCCTGCTGCTCGCCGCAGGCCACGAGACCAGCGCCTCCATGGCCGCCCTCGGCATCCTCACCCTGCTGCGCAACCCCGACGCCCTCGCCGAACTGCGCGCCGACCGGAGCCTGCTGCCGCAGGCGGTCGACGAACTGCTGCGCTTCCACTCCATCGCCGACGGACTCCGCCGCGCCGCCACCGAGGACATCGAGCTCGGCGGCCGCACCATCCGCGCCGGCGACGGCCTGATCCTCCTGGTGGCCTCCGGCAACCGCGACGAGGACGTCTTCACGGCCCCCGACGACTTCGACCTCCACCGCCCGGCCCGCCAGCACGTCGCCTTCGGCTACGGGCCGCACCAGTGCCTCGGTCAGAACCTGGCCCGCCTGGAGCTCGAGATCACGCTGGGCGCGGTCGTCGAGCGCATCCCGACCCTGCGGCTCGCCGTGGACGCCGAGGCGCTGCGGGTCAGGCACGACTCCACGATCTTCGGTCTGCACGAGCTGCCCGTCGAGTGGTGACGAACGAGAAGGTGCACGACATGCACGACAAGGATGGCATTCAAGCCACGCCCGCGCTGCTGGTGGAGACGGCCGAGGACCGGTGCGTCGGGGCGGGCCAGTGCGAACTGGTGGCGCCCGAGCTCTTCGCGCAGGACGACGACGGCGTGAGCCGCGTACGGATCGCCGAGCCCGAACCGGAGCTGTGGCCGGCGGCCCGCGAGGCCGCGGACCTCTGCCCCGTCCAGGCCGTTCTCCTTACGGGTACTGCCGCGACGGACACCGCGGCGACGGGCGAGGCCGCCACGGGCACGGCCGCGGGGGCCGGTGGCGCCGAGCGGGAACGGCGGGGCGGTTAAGTGGTGACGGGATCCTGGGCCGGCCGTACGGTGATCGTCACGGGCGCGCTGGGGTTCATCGGCTCGCACTTCGTCGAGCAGCTCTCCGCCCGCGGCGCCCGGGTGTTCGGCCTCCACCGGACCGAGCGCCCGCGGCTCACGGCGGAGCTCTCCGCCGGCGAGAACACCCGCCTGGTGCGGGTGGACCTGCGGGACGAGCACGAGACCCGCGCGGCCTTCAAGTACCTCGCGCCGAGGATCGACACCGTGGTGCACTGCGCGGCGCTGGACGGCAACGCCCAGTTCAAGCGCGAGCACTCCGCGGAGATCCTCGACACCAACCAGCGCATCACCGCCAACCTCCTCAACTGCGCCCGCGACTTCGGCGTGGCGGAGGTGCTGATGATGAGCTCGTCCGAGATCTACTCCGCGCCGGCGACGAGCGGTGCGCCCACGTCCGAGGACGACGACTTCCGCAAGGACATGCGGCTCACGGACAATGGTTATGCTCTTTCCAAGACATTCGGCGAAATCCTCGCCGATCTGCACCGAAAACAATTCGGGACGAATGTCTTCGTGGTGCGGCCCGCCAATGTCTACGGCCCGCGCGACAGTTTCGACCGGCAGCGCAATCGGGTGATCCCCAGCATGCTGGCGAAGGCCGAGGCGGGCGAGCGGATCGAGATCTGGGGCGACGGCAGCCAGACCCGTTCCTTCGTCCACGTGGCCGACCTCGTCCGCGCCTCGCTCCGCATGGTCGAGGCCGGAAAGCACCGGCTGCTGAATATCGGCACCACCGAGGAAATCTCCATCCTGGAGCTCGCCCGACTGGTGACCGAGGTCCTGGACCGCCCCGAGCACATTCACACCGATCCCGGCCGCCCGGCCGGAGCCTCGAGCAGGAACCTGGACCTCTCCAGAATGTTCGAGGTCATCGACTTCACCCCGCGCACCCTGCGGGCGGGCCTGGAGGACACGGCCCGCTGGTACCGCCGCCACACGCGGTAGGAGCGGGCCCGGTCCCCATGGGCGGACCGCCGGCAGCGGCAGACCCCCACTACGTACATAGGCATGTTCGGCACGACCTGGAAGGCAATCCGTGGCTGAGAAGGCCGACATTTCCCTGGTTCAGGACATCATCCGCGCCGCCGGCGGGCACGCCGCCGACCTGGCCGGGCTGACCGACCGCCACGCCGCGGCCGACATCGCCGAGGTGCTGATCGACGAGATCACCTCGCGCTGCCCGGCCCCGGTCAACGACGTCCCCGTCCTCGTGGAGCTCGTGATCAGCGCCGGCGACGAGCGGCTCGCCCACCACCTCGAGGTCGTCAAGGGCAGCCCCGTCCGCACCGCCGCCAAGGACGACGGCTTCGTCGCCATGCGCGTCGACTACGAACTGACCGAGCTCGTACGGGAGTTGTTCGGCCCGTACCGCGAGCGGAGCGCCGGCACCCGCGGCACCACCCTCTTCCCGTACGTCACCGACTCCGAGCACCTGGGCAGCCACTTCCTCGCCGCCCAGCAGGGCACCGAGACCGTGCTCGCCGGCTGCACCTCCCGCAAGCCCGACCTCAGCGAGCTCGCCTCCCGCTACCTGACCCCCAAGTGGGGCTCGCTGCACTGGTTCACCCCGCACTACGACCGTCACTTCCGCGACTACCGCGACGAGCCGGTGCGGGTCCTGGAGATCGGCGTCGGCGGCTACAAGCACCCGGAGTGGGGCGGCGGTTCGCTGCGGATGTGGAAGCACTTCTTCCACCGGGGCGAGATCTTCGGCCTGGACATCGTCGACAAGTCCCACTTCGACGCGCAGCGCGTCAAGACGATCCAGGGCGACCAGAACGACCCCGACTGCCTCGCCGCCATCGCCGAGGAGTACGGCCCGTTCGACATCGTCATCGACGACGGCAGCCACATCAACGAACACATCCGCACGTCGTTCCACGCGCTCTTCCCGCACGTGCGGCCGGGCGGCCTCTACGTCATCGAGGACCTCTGGACCGCCTACTGGCCCGGCTTCGGCGGCAACGAGAACCCCAAGCAGGACGGCGCCACCAGCCTCGGCCTGCTCAAGGACCTCGTCGACTCCGTCCAGCACCAGGAGCTGCCGGCCACCGCGGGCCACCGCCCGAGCTACGCCGACCAGCACGTCGTGGGCATGCACCTCTACCACAACCTCGCCTTCATCGAGAAGGGCACCAACGCCGAGGGCGGCATCCCCCCGTGGATCCCCCGCGACTTCGAGACGCTGGTCGCCGTCTCCTCGGGCGGCGCGGCATGAGGCGGCACCGACACCCCCTCCCGCCCCGGGAGGTGCCGTGCGCATCACCCTGCTGACCATCGGCTCGCGCGGTGACGTCCAGCCCTTCGTCGCCCTCGGCACCGGCCTCAAGGCCCGCGGCCACCAGGTCACCCTCGGCGCCCCGGCGGCCCTGCGCCCCCTCGTCGAGCGCGCCGGCCTGGACTACCGGCTCACCCCCGGCGACCCGGGCGGCTTCTTCTCCATGCCGCAGGTGATCGAATCCCTGCGCAGGAGCCCGAGGATGAAGGACCTGCTGGCGGCCCTGCCCAAGCCCCCCGAGGGCTACGACCAGCAGGTCGTCGACGAGGTCGAGGCCGCCGGGCGCGACGCGGACCTCATCGTGAACTCGCCGCTCACCCTGGCCGCCACCCACGGTCGCCCCGGCACGCCCTGGGCCTCCGCCTGCTGGTGGCCCAACACCCCCACCTGGTCGTTCCCCGCCGTCGAGTCGGGACAGCGCGGCCTCGGCCCGCTGACGCCGCTCTACAACCGCTACACCCACTGGCGGGCGGCCCGCGAGGAGTGGGAGTGGCGCAGGC
>KL569377.1:73105-76477 GCA_000715685.1 Streptomyces lilacinus
CCTCGAGCCGTTCGGCACCACGTCCCCCTTCCAGCGGCTGGGGCGCGAGCGGCCGTACCTCTACCCGTTCAGCCCGAGCGTCCTGCCCAAGCCCAAGGACTGGCCCGCGAAGGCCCACGTCACCGGCTACTGGTTCTGGGACCAGGACTGGCAGCCGCCGGCCGACCTGCTGGCCTTCCTCGACGACGGTCCGCCCCCGGTCGCGCTGACCTTCGGCAGCACCTGGTCGCTCCACCAGCAGGAGCAGGCGCTGGAGTACGCCGTCGCCGCCGCGCGCGGCGCGGGCCGGCGGCTGATCCTGGTCGACGGTCCGGAGGGCGACCTCCCGGACGACGTCCTGCGCCTGCACGACGTCGACTACGCGTGGCTGTTCCCGAGGACGGCCGCCGTCGTCCACCACGGCGGATTCGGCACCACGGCGGAGGTCGTGCGGGCCGGGGTGCCGCAGGTCGTCGTCCCGGTCTTCGCCGACCACCCCTTCTGGGCGGCCCACCTCTACCGGAAGGGCGTCGCCGCCCGGCCGGTGCCGTTCCCCCGCTTCACCCGCGAGGCCCTGGTGGCGAGCGTCCGCCGGGCCGTCACGGACCCCGGCATGACGCTGCGGGCCCAGGCGCTGGGCCGGGCGGTGGCGAAGGAACGCGGGGTCGACAACGCCTGCGACGTGATCGAGGCGTGGGCCACGGCGTCGGGCGTGCCGGTGACGACCGGCGGGTGACGACCCGGCGGGTGGTGCCGTGGCCCGGGCCGGGCCCGGGGCTTGCGTCCCGGCCCGGGCGGCGGCGGTCGGTGGGCGGTCGGGCCGGCGGTCGTTAGGCGATCAGGCCAGCGGTCGGTAGGCGGTCAGCGTGACGGACAGCGTGACGTCGCACCGCTCCGGCAGTCGGCCGATCCGCGCCGCCAGGTCCTCGGCGTCGCGGTGCCAGGCGTTGGGCCCCATGCCGACGAGCAGGCCCAGCGCCCGGTGGTCGAGGGACATGGTCGTCGTCAGCCGGTCGGAGACGGCGACCGAGAAGTACGGCGCGAGCTGGTCGGCCAGCCGCTCGTCCTTCCGCTCGTCCACCCGCATCAGGCCGAGCGACTCGATCAGCTCCTGGAGGTGGTCGGGCCGGGGCGTGACGACCAGCAGGACACCCTGCGGATGAAGAATCCGCTGCAATTCGGGCCCGTTGCGCGGCGCGAACGTATTGAGCACGAGAGAGGCGGAGTCGTTGTGAAGCGGGAGATCCTGCCACGCGTCGGCCACGACGGCGCCGATGCGCTCATGCGCCCTGGCCGCCCGGCGGGCGGCGAACTTCGAAATGTCGAGGAGAATTCCCTCGGTCTCCGGGAATTCGTCCATGACCCGCGCGTGGTAATAGCCGGTGCCGCCGCCGATGTCGACCACGCAGCCGGGAACGGACGCGTCCACCGTCTTCCGGGCCAGCCCGGCCAGCGCCTCCGCAATGGGTGCGTAATGCCCGGCCCCCAGGAATTCGGCGCGCGCGTCCACCATCTCCCTGGTGTCGGCGCTGAGCTTGACCGCGCCGGACAGCAGGTTCACGTAACCCTGCTTCGCCACATCAAAGGTGTGGTTGTTCGGGCAGGCCAGCACGCGCTCGTTCATGGCCAGCGGGGCGACGCAGTGGGGACAGCGCAGGTACCGCACAACTCTGTTCAGCATGGCGCACCGATCGTACTAGGGCGGTGTGGGATTGGACGGGCAATCCTATCGCAGCGCAATCAGCGGCATCGCGGCCGTCCCAATACATAAGTTCTCTGTTTTCCCAGCACGTCAGCTATTTCTTTGAAACTGGAGATTTCATGGCCCCGAAGAACGGTGCGCGGCACGCGACCGACATCGCCGTCATCGGCATGTCCTGCCGTCTTCCGGGAGCACCTGGCATCGACGAGTTCTGGGAACTGCTGACCACCGGCGGAAACGCGGTCACCCGACAGCCCGACGACACCTGGCGCGGTGCGATCGAGGACGCCGCGGAATTCGACGCCGCCTTCTTCGGAATGTCGCCCCGCCAGGCCGCCGCCACGGACCCGCAGCAGCGCATGATGCTCGAACTCGGCTGGACGGCCCTGGAGAACGCCGGAATCGTGCCCGGCAGCCTCGCCGGCACGGACACCGCCGTCTTCGTCGGCGTCGCCGCGGACGACTACGCGACGCTGCTGCACCGTTCCGCCACGCCCGTAGGCGGCCACACCGCGACCGGCCTCAACCGCGGCATGGCCGCGAACCGCCTCTCCTACCTGCTGGGCCTGCGCGGCCCCAGCCTCGCCGTGGACTCCGCGCAGTCCTCGTCGCTGGTCGCCGTCCACCTCGCCTGCGAGAGCCTGCGCCGCGGCGAGTCCGGGCTCGCGGTCGTCGGCGGCGTCAACCTGATCCTCGCCGAGGACAGCACCGCCGGCATGCGTCTGATGGGCGCCCTCTCGCCGGACGGCCGCTGCCACACCTTCGACGCCCGCGCCAACGGCTTCGTGCGCGGCGAGGGCGGCGGCGTCGTCGTCCTCAAGCCGCTCGCCATCCGCGGCGGCGCCGTCAACAACGACGGCGGCGGCGAGGCCCTGACCTCCCCCGACCGCGAGGCCCAGGAGGCGGTGCTGCGACGCGCCTACGAGCGCGCCGGCGTCGCCCCCGACCAGGTCCGGTACGTCGAACTCCACGGCACCGGCACCCCGGTGGGCGACCCCGTCGAGGCGGCCGCCCTCGGCGCGGTGCTGGGCACCGCCCGGCCCCACGGCACCCCGCTCGCGGTGGGCTCGGCCAAGACCAACATCGGCCACCTCGAGGGCGCCGCCGGCATCGTCGGCCTGATCAAGGCCGCCCTCTGCGTCCGCGAGGGCCTGCTGCCGCCCAGCCTCAACTACGAGACCCCGAACCCGGCGATTCCCCTCGACGACCTCAACCTCACGGTCCAGACGGCCCTCGAGCCGTGGCCGGGGGAGGGCGACGCGTTGCGGATCGCCGGTGTCTCGTCGTTCGGCATGGGCGGGACGAACGCGCATCTGGTGCTGGAGCAGGCGCCGGTGGGGGTGGAATCGGAGTCGGGCGCTGGTGCTGAGCTGCCGGTGGTACCCGTCGTGGTGTCCGGGCGCTCGGACGACGCGCTGCGGGCCCAGGCGGGTCGCCTGTCCGCCCACGCGGGTCGGGACCTGTGCGATCTCGGCTTCTCGCTGGCCCGCGACCGGTCGGCCTTCGAGCACCGGGCGGTCGTGCTGGCGGCGGACAAGGCCGAGCTGGAGGCCGGGCTCGCGGCCGTGGCGGCCGGTGAGCCCGCTGCCGGTGTGGTGACGGGGACGGCGGAGGCGTCGTCGGGTAGCGGCCGGTCGGTGTTCGTCTTTCCGGGTCAGGGGTCGCAGTGGGCCGGGATGGCGGTGCGGCTG
>KL569377.1:76773-77183 GCA_000715685.1 Streptomyces lilacinus
TGCGAGGCAGCGCTGTCCCCCTTCGTGGACTGGGAGTTGGCCGAGGTCCTGTCGGACGAGGTCGCGCTGCGTCGTGAGGACGTGGTGCAGCCGGTCTGCTTCGCGGTGATGGTGTCGCTGGCGGAGCTGTGGCGGTCGGTCGGTGTGGAGCCGGATGCGGTCGTCGGTCACTCGCAGGGTGAGATCGCCGCTGCTGTCGTCTCGGGTGCGCTGTCGTTGGAGGACGGCGCGAAGGTCGTCGCCCTGCGGGCGCGGTTGATCGAGCGGGAGCTTGCCGGGCGCTCTGGCATGGTGTCGGTGGGCCTGCCGTTGGCGGTCGTCGAAGAGCGGTTGCCGTCGTGGGGCGCCGGTCTGAGCGTCGCGGTGATCAGCGGGCCGTCGTCGACCGTCGTGGCCGGTGACCTGGAGTC
>KL569377.1:77457-77758 GCA_000715685.1 Streptomyces lilacinus
CCTGGAGTCGGTGGACCGGGTGCTGGCGACGTGCGAGGCGGAGGGGATCCGGGCGCGCCGGGTCCCGATTGGCTACGCGTCGCACACGGCCTACGTCGAGGGCATCCGCGAGGAACTCCTCACCACTCTGGCGGAGATCACCCCCCGCGCCTCCTCCGTGCCGTTCTACTCGACGGTCGAGGCCGGTCCGGTCGACGACACCGCAGCGCTGGACGCCTCGTACTGGTACCGCAACCTGCGCCGGCCCGTCCGCTTCCAGGAGGCCGTGGAGAAGCTCCTCGCCGACGGCTTCACCGCCTTC
>KL569377.1:78095-79254 GCA_000715685.1 Streptomyces lilacinus
GTCGAGCCCAGTGCCCATCCCGTGCTCGTACCGGCGGTCCAGGAGACCGCCGAGGCAGGGGAGTACGTCGTCAGCAGCGTCGGCTCGCTGCGTCGTGGCGAGGGCACGCTGCGCCGCTTCCTGACGTCCGCCGCCGAGGCTTTCGTGCGCGGCGTGGCAGTGGACTGGGCGGCGGTCTTCGCCGGTACGGGTGCGCGTCGGGTCGAGCTGCCCACGTACGCGTTCCAGCGCCGTCGTTACTGGGCACCCGACGCCGACGCGTCGGATCGGCCGGTGGCCGTCGAGGTCGGTCACGAGGGCGCCGACGAGGCCGGACCCGCTACCGTCGCCGAGCGACTGCGTCGCGAGCTGAGCGGGCTGTCCGAGGCCGAGCAGATCCAGCACCTGCTCAAGCACGTGTGCGAGAGCGTCGCCGTCGTCCTCGGGCTGGGCTCCGCCGGCAGTGTGAACCCCGAGGGCACCTTCAAGGAGCAGGGGCTCGAGTCGCTGGCCGGAGTCGAGCTGCGCGACGGGCTGCGGGCCCGGACGGGCCTGCGTGTCCCGAGCACCCTGATCTACGACTGCCCGACCCCGCTCGCCGCAGCGCGCCACCTGCGCGACGAACTGCTCGGCGAGGCGCCGGGCGAGCAGATCCGTTCGCGCGCCGAGGCCTCGGCGGACGAGCCGATCGCGATCGTGGGCATGGCGTGTCGTTTCCCGGGTGGCGTGGTGTCGCCCGAGGGGCTGTGGGACCTGGTGTCGGCCGGGGTGGACGCGATCTCGCCGTTCCCGACGGACCGGGGATGGGACGTCGCCGGCCTGTACGACGCGGACCCGGAGACGCCGGGCACGACGTACGTGCGGGAGGGCGGTTTCCTGCACGATGCCGGCCAGTTCGATGCTGACTTCTTCGGGATCTCGCCGCGTGAGGCGATGGCGATGGATCCGCAGCAGCGGCTGTTGCTGGAGACGTCGTGGGAGGCGCTCGAGCGGGCCGGCATCGACCCGCATGCCCTGCGCGGCAGCCAGACGGGCGTGTTCGTCGGCGCGATGACCCAGGAGTACGGCCCCCGCCTCCACGAACCGGCGGAGGGATACGAGGGCTACCTGCTCACCGGCAGCACGGCCAGCGTCGCCTCGGGCCGGGTGTCGTACGCGCTGGGGCTGGAGGGGCCGGCGG
>KL569377.1:79518-79896 GCA_000715685.1 Streptomyces lilacinus
CTGGTCGCCCTGCACCTGGCCGTACAGGCCCTGCGGCAGGGGGAGTGCGACCTCGCCCTCGCCGGTGGCGCGACGGTGATGGCCACCCCGGGCATGTTTGTCGAGTTCTCGCGGCAGCGGGGGTTGGCGGGGGACGGTCGGTGCAAGGCGTTCTCGGCGTCGGCCGACGGTACGGGCTGGGCCGAGGGTGCGGGCATGCTGGCGGTCGAGCGGCTGTCGGACGCGGTGCGGCGTGGGCATCGGGTGCTGGCGGTGGTGCGGAACCAGGACGGTGCGAGCAACGGCCTGACGGCGCCCAGTGGTCCGTCCCAGCAGCGGGTGATCCGGCGGGCCTTGGAGAACGCGGGCCTTTCGGTCGCGGATGTGGATGCGGTCGAG
>KL569377.1:80280-80458 GCA_000715685.1 Streptomyces lilacinus
GCGGTCGAGGCGCACGGTACGGGTACGCGGCTCGGGGACCCGATCGAGGCGCAGGCATTGCTGGCGACGTACGGGCAGCGGTCGGGCGAACAGCCGTTGCGGCTCGGGTCGTTGAAGTCGAACGTCGGTCACACGCAGGCTGCCGCCGGTGTGGGTGGCGTCATCAAGATGGTGATGG
>KL569377.1:80749-81133 GCA_000715685.1 Streptomyces lilacinus
GTGTGAGTGGCACGAACGCGCATGTGGTGCTGGAGCAGGCACCGGCCGAGGCCGAGCCGGAGGAGCCCGGTGGCGGTGCGGAGCTGCCGGTGGTGCCGGTGGTGGTCTCGGGGCGTACGGCGGAGGCGCTGCGGGCCCAGGCGAACGGGCTGCTGAGCCGGCCCGAGCCGAAGCTCCTGGACACCGCCTTCTCGCTGGCCGGCGGCCGCTCGGCGTTCGAGCACCGCGCGGTCGTGCTGGCTGCGGACGAGGTCGAGCTCACGGCCGGGCTCGGCGCGGTGGCGTCCGGAGCGCCGGCAGCGGGTGTGGTGGCCGGCGTCGCCGGTGGTGAGGACGGCCGGTCGGTGTTCGTCTTCCCGGGCCAGGGGTCGCAGTGGGTCGGGA
>KL569377.1:81409-81540 GCA_000715685.1 Streptomyces lilacinus
GGCGATGGGTCGGTGCGAGGCAGCGCTTTCCTCCTTCGTGGACTGGAAGTTGACCGAGGTTCTGGGGGACGAGTCTGCCCTTGCCCGGGTCGATGTCGTACAGCCGGCGTGCTTCGCGGTGATGGTGTCGC
>KL569378.1:0-20551 GCA_000715685.1 Streptomyces lilacinus
CTTTTAGGAGGACGGACACGGGGCAGGTCTTCCGGTTCACCATCGACCGTCGCTTCGACCGGGACAGCACCGCGGCATCCGGCAACGCCACCGAGCGCGGCTCCAGCAGCCAGGCACGCGACTCCGGGGCCGGCGCCTTCGGTACCGGGACGAACCTGGTGACGTTCCTCATCACCAACAACTACATCCTCGATGTCAACGCGTAACCACCGCACGGTGGCCTGCACTCCTGGTGTCGATCCTGCGGTGGAGGCCGGGGTCAATATCCGCTGACAGACGGGGCACGCTGCCGGGGCCTGCGGACCTCGGCAGCAGCCGGGTGGGTGCTGGAGTGCGGCTGCGACTCCGGGCACGCGGGCGGGGCTGATGCCGGAGCGGCCGGCTCTTGCAGCAGCTCGGGGTGATGCCGGCACCGGGCGTCGGCGAGGGATAAGAATCCGCCAAGAGATCAACAAAGGTGGCGCCCCCTGAGTGCCACCCTTGCTAGCTTCGAACACACGAATGCCTTGTTGGCGCAGACCGGGGGGGTGGACATCGTGACGTTCGAGGACGAGTGGGCCGGCTTGCGCGCCGAAGCGCAGACACGGATGCGGCTGAACGGAGCAGGACCGGCCGCAGGGGGCGGTGGTCCCGACCTCAAGTCGTCGGCGGCGAGGAAGAGGTCGGCGATAGCGGCGCTCGAACAGCACGTGGAGCCGGACACGCAGGCGGCCGGCAAGGTGATGGACGAGACGTCGGAGGCGGCCGCGAAGGGCTTCCACGACTGGGCGACGGGTGCCGGCATCAACGAAGCGCTGAAGGGCTGGCGGGCGTCCGTGAAGTCCCTCCAGTCACGGCTGGCCGCGGAAAAGACGGCGCTGAGCGCAACGCACCGTCTGCTGACCGGGGCGGACCTGCAACTGGGCGGCCAGTTCGCGCTGCTCAAGCCGAGCGGCGTCGACCAGCCCTACCCGTCACGCATCTCCGAACACTGAGGGACGACCGGCAACCATGCTCACGTATCACCAGGTCCTGACGGCGGACCTCGCCCTGCTGACGACAGCGGCGGAACAGTGGGACGCGGCGGCGAAGAAGTTCGACTCGGTCCAGAAGACCTACGACGGTGAGGTCAAGAGCATCACCACGGACGGCTCCTGGAGCGGCCAGGCCCAGCTCATCGCCCAGCCGAACATGCACCGGACCTCCACCGAGTTCACCTCGGCGGCCAAGGAGGCCCGCGCGATCGCCTCCCTGCTGCGGGACGCCCACACACAGTTCACGGAACTGCGGGGCAAGCTGAAGTCAGCAGTGGCGGACGCGGAGAAGGCCGGCATCAAGATCGACGACCAGGGACGCGCCACGGCCACCATCCGCAACGACCCGGCGGCCACCCACGACCCGGACTTCAAGAACCAGACCGCGAAGATCGCCGAGGCGGAGGCGTCCTGGACCCGCCACATAGCGGAGCTCGTCCAGGCCTTCGACGACACCGACCAGGGCGTCAAGCTGGCCCTTTCGGCAGCCGTGCAGGACTCCAATCCCCTGGACGGCCTGAACGACTTCAACGGGAGCGCCGAAGGCGACATCGAAAAGGCCGAAGTCCGGGAAGCCACCTCCCTGGCGAACAAGCTCAGGTCCGGCGACCGCCTGAGCGAGCAGGAAATCAACGAGATGCAGTGGCTCCTGCGGGACGTGGGCCACGACGAGCAGGCCAGCCGGACCTTCCTGAACAACATCGGCCCGGACGGCACGATCGAGCTGACCAACAAGCTGAACGGCCTCGCCTACGACGGCGACAAGAGCCACCAGCGCAACTACCTGGGCATCGAGACGAGCCTGGCAGGCACGGTGGCCACCGCCACCGCGGACCCGCGCTCGTCGTTCTACGGCAAATGGCGCGAGGGCCTGCGGAGCGCCGGCGAGAAGAACTTCGGCAAGAAGACGGACCCCCTGTACGGCTACCAGACGTTCGTGGGCCTGATGGAACAGGGGAAGGGCCGCTATGGCGGAACGTTCCTCAACGACCTGGGCGACGACATCATTGCTGCGGAGAAGAAGCACGAGGGAATCTGGACCCAGTGGACGCGCCCGCGTCCCGGCACCGCCAGCGATCCCCTCGACCACCTGCTCGGCGTCATGAGCAGAACCCCCGACGCAGCCACGTCCTTCCTCGACCCCGGCGCGGACGGCAAGAACGGGCACCTCAAGTACCTGCTCAAGGAGCGGGAGTGGCCGAGGATCGCGCTCAACGGTCCGCGGATGCTGACGTTCATGGACGACCCGATGAGCAAAGCGGGGCTGGGCGCGGCGCTGGAGGCGGCGAGCACGGGAAACGTTCCGGGCACCCAGCCGGCAGTACTCGGCGGACACACCGAGGCCCAGGCCCGGGTCATGCGCGACACGATCAGGGTGCTCGATTCCGGTGGCCACGGCGACAAGCTGCCGGCGAACCTGCGCAGCCCGCTCGGCCACATGCTCGTGGACTACACGAGTGATACGCACGAGATTCTTTCCCGCACGAATACGACCTACGACCGTTTCGGTGATGAGGATGGCGTCTGGAAGGACGGGAAGGGCGTGCACATGGCCGTGGAAAGGGGTTCACTCGTGAGGATCATGCGCGGCGTTGCAGACGACCCCGCAGCCTTTGCTCAAATATACAACACCGAGCGCCAATACGCCGCGGACAGCCTGGCCAGAGTCCCTATAGACGGCAATTCCAATGAGCGTGATGCCGCCATCGAGGCAGCTTCTTCCACATTTGGCTTCTACGACGGTATAAGTGCGGACGTGATCTTCGACAAACGGGACGAGGCTGTCCAGTGGGCACGAGACGTCAGCCACGCGGTAACCACGTCCTCGGGCACCCTCCTGAACTTCATCCCCGCAGACGTCGCGGAGGGCGTCCCCATGCCTAAGGGCGTAAAGGTCGGAGCCGACGTTCTCAACCGGATCACCGACTTCTCCATGTACGAATGGACGAAGGAACAGATCAGCGAGGCGAACGCGGCCGCCGGCGCGGAGAATCAGGAAAAATTCAATCACGGCCAGCGCCAGGTCGACAGCCTGATCGTCGAATGGGGAAAGGTGAGCGGTCACGACCCCAATGAAGGACTGGTGCGGCATCTAGTGGGATCCGGGCAGGAACGACACAACAGCGCCAGATACGAAGCATTCATCTTCTTGAACCGGGAAAAGTAATATGAAGCCTCGACCTGTGGTCACCATATCGGTGGCCCTGACGAGCACCGTGGCACTGATCGCCGCAGGCTGGTTCTACTTTTCAGGAGCGTACGACCGGTGGCGCGACGGCAGGTCTTTGGCCGAGGCCTGTGACGGCCTGCTCGACGTCGACGGGGTCCGTGCGGCGTTGGACAGTGACGACGTACGGGGAATGGGCGGCCAGCAGGAGTACCTCACGGACGGCGAGACCGGCCGCATCACGCTCTGCCGGGTGAAAGACCGGACGGGTGATCAGTCCGTCAAAGTGGACGTTCACTGGGGGTCCAAGATGACGGCCGCCGCTGCCGCGTTGCGGCATCAGTTCGTCAGGGACCCCAGGATCACAGCAGTTCCTATCGGACATGGCTGGCGCGGTGCCGTGGTGTCGGTGGACAAGGTGCTCTACGGAGCCGTCGAACTTGGCTGCACCAACAAGCACGACGAGAGTCTCATCGTCAACCTGTACACGTTCGAGAACGCAAAGATCCCGGAGCAGCGACGGAACTTCGCCCGGCTGGCAACCAGCGTTGCACGTTCGGCAGCACAACACGTCGGCTGCGCGTCCAAGCCTGGGAAGCTCGTCCAGCAGATCTCGCCGGAGCCCGCCAAGACCGCGGTTCCGCTCACCCGCTCGAAAGGAACGTGCGCTCCCGCCGTACGTGACACGGAAGCGGCCAGGAGAACCGGCGTCGTGTCCGTGACGGAAGCGCCGGCAGACCCTGACGCCCCTGCCGAGGACTGCTACCTGGTCGACGCAGCGGGCAAGGAACTCTACCGCCTCACAGCACTGTACGGGCCCTTCGCCAACGGCCCGCGTCATGGCTCTTCAGCTGGCCTGGCCGGGGACTCCGGAGCGTTCGGGGAGGAGGGAAACCGGTACGGCTACGCCACTGCGCAGTGCCCAGGCGACAAGGAACGATCCCTTTATGTGATCGCAACCTCCCCTTGGGAGAACCGCGACCCGGACCGCGATCCCGAATTCGCGCAAAGTGCGCTCAAGTCCTTCGCGCAGGAATCGGCGAAGAACCACGGGTGCACCGATCTGCGACTGCCCTGACAGGGCGGAAGGGGAGTGGTTGCCAGGCAATTCCGTCGGCCATTCCCAGAGGTCGGGCTGTACACCCGCGCGCCACGAGCGCCACGAGGCGAGCGGAAGGATCACCGGCACCTGGCCGCCGGGCGCGCGGCGCGCCAGGTGCAGCCGCGCGCACCCGACCACGACGGTCGACTTGCCGATGCCAGCTGGAAGGGGCAGCGGGACAACCGTTCCTCGCGGCTCCACCGCTCGTGCAGTAATGCCCCCAGCCGATCGAGAGAGGTGTATAAGAGACAGGCCCGAGCATGCGCCGCCAGCGGCCCGGTCGGCCACCGGACGTCGACGGGGCGGTGTTTCCCCGTAGGAATGAACACCGCCATGGATGGTGTGCGACTGGGATGGCATTGCTCGCGCGGCCGGACGTTGGGCACGGACCTGCCATTATCGTCACCCTCCGACGCTTCGCCGTCCCCCGCCGTCCCTACTGGCTCAGAGCAGGTGGTCGAGTTCTCCGCGCTTGGCGGCCTCGACGAGGTTGCGCAGTCCTTCGCGGGTGGTGACGACCAGTTCCCCGGGCCGGGCGGTTTCTCTCAGCACGGGGGTGCCGTCGGCGGTGTGGCCTATCTGGATACAGGCGTTGCCGCCGCCCGCGCAGTACGGCTCCTGCCAAGTGATCTCGGACATCCTCTGCCTCTCAGAGTTGCTTCGCGATTGCGTGGATCATCTCGCGTGACTTCTCGGGAGAAAGCGCCTTGTGCTCCGCTCTCTCGAACAGGCCCCGGTAGTTCTCCAAGTGCTGCTCAGCCGTGAGGAAGACGGTCGTGTGAGCGGCGTCCAGCTGAACCGTGTCCAACTGCGGGACCGCCCCGTGGGCGTAGAAGATCGTCTGACCGGCGCCCGGAAAGCCGCCGGCTGCGAACGGCAGGACCCGGATCTGTACGTTCTCGCTCTCGCTCACAGCCAGCAAGTGATTCAGCTGGTCGACCGCGGCCCTCCGGCCGCCGAACTGCATGCGCAGCGCTGCTTCGTGGATGAAAGCCTCGAAGTACGGAGGGTCAGCCTGGTACAGCACTGCCTGCCGCCTGATCCGGTGAGCGACTCGGAGTTCGACCTCGTCAGTAGGCAGCGGCTGGACCGCTTCATCGAAGATGGCGCGCGCGTGTTCCTCCGTCTGCAACAGACCTGGGATGTGCACGCTGGAGGAGGTGCGCATCCGGCGCGTGTGGTGTTCCAGCTCGGCAATGTCCAGGTAGCCGGGTGGTAGGGAGCCTCGGTACTCCTCCCACCAGCCCTTGTCCCGCTCGTCCGACAGCGCCACCAGCGCTTGCAGGAAGGCCTGGTTCGAGCAGCCGTAGTTGCACACCAGTGTCTGAAGGCGCCCGGGGGTGATGCCCACGCGTCCCGCCTCCAGGTGACTGACCTGGTAGGCCTTGATGTTGACGAGCGCGCCGGCGTCCTGGGCGCTCAGCCCCGCGGCCTCGCGCAGTTTGCGCAACTCGAGGCCCAGGCGTCGCTGCCTCTGCGTGGGATGGCTCCTCGACGGCATCAGACCTCCTCGCGATCTATGCGAAGCATGCCGCGCTCGGTACTGCCCCGTCCACCGACAGGGTTGTCTTCTCAGACAAGGTTGTCTGGCGAGTTCTCGACCCCCTACAGTCGGTGACGCACCGCTCACACGCGGCAGGAGCCGGAAGTGCACCGCGTGAGCATGCCCTCATCTCCCTGGAGAGGGTGTGCCACGCCCAGGGAGGCAGGCCACCGGCACACCGCACGCGTACCAGAACTCCGCACTCGCCACAGCGCTTGGAGTGAACGCGCATGAGCACCACTGCGACCTGCCTGCCGGACCCGCCGGGGCCGGTGCCGGCCACCCGGCCGTCACGGGCCAACTTCCACTACTCCGTCGGCCTGCCCGGCGGCCCGTACTGCGTCAGACCCGCCCGCACCCTGGTACGGCAGGTGCTCCGCGACCACGGCCTGGCCGACCTGGCCGAACTCGGCGTCTCCGCGGTCTCCGAACTACTGGCGCACGCAGACAACTTCACGCCGGGCGGCGGGACCCACCTTTCGATGCGGTGGCGCTTCGGCGTCCTCAGGCTCGTCGTCTTCGACGAGCACCCCACCCACCCAGCGGCGCATGCACCGCTGTGCCGGGAGCGCCGGCGGGGGGCACTGTCCGTTCTCGACACGGTCACCGCCGCGTGTGGCGGCATCTGCGGGCTGGCGGAGCTGGGAGCGCCGCTGTACGGGAGCAAGGTGTGGGTCGTACTGCCGCGGGAAGCGGGTGAGTTGTATGCGGCACTCTGAGGATGTCGTGCGCTCGTTGCGCGAGGAGCTGGAGCGGCGAGGCATTACGTTGCCGTCGCTCGGTGTGGAGCGTGTCGTCACGGGAGCCGAGCTGATCCAGCTCGGGCGGGCGCGGCCGGGTGTCGTTCAGCGCCTGGTCGAGGCGCTGCGGGAAGTTCGTACCGGCTGAGCATGCGCACGGGGTGGGCAACCGGTCGTCGGTTGCCCACCCCGAGGCGTTATTACCGCCCAGCGCTCAGTAGCCTTCGGTGAAGAGCCGCGACGCCTTCATGTCAGTGACGTGGTAATGGTCCGCGCCTTCACGGATCTTGCTCGAAACCTGCTTCAGGATTTCACCGATCGCATTGGCGCGGTCCTGAAGCCGCCGCTGAGCTTCGTCCATGGCTTGCTTGGCCTCACCCTCCCAGCCGGCCGAGACGTTGGCGACGGCAGACTTCATGGCGTCGATCTCGCGCTGCACCACACCTGCAGCACTGCCGATCTGATTGGCCGTCTCCTGCAGCGAGGCGTACGTGACGAGAAGCTCGCCACCGTTTGCTGTCATTCTCCCACTCCCCATGTCATGTCCGGGCGTCAGAGCCCGCTTGGCTCGGCTCAGCCCTTGATGTAGTGCTCGATCGCACTGGTGGACTTAATGGTCGATGCGATGTCGTCGTCGGCCGCACCGCTCAGGGTGTGGGTCTTGGCCACTGCCGCGCGCACATGGTCGATCAGCTGCCGCACGGCGTCGTGCTCCCGGTTCAGCTCCTCCTGCGCGGCACGGAAGACACTGTGCGCCTTGCCCTTCCACGCCCCGTCGACGGTCGCAATCGCATTCGCGAGGGTGCGCAGGTTGGCCGTGAACGCCTGGCTGGACTGGTCCATGGCATTCGTGAAAGCCCGGAACGCATCGTCTTGGACCTTCTGCTTGTTCTGCGACATTTTTCACCATCCCCCATGAGTTTGTCGGCGAATTGAATCGCCCCGAAGTCGCACTCCGTAATCTAGCCGACCGGCCCGTTACCGGCCGACCAATACGGAGCGGTTCTGTTGCGACGCCGCACCAGCACGATCGCGGTGACGACAGCAGCCGCGACGACCACTGCTCCGGCACCGACACCCAACCACAGGGGGCTGACATCGCTGCTGCCACTGCTGGTCGCCGCTGCGGGTGACGTGGCGTCACTCGAAGGCGACGGTGCGGGTGCGGGTGCGGACGGCTGCTTCGCCCCGGACAACAGCGGGTTGACGTCGGCCGGGCCGGGGTCCCCCTCCCCGTCCAGGACGACCTTGCGGGGGCGGACGATACCGTAGCCGATGTAGGGGCTCGGGATCTTGCCGGTGGTCGGTTTGCCCGCGGTGTCCAGCATGACGCGCAGCACTTGGTTGTTGGTCCAGTCCGGGTGCTTCGCCCAGATGAGGGCGGCGGAGGCGGAGGCGAGGGCGGTGGCGGGGCTGGTTCCTCCAGTGGCGCAGAAGCCTGCGCTTTCCCTGCAACGCCCAGGGATCTCCTGTCCCGGGGCGGCGAGAGATACATGGCTGGCGCTGTTGGACCACTTGGTGACGGTGCTCGTACTGTCAATGGCGCCCACCGAAACGACCCCTGGCGCCGCCGCCGGATAGTTCGGAACGTTTACCCCGTCGCCATCGTTACCCGAGCCAGCAAAGACGAGACTGCCCTTCCTCAAGGCGTAGCTCACAGCCTCTTCGATCTGCGAGTGGCCTTTTGACGCCGGTCCGGCCATGGAGACGTTGATGATTCGCGCACCGTGGTCGGCCGCATAGCGGATGCCTTTGGCCATGAGCGGGTCAGTGACGTCCACCAAGCCGCCAGGAACCTTGACGGGAAGGATTCGCGCACCGGGGGCGAGCCCCTGGACTCCCCCGCCCGCTCCAGTACCGGCGATGAGGGAAGCCATCTGAGTTCCATGGCCATCACTGTCGGAGACGGCACCGGCTGGGTTCTGGGCATCGGACATGTCCGCCCCCTGCAGCACCTGGCCTCGGAGCTCCTCCACGGACGTGTCCACACCCGAGTCGACCACAGCGACGGTCAGTCCGTCACCACGGCTCACCTTCCACATGTCTTCCGCCTGCATGGCGTCGAGGTACCACTGCTTCGACCGCAAGCTGTCCGCCATGGCAGCGCCGGGAGATACACCCCACAGCACAGTGGCAGCTATTACAGCCGACACCACGGAGCGGACACGCTGCCGCCTGGGCCTGTACAGAAATTGCATGCGGTCGGCGACCTCCTCGACGCAACGCAGGTACTCGGACTATTCAATGACAGGCGGAACAGTGTCCCGCTTTCCGCGGGCCCAGGTCTCTTCATCCTCCGTCAGGTAAGCAGGGCGCGATGTCTGCTGCCGTCGTGCACCTCCGGCCGGAGCAGCCCCTGCGTGAGGGACCATGCCTGAGGACTGGTGGTCGCGCACGAGCCCCGATCCCCCTGGCGTGAATGCCGAGCGTCCTGCCGCTTGGACCGAGGGAGCAGCTCCGACGGGTCCACCTGGCGTCAGGAACCTACGCTGACCGGAAGCGTTGTACCCGCCGGGGCCACCGCTCGCGGCAGCACCCGGAACGCTCCCCATCCCCACGGGGCCACGGCCGACCAGCCCGCCCTCCTCCCCGACCACCGTTCCACGCGGCAGCCGTGGCGCGCCTGCCCCGGGGCCTGGCCGGTTGGGCAAACCACCCACGATCCCGTCACTCGTACCGGGCCCCTTGGGCCCCTCACCCCGGGGTACGGAGAGGCCATACTGCGGGCCCCTTGTGCCTGTGGTTCCTCGGACGGGTCCAGGTTCGCCGCCGGCGGTTACGGGCCAGCCCTGAACACTGCGCCCCGGGCCGACCGGCCCGGGTGGCATGACCACTTCGGCTTGGCGTCCTCGGGGGGCATCACCTGTCTGGGGAGGGATTCCCTGGGTGGTGGTAGCGGGATCAGCAGGTGGGGCAACGGCGGTCGAGTCGATGGTCGTGCCGGAAACCGACGCACCCACCGGCGCACCGCCGATGCTCGTGTGCCCCCCGGCCCGCGGACCATCGACCCCCGCGGGGGACAAGTGGCTCTCAGGTGCAGCACCTGGTGCCATCCCAGCACCACCAGCAGGCCGGTAGGCCCCGGAAGCGCCCGTGGCTCCCACCCCCGCGGCGGGTGCGCCCGACTCGTACGGCCGCTCCCAGCCCTCGATGCCGTTCGTGAAACCGGGCAACACGAACCGCGGCTCCTCCAGCTTCCCCAGATCCGCACCCGCCGTCGTGTAGTACGAGTCCACCAGCCGCATCGCGTCCACCGCCGCCTGGCGGTCCTTTTCCGCGGCGGCCATGCGTGCCTTCTCCTTCTCCGCATCCACGAGGCACGGCGAAGTGCTGGGCTTGGGCATGTGGGACTGGGCCTTGGCGAGGCCTTCCGCCGCCTTGTTCATCACCGCACCGGCGGACGACGTGTAGTGGGCCAGCTTCGTGGTCTGCATGACCATCTGCTCGCCCCACTTGCGGAACGCGTCGCCGCCCTCGCCTTCCAGCTTGACCCGGGCCACGTGGTCCTTGAGGTCCTTGCTGATGGCGTCCAGATCACCGAAGGCATCCTGCAGTGCCTTGCCGACCGCGGCCAGGCGGTCCGGTTTGCCGTTCGCCACCATCTCGTAGAGCTCTGCGTGGCTCTTGCCCTGGAACTCGCTCTCCGACATTCCGTTCGCCTCCCCTACAGGCCCGTTCCGGCGGTTCCGCCTTCGCTCTTCGCCGGCGGCGGCGTGGTGCCGCTCTTGCCGATCAGCTGGCGCTCGTACTCCCCTGCCCGCTTCTGGATCGCTCGCATGCGTGCGGCTTCGTCGGCGTCGACGCCGTCGTAGCCGCGTTCGGCGATGACGGCGGCGAGGCCCATGGCCTCGATCTGGTCGCCGAACTGCTTGGAGAGCAGTTCCAGCCGGGCGTGCACCTTGTCGTAGAGCGCGGCCAGTTGCTGTGCCGAGCCGAAGTTCTGGCCGAATGTCTGCGGAGGGACCTTCTGGTCGCCGATCGTCTTCGGCGAGGCCGAGGACTTCTCCAGCTTGGCCAGTGCCTCGTCGATGCGGTTCTTGAACGTCGTCAGCGTTTCGGCTTCTTTGGCCAGGTGGCCGTTGCCCGAGGGCGTCGAGGCCTGGCCGGCCGAGTCGCGCGTATTCACCGAATCCTCCCCCATGTGGCGCCGCTTGCTGCGGTGCGGCGCTTACAGCACTCTAGCCACTCGTGTTGCGCGGCCCCACCGGGATAGCGTCAACCTGCCATGACGGCAACGACCACGTCCGTGTCCTGGGACTCCAGTGAGCCTTCGTTCACGAGCAGCAGCTGTTCTCCTCGCAGGTGTGCGGTCGTGCTCCTGCCGTGAGCGAGGCGGGACTCCGTCGTGCGCAGGTCGCCGGACAGGTGTGTCGTGTGCGTGGCCTTTCCGTTCGCGGTCGCGACGGTGGCGAGCTCGCCCACCCGCTCGGGGGTGGCGGCGACGTAGACGGTCAGCTTGCCGTCCCGGACCGCAACGGGCAGCGCCGTCCGGTTGGCGTCGGCCTTGTACGTCCAGCGCTCGTGCCCGGTCGTGAGGTCGAACGCCCTGGTTGCTCCCTTGCCGGCGATGTAGACGGTGTCCCCGTCGACCAGGAACTCCGGGCACTTGCTCATGGAGGATGAGCAGGAGTGGCTGTCGTGGTCGCGGCGGAGGGCGATGCGGGAGCGTTCCTTGTCGTCCTTGTCGTCCAGGGTCACCACGTGGGTGCGCACGCCGAGGCCGTTGCCGACCAGGAGGACGACCGGCCGGGTGGAGAGGATGTCGTAGACCATCTCTCCTTCCTCCCCCTGCCACTTCCAGCGGGGGCGATCGAGGGCCTTGGGGTCGTGCGCGCTGACGGTGGTACGCCGGTCCGTGCAGTAGCGCCGGGTCACGAACTGGGCGCCGCCCGCCGTGCCGACGTCCTCGCACGACGGCTCACGCAGCGATTCGGCCAGCAGCTTCCCGTCGGACAACTCGAATACCTTGGTTCCCGTGGCCCATGTGACCAGGCCCCTGCCACCGCTCACCGATACGGTGGGCGCCACCCTCCACTTGTCCCGTCGGAAGTTGTCCATTTCGGGGTCTTCCTGAGTGAAGAGTGCGACTTCCCCCACCCACAGCTGCACGCCACGTCGGATGTCGATGGCGGTCACCACACCACAGGTGCCACCGAAGTCGAGGGCCAGGAAGACACGCCCGTCGTCGCTGTCCCGGGAGGCGGAGCACAGTGTCCCGTCCAGCACCAGGGACCATTGCTTCTGCCCGGATTTGAGGTCGTACGCCGTCAGCATGTCGGGCTCGGCCTTGACGACTGCGGTCGGTGTGAACCAGGTTCCCGGTGCCCATTGTGCATTTTTGGACGGCGCCGTTCGGGCTGTCTTCTTCCATGCCTGGGCACCGGATTTCAGGGATGGGCCGTCCTGGGAACCGGCGGGTTTCCCACCGGGTTCCATACGGGACCAGGTCCAATAGCCGGCACCGCAGCCGAGCAGGAGAACGACGGCGAGCGCGATGCCCCATGTACGTCGCGGCAGTTGGCGTGACAACAAAGACTCCGTTCGAGCAGGGCTGTGGGGGGACGGTCAGTTGAACGACAGCAGGAGGTGGGGAGAGGAAATCCCGAGCCCGGAGGCCATGAAGACCCTGCCGTCCTCGAAGTACACCTCACCGAAGAGCGCCGCTTCCCTTTCCTCCCGAGCGCTCTCCGCCGGCAGTCGCTTGACCACTGTCGGAGTTCCGTCCCGTGGTTCGAGCGTCACGAGCCTGCCGCCCTCGTCGCCCTGCGCGTACTGATAGATCAGGGGCTTGTCGCCCAGGAACTGGAGCGGTACACCGACCCGCTTACCGCCCGCATCGCTCGCCCAGCGCTTCTCTCCGGTGGCCAGATCGATGGCGATGATTTTGTTCGTGCTCTCTCCGGCCGGACCGCTCGCCGTGCCTTCCGTGGACAGGTAGACGGTGTCCTTGCTGAACACGGCGTTCGCCGCGTTCCCGTTATCGGTGAGCGAGATCCGGTTCCGGGTACGGCCCTCCGGGGTGAGGGTGATCAGGTCGGACGAGTTGTCGCGTTCGTCGACTTTCGCAACGGCGACGACAACGGGATCCACCGAGGGAATTCCCATCATCTTCAGGCCGTCCGGCACCTTCCAGGTCCAGATGTCCTTGCCGGTACCGGGGTCGATGCGCTGGATGAACATGCGGTCGTGGGGACATTTGATCACCGACAGCAGTGCCGTGCCTTTGGTCGAGTTGCGGTACTCCACGCAGTTGAGGAGCAAATCCTTCTTCGGCTGCGCGAGAACCCTTCCGTCGCCGACCGCGAACGTGGCGGATTCACTCGACGACAGAACCTTGACGGTGTCGTTGACGAGCACGACCTGCATGTCCGTGTATCCGCCGCCGTACCTGCTGGGCAGTTTCTTGTCCCACTTCGCGCGGCCGCTCCTGAGGTCCACAGCCATCAGATCGGCGCAGCTGGAGCCGTCCTTCGCATAGGCGACGACACCGACGTCCTTCTCGGCCCGGCGGGAAGTCGCACAGAGCGTCCCCGGAATGCGCACGTTCCACTGCTGCTTGCCGTGAGCGATGTCGTAGGCCGTGATGTTGCCGGTCCGGGTACGGATGACGTTGCCGTTCGCGAACCAGGTGGTCCATCCCTTGCCTCTGGAGGCGGTCTGATCGTCCTTGTCCGGGTTGGTGACCAGCCAGTCGAGCTGGGAGTCCAGTCGGCCCGTCTTCGGCGGCTTCGCCTGCGGCTTTCCGCTGCCACTGCCACCGCCGTCGCCGCGGCCCCACAGCCACCAGCCGCCCCCGCCGAGGGCGGCGACGAGAAGCGCCAAGGCCAGGGTGATGAGCAGAACCTTGCGGCGGCGGCCTGTCGCGGCAGGGGGCAGGGGCGGGGGTGGGGGTGCTGCCGGGCCGAAGGGTGGTGGGGGTGGGCCGAAGCCCTGGTGGGGCGCTGGAGGTATGGGAGGTTGAGTCATGAGAGGACGCCTTTTCGTCCGGGGATGGTGCGGTGTGAAGCGGGAGCGTGGCCGAACTGCCGCGCGGAGCGGCCGGGGATTGCTAGCGTCGGCGCGAGTGCCCGTATCCGTACTGTCGGACGACCGGAAGAGGAGCCCTGCGCAGTGGCCACTGAAGAAGAGAAGGAAGCGCTGTACGCCATGGACATCTCGGGCGCGGAGTGGATCAGCGCGCCGGGTGACACCTCGGAGGTGCGCGTCGAGATCGCGTACCTGGACGGGGGCGCCGTGGGGATGCGGTCGTCGGCCGATCCGGACACCGTGCTGCGTTACACCGCGAGCGAGTGGGAGGCCTTCGTGCTGGGCGTGCGGGACGGGGAGTTCGACATCGAGGTGTGAGCCATTGCGACGCGGGCGGTACCCGCCCGCGTCGCAATCAGGGTCACGCTTCCGGTGCGCTGATCGTGAAGATCATGCCGGCCTGGTCGTCCTCGAACCCGCCGTCGTTGACGAGGAGGAGGCGGTCGTTGCGCAGGCGGGGGAAGCCCTCGATCCTGTTCATCATCGCCTCGTTCTTGCGGTCCTTCTCACGGTCGGAGTGCTCGACCGTGCGGATGACCTTGCCGGTGGCGGCGTCGAGGTAGGCGATGCGGCCGCGGCGGTCGGTGGTCGCGACGGTGTAGGCGGCGACCTGGCCGTGGCGTACGCCGACGGGCGTGGTGAAGCGGTTGGCGTCGGCCTTGAAGGTCCAGCGCTCCTTGCCGGTGGCGAGGTCGTAGGCCATGGTGACGCCCTTGCCGGAGACGTAGAGGGAGTCCTTGTCGACCAGCGGGCCCGTGCAGCCGGAGTCCGCGAGGAAGCAGCTGCCCAGGAGCCAGTAGCTGTTGAAGGGGATGCGGGTCTTTTCCTTGCCGGTGTCCGGATCGAGGACGACGAAGTCGTAGCTCGCGCCGGGGCCGCCCTTGCCCGGGGCCTGGGTGAGGACGAGCGGGTTGGTGGAGATGATGGTCATGAAGCCGTCGTTGCGCGGGACCTCGGCGGTCCACTTCGGCTTGTCCAGCTTCTTGGGGTCCAGCGAGCGGATCGTGACCTTGCCGTCCGGCTTGAAGTCACAGTAGTTGATGGCGATCAGGCGGTCGCCGCCCGCGCTGTCGACCATTTCGCAGGTGTCGTGCTTGCGGGAGTCCGCGAGCTTGCCGTCCGCCAGGCGGCGGGTCTGCTCGCCTGTGCTCCAGGTGGCGAAGACGTGGCCGTCGTGGAGGGCGAGTTCGAGGGCGGCCTTCTTCCACTTGCGGGGGTTGAGGGGCTCGGCCGCCTCCTTGTCGTCGGTGATGTACTCCTCCCAGAGGTCGTGGCCGTCGCGCAGGTCGAAGGCCAGGAGAGCGACGCAGGTCTCACCGAACTCCGTCCCGATGACCGCGATGTTTCCCTCGGACTCGCGTGATGCCGCGCAGAGGGAGCCCTTGAGGAGGAAGGACCACTTCTTCTTGCCGGTCTTGATGTCGTACGCCGTGACCATGTCCGGTTCGGCCTTGACGACGAGGGTGGAGGTGAACCAGGTGCCGAGGGTTTCCTTCAGGCTCTTGTCGTCGGGCTTGGTGCGGGAGTCGGCCATCCACACCACCGAGCCGGCGGCGGGTTCCTTCGCGGCGGCCGGCTTCTTCGGACCCGACGACGCGCCGCCCGTGAAGGACCACACGGCCCAGCCACCGCCCGCGAGCAGCACGACGAGCGCCAGCCCGATGAGGGCCGGCTTGAGCCACGCGGGGCGACGGGGCGGACCGCCCGAGGTGCCCGTGGCGCTGGCGGTGTACGGCGACAGGCGCGGAGTGGCCGGCGCCGTGGGCGCCTGTGCCATCGGTGTCTGCCCCATCGGCGCCATCGGCGGCAGCGGGGCCGCGACGGCCGGGGTGGACGGGGCCGTCGGTGTCGGGGGCTGCTGCGGCGGATAACCGTACTGAGACGGTTGCGGCGGCTGAGGCGGCTGAGGCGGTTGGGACACTGCCTGGACTCCTGCGTGGTGGTTTCCGTGAGCGGTCGGGGGTCGGTCGAGTCAGGTCAGCGTCAGTGGAAGGACATCATCATCGTCCGGTCGGTCAGGCCTTCCTCGGCGATCACGAAGAAGCGGCCGTCGTGGAAGTAGGTGGTGCCCCGGCGGGCGAGCGTGAACTCCTGGGCGACCGACTCCTGCGGCAGCCTCATGAACACGGCCGACTTGCCGGTCGCGGGGTCGACGGAATACAGCTTTCCGCTCTCGTCCCGCGTGGGGTCCTGGTAGACCAGCAGCCTGCCGTCGTGCATCGCGACCGGCCGGTAGTCGCGGTTGCCGTCGAAGCCGGCGGTCCAGCGCGGCTTGCCGGTGTCCAGGTCGATCGCGACGACGGTGGTGGCGAAGACCCCGTCGGTCATCTTCTTGTCGTTGCTCGTGGGCAGGTAGAGCGTGTTGCCGTCGACGACCGCCCTGCGGCAGGAGTCGAGGAGCCTCGGCTTGCAGTCCTCGAAGTCGTACGGGCCGGAGGAGACGGATATCAGCTGCTTCAGGCGACCCTTGTCGTCCAGGACCACGATGTCCGACGGCGAGGTGTCGTTCTCGCGCGCCACGACGATGACGGCGGGATTGACGGAGAGGACGTTTTGCACCTTGAGTCCGTCGAGGACCTTCCAGGTCCACTTCTCCAGGCCCGTCCTCGGGTCCACGTTCATGACGAAGTAGCGGCCGAAGAGCTGGCACTGGGCGATCGTGAGCTGCTCGGAGTCGTTCTTCACGACCGTGCCGGTCTCCCGGCAGCCGTAGTCGTTGGGCTTGCGGCGCTCGCCGTTGTTCGCGGCGTACACGCGCGGTTCGAGCACGTCGGCCACGGTGAGGACGCCTCGCGCGAGGGAGAGGTTTCCCGTGTCGAAGCTGTCCTTGCGGCCCCTGGAGTCGGTCAGTTCACGGTTCCACAGGGCGCGCCCGTGCTCGAGGTCGACGGCCATGACCATGTCGCAGGCGAATTCCTCCTTGCCGTAGACGACGGCCGCGATGCCGGCCTCCTGGCGCGGGGAACTGGTGCACGAGAACCCGGGCACCGGGATGCTCCAGCTCGGCTTTCCGGTCTCCGCGTTGTACGCCGTCACCGTCTTGCGGGTGCGCAGGACGATGTTGTCCTTGGTGAACCAGGGCGTGGAGAAGCGGTCGGACTTCTCCTGGTCCACGGCGGGCGTCGGGGCCATCCAGTCGAGCTTGGCGTCGACGGCCTGGGGCGGGCCCTTCGGCTTGGGGGCAGGATCGTTTCCGCTCCGGCCCCACACCAGCCAGCCGCCCGTGCCCAAGCCGACCACCAGCAGCAGGCCCAGGCCGAGGATCACCGCGGTGCGGCGCTTCTTCACGCTGCCCGTGCCCGTGCCCGTACCCGTGCCCTGCGCGATTCCCACCGTCGCGGCGCCCGCCATCGCGGATGCCGCGGGCGAGGGCGCGGCCGGCGCCGTACCCGGTGCCGTGCCCGGAGCGCCCGGAGCGTCACCCGTCGTCCCGCCCGGCGTCGCGTCGAACGGCTGCGGGGCCGGGCCGAAGCGCCGGGCCGAAGCCTGCCGGCCCGCCGGCGGGCCCCTGCGGGGCGGACGGGCCGCCCCGCTGGTCGAAGCGGGTGTCCCAGACCTGCGGCGGGCGCTGCTGCCCGCCCTGTGGGGGGAGAGGTGGTGGCTGAGTCATGGGTTCCTTCGTGCGGTGCCGCGCGGCTCAGGGCAGCCGGCGGCGGCGGTTACGGTCTCGTACGACCACGGCCGAGCCCGCGACCATGGCGACCAGGACGGCCGTGCCGCCCAGGGCGTACGTGGCCAGGCGCACCTGTCGCTCCCGCGGCGTCTCCCCCAGGGGGAGGGCGGCGGGCTGGGGGGCGGCGAGGTGGTGCCCCGGGCCGCGGGAGACGGCGACGCGCTCGGGGGCGCGCTCGTCCTCGGTGAGGGCGCGGGCGGGGTCGACGACGCCCCAGCCGACGTAGCGGTCGCGGCCGTTGGCCACGCGCTCGGCGGTCTGCTCGATCTGGGCGACGACCTGGTGCTGCTTCCAGTCGGGGTGCTTGGCGCGGATGAGCGCGGCGACGCCGGCGACGTAGGGGGCGGAGAAGCTGGTGCCGTGGTCGACGCAGTGGCCGCCGCCGGGGACGGTGGAGACCATGTCGACGCCGGGCGCGGCGACGCCGATGAAGTCGCCGGACTGGGAGAAGGGCGCGCGCTCGTTGTTGCGGTCGGAGGCGCCGACGGCGAGGACGCCGGGGTAGGCGGCCGGGTAGGTCGGCTTCGTGCTGCCGTCCGCCCCGTCGTTGCCGGCCGAGGCGACCACGACGACGTCGTGGGCGAGGGCGTCCTCGACGGCGCGCTCGAGGTCGGAGTCGGGGCGCAGCGGGGTGGCGGTGTCCTGGGAGATGTTGATGACGCGGGCGCCGGCGTCGACGGCCTGTTTGATGCCGACGGCGAGGGTGCGCGAGGTGCCGGTGCCCCGTTCGTCGTTCTGCCGGATCGGGATGATGACCGACTCGGGGGCGATGCCGACGAATCCGCTGCCGGCCGCCGGGCGGGCGGCGATGATGCCGGCGACCTTGGTGCCGTGGCCGACGGGGTCGACGGTGGGGCCCTTGCCGGCGTCCTTGGCGTCGGAGAGCAGGTCGGTGCCGCTCTTGACGTCGACGGCGTCCTTGAGCTGCGGGTTCAGGACATCGACGCCGGTGTCGACGACGGCGACGCGGACCGGGCGGCCCTGGCGGTCCCTGCCGCGGGTGTCCTGCCACAGCTGGTCGAGCAGGACGCGCTGCAGGGCCCAGGGGGTGCCCTTGATGGGCTTGGCGGGGTACGTGCACTCGCCGCTGCCGTCCAGCGCCGTCGTCACGAGGGCGGCGGGGGCGGCGGCGAGGGCGGGCGCCCCGGCCGTTCCGGTGAGAACGGTCAGCAGCGCGGCGGTGATCATGGCCGGCGTTCGCATGCGGGTCCCCTACGAGCCCTGCGGCTGCTTGGCGCTGTTGGTGTCCAGCCGCGGTCCGGTCGGCAGGAACTGGGACCAGTTCGCGGGGACGGGTACGGGAGCGACGTCGCCGTAGCCGAGCCGGGTGCGAGCCTGGTCGGCCTGGGGGACGCCGGCGGACGAGGCGTCGGGGGCGGGCTCGTCGCCGATCCGCGACCGGTCCGTGGCGCTGTCGCCGTTGGACTGGACGGCGTAGCGCAGTCCGGTGTCGGTGACGAGGAAGACGGCGCCGCTGTGCGTCTGGCGCCCGGTGACCTGGCGGTAGAGCAGGCCGGAGCCGGGGGTGACGTAGGCGCTGGTGGCGCCGTCGGGGATGGTGGCGGGGTAGTCCGTGCCGGCCCAGACGCCCAGGTCGGGGGTGCCGTCCGCGTCGAGTCCGCCGAAGAGGCTGCAGACGGTGTCGTGGGCGTCGCCGGGCGCGGCCGGGTCGGCGGTGTTGGCCAGCCGCGGCACGCGGGTGGGCCAGTGGTCGCGGCCGTGGAACTCGTCGGCGTCGGGGGTGAAGTCGGCGGCGCTCACCCGCTCGGGCGCGCCGGCCTGGCCGAGGGGGGCGAGGGCACGGCTGCTGAGGAGGAGCTTGGCGACGAACTCCGAGACGCGGGCGACCTTTCCGGGCAGCACGACGTAGTGCTGGGTGGTGGTGCCGGTGGGCGCCTGGAGGATCATGCCGACGCGGTTGGCGCGGGCGCTGAGGGTAGTGACTCCGGCGGGCGCGCCGATGGTGCCGTTCACGGTGGGGAAGGTCAGGGGCGTGCCCTCGTGGAGGGTGCCCAGCCATTCCTTGGTGACGCGCTGCGGCTGGGCGCCGTCGTGGAAGAGGGCGCGCAGCAGGAGGTTGCGGTCGGCGGTGTCCTGGCTCTGCCAGTCGGGGCCGCCGATGAGGTAGCGGGTGCCCTTGGGGTCCACGAGGTAGCGGGCGTCGTCCGGGCCCTGGACGTAGAGGGCCTGGGCGCCGCTCAGACGCTGGGATCCGGAGAGTCGTTTGGCCTTCGGGTCACCGGCGGCGAAAAGGAAAACCGCCTTTTGAGTGGTTTTACCGTTGCCACCCGGCTGTTGGCATACGGCCCATTGCTTCGGTTTGCCCGCTTGGGTCGCGGTGGGCATGCGGTCGGGTGCGTACGGAATGCCGAGTGTGGGCCCGCGCGGAATATGGCCGTTGTCGAGCTCGGATTCCCGAACCTTGATCACTTGCCCCTTGCCGGGGGCGAGGAGCAGTCGCGCGGAGGCGAGATTGAGGACGGGGTGGAGCTGCTTCTTGCCGTCGGTCTTGAGGACGACGTAACGGGTCGTGGAGTCGCTGCCGACGATGACATGGCCGGCGACGTCGTCCCAGCCCTTGGGAGCCACGGGTTTGAACACACCCCACGCGCCGAAGGCCGCGACGAGCACGGCACCGGCGACGACACCGGGCAGCACCGTGCGCAGCGGCCGCGGGGCGCCTTCCTCGGAACCGGTGGGCGAGGGCTGCAGAAAGGCGGCAACTGTCCGTTTCTTCGCGAAGGTGTAGGCGTTGAGTTCGTCCCGCCGTGATGCCATCTCGAGCCGTTTCTCCCCCGTTTTCCACCGCGGCCTCGCCTCGGCCGACCGGCGCCGCCCTGTCGGGGCCGGTGTCGTATCGAGCCTCTACTATGCCCGTAGATGATCGGCACTTGTCGCCGGGGGACGATACCGCCGGTGGCGAGGGCCGATTTTCACGGGTGCATTCCGGCTTGCTCGAGGGGGATTGACGGTTCATGGCTGCCGCGACGCGGGTACGGGCCCGAGGCGGTCCGCGGGCCGGTGCGGGTGCGGGCGCCGTCGTCCCCCGGTCCGCGCCGGGGCGCGGTGTGCTGGGGCCGGTGCGGCTGCAGCAGCTCGTGCTGGTCGAGGTGGCCGCGGCCGTGGTGCTCCTCGGGTGGACCGGCGGCCGGTTGTGGCTCGTCCCGGCGGCCGTGGTGGCCGTGGTGCTCGTGCTGCTGGCGCTCCTGCGGCGCGGTCGACGGCCCGTCACGGAGTGGCTGACGTCGGTGGTGGCGCTGCGGCGGCGCGTGCGCAGGGCGGCGGCG
>KL569378.1:20808-23092 GCA_000715685.1 Streptomyces lilacinus
ATGTGTATAAGAGACAGCCCCCGTGGTGGAGTGCGAGCCGGCGCTGCGGACCGACTCCTTCACCGACCGCGAGCGACGGTCGGTCGGCCTGGTCGGCGACGGCACGTTCCTGACGGCGGTGCTGCGCGTCGACGCCGTGGACCGGCCCCTGCGGGCCAACAGGACGGAGAAGGCCCTGCCGCTCGCGCTGTTGCGCGACGCGATGGACGTCGACGGCATCCTCCTGGAGTCGGTGCAGGTCGTGCAGAGCACCCTGCCGGCGCCCGCGCCGCACCTGCCCGGCGAGGCCCTGGCCGCGCGGAACTACGCGCCGTTGCAGCAGCTGACCGGGGCCCCCGCCGTACGACAGACGTGGGTGGCGCTGAAGTTCGACCCCGAGCTGTGCCCCGAGGCCGTCGACGCGCGGGGCGGCGGCGTCGAGGGGGCGCGGCGGTGCGTGCTGCGCGCCGCGGACCAGTTGGCGAGCCGACTGACCGGCGCCGGCTACGCGGCGACGCTCCTGTCGGAGGACGCGCTGACCGCCGCCCTGTCGACGGCAGCCGACATCAATCCCGCCGCCACGGCGCAGGCCAGCCGCGCGGGAACGCCCGCGCGGCGGACCGTGGAGAGCCCGCGCGCGTGGCGGTGCGACGACCGCTGGCACACCACCTACTGGGTGGGCCGCTGGCCCCGGCTGGGCACGGGCGGGGCGAGCCTGCCGCAACTGGCCGCGCTGCTCACGTCCCTGCCCGCGCTGTCGACGACCCTGAGCCTCACGCTCGGGCGGGGGCGGACGGTGGACGGGCGACACGCGCCGACCATGACGGGTCATGTACGGATATGCGGGCGCAGCTCGGACGAACTGGCCGCGGTGCGACGCGAACTGGAGCGGGCCGCCCGCGCGGTGAAGGTCGGCCTGGTGCGGCTGGACCACGAGCAGGTGCCCGGGGTGCTCGCCACGCTGCCGCTGGGAGGGACGCGCTGATGACGCCGATGACGACGACCACGCCTGTTGGTACGGGCACGGGTCCGGCCGTGTCCGTGCCGTTGCCCGCCGCCGTGCCCCCGCCGGGGGGTGTCGGGACCGTGGCGCCGGAGCCGCCGCCCGCCCGTCGGGCGCGGCTCGGCTTCGGGCTGCTCGGTCCGCGGCGAGGGCGGCACGAGCTGTCCCCGGAGGAGTTCGACGCGCTGGCCCTGCCCGTCGGCGACGACGGCGTGGTCATCGGTTCCGACGATCGGGGCGCGCCCGCCGTCCTCGGGATCGGCCGGCCCGCCCCCTTCGACGTCGTCCTCGTCGGCGGCGCCTGGACGGCGCAGGTCGTCGCGCTGCGCGCGGTCGGCACGGGAGCGCGGGTCGCGGTCGAGACCGGGCGCCGACAGCTGTGGACCGCGCTCGCGCAGTCGGCGAACACCGGACAGCAGTCCATCACCCTCCACGACGTCGGCCGGGTGCCGCCGCAGGGCCCGTCCGTGCACAGCCCGGTCCTGGTCGTCCGCGACTGCGGGGCCCGCCCGCCGCGCGGCCGGACCGCGGCGGCGCCCTGGCAGTCCGTCCTGACGCTGCTCCCCTACCCCGGCCCGACGAGCCCCCGGCTCATGGCCCAGGCGCACCTGGTGGGCGTCCAGCGCGTCTCCCCCGACGAGGCGCGGCAGCTCGGTCGGGTGCTGAACCTGCCGCCCGACGACGTCGAGGCGCTCTCCACGCTCCCCGACGGCGTCACCCTCTGGTGCAACCGCACCTCGCGCACGTACGTCACGACGCAGCCCACCGAGCCGGAGACGGCGCTGCTGGGCGCGGCCCGCCGCATGGAGTGACGCGGGAGCCCGCGACTCCCCGAGCTCCGGGGACGGACGGGGGGCGGGGGGCGGCCCTGCCGCACAGATACGGATGACGATTAGTCTGTATGCCCGTACGCACGCACTGGAGAACCCGACGCCGGTCCTGTCATGCGACATACGGGGAGATCCGGGCGGTCGGGGCGACAGTAACGGTCGGCCCCGCCAGACGAATCCACTGAATCCACGGGCGCCGGACCACACCAGCAGGAGGCATTGTGAGCAGCGATCGGGACGAGATCCGCGCGGCCGGGAAGGCGGCCGGCCAGGACCGGTCCGACGCCGAGCACGGGCTTGAGCACGAGCACGAACCCGAACACACGGGTGAGTTCACGATCGATTACACCCCGCCCGCGTGGTACACGCAGAGCGCGGCTCCGGAGAGCCAGGCGGCGCCGGTGGCGCCGGTGAGCCCGGTCGCTCCGGCGGCACCGGTGGCTCCGGCGGCGCCCGTTCCGCCGGTTTCGCC
>KL569378.1:23319-23850 GCA_000715685.1 Streptomyces lilacinus
CGCGTGGACGCCGCCGGTGCCGCAGATCTCGCTGCCGCCGCTGCCGCCGGAGTTCGCGCCGGCCAGCCCGGCGGCGGCCTGGCCGCCGCCCCCGCCGGCCTTCCCGCCGCCGTCGGTCGACGGGCGGCCGCACCCCGACGGATCGGACGCCACGGCTCCGGCAGCGGAAGACGGTTCGGGCGCCGTCGAGGCCTCCGCGCCTGCCGACGACAGCGCTGCGGCGGAGTCTCCCTCCGACGAGTTCCGGCTGGCCGGGCCGGCTTCGGACGACGTCCACGCAGGCGCCCCGACGGCGGATACGTCCGACAACGCGGAGCCGCAGAACGCCTCCGCGCCCGCGGAATCCGATGCCTCGGCGCCGGCCACCCCTGACGTGCCGAGCACTCCTCCCGCGCCCGTAGCGCACACCGCCGCTCAGGCCCCCGGCGCGCCCACCGCACCGGCGGCAGACAGCGCGGCCCCGCAGGGGGGCTACGGCTATCCGCGTCCCGACGCCCCCGTCGGCCCCCCGGCCACGGCACCCGCCGCACC
>KL569379.1:0-4981 GCA_000715685.1 Streptomyces lilacinus
CCTCCGCGCCTCCACCCACGCCTGCCGGGCGATGTCGTCCTCATCGGCAGTCAGCAGCCGCCCACCCTCAACGACCACCCTCCCGTTGATCAGCGCCAGCGAAACCGGCGCAGGCGGCCCGAGCACAAGCGCCGCGACAGGATCGGCGATCGTGGAATGGCCGAGCCCGTCGAGCCTCCACAGCACCACATCGGCCAACTTGCCCGCCTCCAGCGAGCCGATCTCGGCCGCGCGGCCGAGCACCTGCGCCCCGCCGTACGTGCCGAGCCGCAGCGCCTGCCGGACGTTCAGCGCGCCCTCGCCACCCGCGAGGCGGTGGATCAGCAGGGCGTTGCGCAGCTCGGTGTGGAGTTCGCCGGCTTCGTTGGAGGCGGTGCCGTCGACGCCGAGGCCGACGGGGACGCCGGCGCGCAGCATGGACGGCACGGGGGCGGTGCCGGCGGCGAGCCGGGCGTTGGAGGAGGGGCAGTGCGCCACGCCGGTGCCGGTGCGGGCGAAGGTGGCGATGTCGTCGTCGTTCATGTGGACGCAGTGGGCCATCCACACGTCGTCGCCGAGCCAGCCGGTGGACTCGAAGTAGTCGGTCGGTCCCATGCCGAACCGTTCCTTGCAGAACCGCTCCTCCTCGACGGTCTCCGAGCCGTGCGTGTGCAGGCGCACGCCCTTGCGCCGGGCGAGCGCGGCGGCCTCGCGGAGGAGCTCGGTGGAGACGGAGAACGGCGAGCAGGGCGCGACCCCGACGCGCAGCATCGAGTCGAAAGAGGCGTCGTGATGGGTGTCGATCGCCTCCTCGGTGGCGACGAGCGCGTCCTCGGTGCTCTCCACGGCGAAGTCCGGGGGCAGTCCGCCGGCCGAGGCGCCGAGGTCCATGGAGCCGCGGGTGGGGCTGAACCGCACGCCGATCTCGCGGGCGGCGCGGATCTCCGCGCCGAGGAGGTCGCCGGCGCCGCGGGGGAAGACGTAGTGGTGGTCCATGGCGGTGGTGACGCCGCCGCGGACCATCATGGCCAGGGACCCGCGGGCCGCCGCGTGGACCATGGGCTCGTCGATGCGGGACCAGACGGGATAGAGGGCGACGAGCCAGTCGAAGAGGTTGGCGTCCTGGGCGAGGCCGCGGGTGAGCCATTGGTAGAAGTGGTGGTGGGTGTTGACGAGTCCGGGGGTGGCCAGGTGCCCTTCGGCGTCGACGCGGCGGACGACGTTCTCCAGGTGCGCGGGCGCGGCGCCGGGGCCGACGGACTCGATGCGGTTGCCGGCGACGACGAGGTGGCCGGCGGCGTACTCGGTGTCGTGCGCGTCGATGGTCGCGACGGCGCAGTTCTCGATGACGACGCGGGCCGGGGGCGCGCTGCCGGTGCTACCGGGGCTGCCGGGGGGTGGAGGAGCCATGGTCGTGTCGTGTCCCTAGGGGAGGTTCGTCAGGTCGACGGGTATGGCGGGCCGGACGCCGTCGCGGAGGACGGTCGCCTCGATGAGGCCGTACGGGCGGTCGGCGGCGTAGTAGACCTCGTTGTCGTTCTTGAGGCCGAAGGGCTCGAGGTCGACGAGGAAGTGGTGCTTGTTGGGGAGGGAGAGGCGGATCTCGTCGATTTCGGGGAGCCGGTCGATGACGCGTGAGCCCATCTCGTAGAGGGTCTGCTGGAGCGAGAGGGAGTACGTCTCGGCGAACGCGCCCAGCAGGTGGCCGCGGGCGGCGGCGTAGCAGGCGTCCCAGTCCGGCACGGCCGCCTCGCCCTCGCCTCCGTGCCCGTTCCCGTGCCCGTGCCCGTTCCCGCCTGACGGGTCGTCGGCCGACCAGCCGTAGCGCCAGCGGGCGTGCACCTGGGTGGCCAGGACGCGGTCCCGGGTCTCGGGGAGGGTGGTGTAGCGGTCCTTGACGTAGCCGGTGAACTCGGAGTCGGTGGAGTTGAGGACGACGAGGTCCTTGAGGCCGGAGACGACCTGCCATCTCGCGCCGTCGTAGGTGACCTGCGCGGTGCGCGTCTCCTGGTTCTCGCGGACGAAGGAGTGCCGCTTGGGGCCGGCGGTCTCGATGCGCTGCCAGGCGTATTCCTCGATCCGGATACGGGCGGTGCGGATCGTCTCCTGGCTGGTGACGAAGTGACGGGCGAGGTGGATGCCGAACTGCTCGGCGGAGGCGATGCCGCGTTCCTTGGCGAAGGCGAAGACGGTGTTCTTGGTGGTGTCGGTGGTGAGGACGTTGGTGTTGGAACCGGAGAGGTGGACGTCGTCCATGTCCCCGGAGAGGGAGACCGAAACGTTGAGGTCCTTGATGTGGTGGGTGTCGCCGTCGCGGGTGATGCGGACGACGCGGCTCTCGGCCTTGCCGTACTGGTTCTGACCAAGGATCACGGTGCTAGCTCCCTCGGTAGACGGAGTAGCCGAACGGGCTGAGCAGCAGCGGCACGTGGTAGTGCTCGCCGGGGGCGACGGCGAAGGTGACCGTCACCTCCGGGAAGAAGACCGACTGCGCTCCCCCTTCGGCCGGCTCGCGGGACAGGTGGGGCCCGACGTCGAAGCGGAGGCGGGCGTGGGTGATGTCCGGCGGCAGCGCGGGAAGGTCGGCGCAGCGCCCGTCGCGGTCGGTTCTCGAGCTGCCCGAGACGGTCCACTGCCCGGAGCGGCGGGCGGACAGCTCGACGGTGACGCCGGTGGCCGGGCGGCCGGCCGCGGTGTCCAGGACGTGCGTGGAGACGGAAGTGGCGGCTGGTGCGGTTGGCGCGGTCGGTACGGTCACGGCCGGTCCGCTCCTTCGCGCTCGGACCGCCGCGGCGGTGGGGAGTGCTCCTGTACGGCGAGCCGGGCGAGGCGGATGCGATTGATGCGGCCCAGCTCTCCGCGTACGATCTCCCGCTCGCGTTCCGGGCCGTTGTCGATCCGGTTACGGATGGCGTCCCGCATCTGTCGGGCCGTCAGCCCGGTGGCGCAGATCAGGAAGACGTGCCCGAATCGCTCCTGGTAGGCCAGGTTGAGTGCGAGGATCTCGGCCCTGATGTCGTCGGGGGCGTCCGCCATGCCGCGTTGCTCGCGGGCCGAGACCGCGTCGCCGGGCTTCGGCCGCCCGATGGGCGGGTGGCCGGCCATCGCCTCCGTCAGGTCCGCCGCGCCGAGGCGGGCGACGGCCGCGTCGCTGGCGGTCAGCAGTTCCTCGGCGTCGCGGTAGGGGCGCTGCGCGAGGATCGCGCTCCCCCACGCGGCGCTGGCGCAGATCTCGTGCAGAACGGCTCGGGCGGTCTCTTCCCCGGCCGCGTTGAACCGGGAGAGCCCCGGCGTCGAACTCGAAGTCACGGCAACCTCCGTGGCGCTTCTGCCCGCACTCGGATGAGCTGCGGACAGCTAACGCCTTGCGGAAGACCGCGTCAACAGTTTGTTGAAAAACAGCGCGGGGTGGTGCTCAGTCGGCGCTCTCGCGGTTCAGGTAGTTGTAGATCGTGAAGCGGCTGACGCCGAGGGCGGCGGCGACCGTCTCCACGCCGTGCCGCAGGGTGAAGGCGCCGCGCTTCTCGAGGTTGCGCACGACCAACTGCTTGGTCTTGCGGTCGAGTTCCGCCAGCGGCATGCCGTGCCGGCGCTCGAGGTCGACGAGGATGCGCTCGAGGGAGTCGGAGAGGCGCGGGAGGCGTACGGCCACGACCTCGCGCCCCTCCCAGGACAGGACGACGTCGTCGCCCTCCGCCTGGGCCGGCTCGAGGAGTTGACCGCCCAGGGCGTCCACGAGCGGCCGGACGGCGGCACGGAACGGGTGCTCGCTCACGCGCCGCCCGCCCCCACGACGTTGACCTGCAGGGACACCCGGGTGGCGCCGGCCTCGAGGGACTCGCGCAGCAGCGCGTCCAGCGCGGCGAGCACGGCGTCGGCGCGGCCCTCGACGGTGTTGCCGAACGGTCCGACGTCGACGGCGTCCAGCCCGGCCGTCTGCACGACGTCGCGGGCGGCGACAGCGTGCGGCGGGGTCTCGTCGAGGTCGAACGGCTCGGTCGTGAACTCCAGTCTCAAACGCACGCGGTCAACGTACTGCGTGGGGGTGGGGGCGGGACAGGGTCGGCCGGGGCGCGGGGGTTGACAGCCGGTCGAACCCGGCGGCAGCCTTCCTTATAGCGAAAGCCGACTTCCGTCATACGGAAGAATGAGAGGGCTGGATGCTTTTCGACTTCGACGTGAACCTCTCGATCCTCTTCACCGAACTCCCCCTGCTGGAGCGCCCTGCGGCGGCCGCCGCGGCGGGCTTCACGGCGGTGGAGCTGTGGTGGCCGTGGCCCGACACGCCGGTGCCGGACCCGTCCGAACAGGACGCCCTGCGCGAGGCGTTGACCCGCGCCGGGACCAGGCTCGTGGGCCTCAACTTCTACGCGGGCCGGCTGCCCGGCCCCGACCGGGGCGCGCTCTCGGTGCCGGGCGAGGAGTCGGCACGCTTCCGCGCCAACATCGACGTCGCGGCCGACTTCGCCGCGTCGCTGGGCTGCCGGGCGCTCAACGCGCTGTACGGCAACCGCGTCGCGGGCGTGGACCCCGCCGTCCAGGACGCCCTCGCCCTGGAGAACCTCGCGCTGGCCGCCCGGGCGGCGGACCGCGTGGGCGCGGTCCTGCTCGTCGAGGCCCTCAACGCGGCGGAGTCGCCGGCGTACCCGCTCGTGAGCGCGGCGGACGCGGCGGCGGTCGTCGCCAAGGTCAACGCGGCGACGGGACTCGACAACGCGCGCCTGCTGCTGGACCTCTACCACCTCGCGCGTGGCGGCGAGAACCTTCCCGAAACCATCGCCCGCCACGCGGCTTTGACCGCCCACGTCCAAATTGCCGACGTCCCGGGCCGAGGCGCCCCCGGGACCGGTCACCTCGACTTCCCCGCCCTCTTCGCCTGCCTGCGGGATGCGGGGTACGGGGGGTGGATCGGCCTCGAGTACGTGGCCGCAGGCGCTGGGCCGCAGTTCTTTCCCCGGTCCCGCCCCTTCCCGTGACTGGGGGCAAGCCCCCAGCCCCCGGA
>KL569379.1:5290-8530 GCA_000715685.1 Streptomyces lilacinus
GGGCTGGCTTCAGCACCAATCCCCCCTCGAAAGGACATCCATGTCCCCCTCCCCCCTCCCCCGCATCGCCTGGATAGGCCTCGGCATCATGGGCGCGCCGATGGCCGAGAATCTGCTCAAGGCCGGTTATCCGGTCGCGGGATACACCCTCGAGGCCCACAAGCTCGATCGGCTCGCCGCGCACGGCGGCACCCCGGCCGCTTCCGTCCGGGAGGCGGTGCGGGGGGCCGATGTCGTCGTGACGATGTTGCCCGCCGATCGCGAGGTCACCGCCGTGGTGCTCGGCGAGGACGGCGTGCTCGCGCACGCCCGGACCGGGGCGCTGGTCGTCGACATGTCGTCGATCGCGCCGCGCACGTCGGCCGGCCTCGCCGTCGAGGCCGCCGCGCGCGGCCTGCGCATGCTGGACGCGCCCGTATCGGGCGGCGAGGCCGGTGCCGTCGAAGGCACCCTCTCGATCATGGTCGGTGGGGAGCCGGCCGACTTCGACGAGGCCGAGCCGCTGCTCCGCGCGCTCGGCACGACCGTCGTCCGCTGCGGCCCGCACGGCGCCGGCCAGACCGTCAAGGCGGCCAACCAGCTGATCGTCGCCGCGAACATCCAGGCGTGCGCCGAGGCCGTCGTCTTCCTGGAGAAGTCCGGCGTCGACCTGTCCGCCGCCCTGGACGTGCTCGGCGGCGGCCTCGCGGCCTCCGCCGTGCTGTCCCGCAAGCGGGACAACTTCCTGGCCCGCGCGTACGCGCCGGGCTTCCGGATCGACCTGCACCACAAGGACATGGGCATCGTCACCGCCGCCGCCCGCGAGGTGGGCGCCGCCCTGCCGCTGGGCGGCCTCGTGGCCACGCTCGTGGCCGCCGCCCGGGCGCAGGGCGACGGGGGCCTCGACCACTCGGCCCTGCTGCGCGGCGTCGAGCGGCTCTCCGGGACCACGAGGAACGCGGCATGACCAGCCGCGTACCCGCCATGCACGCGGCCGTGCACATCCTCAAGGACGAGGGCGTCGACATCGCCTTCGGCTGCCCCGGCGCCGCGATCCTACCGCTCTACAAGGCGATGGAAACCGTCGGCGGCATCGACCACCTCATCGTCCGCCACGAGGCCGGCGCCGCCCACATGGCCGACGGCTGGGCCCGTACCACCGGCCGGCCCGGCGTCGCGCTCGCCACGTCCGGGCCGGGCGGCACCAATCTGGTCACCGGTCTCTACACCGCGTACGCCGACTCGATCCCCATGGTCTGCGTCACCGGCCAGGCGGTCTCCACGAAGCTGCACCAGGAGGCGTTCCAGGCGGTCGACATCGTCGAGGTGGCGCGGCCCGTCACCAAGTGGGCCGTGCAGATCAAGGAGGCGGCGCAGGTCCCGTGGGTGTTCCGCGAGGCGTTCCGGATCGCCCGGGAGGGCCGGCCCGGGCCCGTACTGATCGACATCCCGGTCGACGTCGCCCGGCGCGAGATCCGCTACGACCCCGCCGTGGACGCCGCGTTCCCGCCGCGTACGGTCGCGCCGCGCCCGGCGCGGGTCGAGGCGGCGCTGGATCTGCTGCTGGCAGCGGAGCGGCCGCTGGTCCTGGCGGGCGGCGGGGTGATCCTCGCCGAGGCGGCGGCGGAGCTGCGCGCGCTGGTGGAGTACCTCGGCGTCCCCTTCCAGGTCACCCTCATGGGCAAGGGGGTCGTCGAGGACGACCACGAGCTCAACATGGGTACCACCGGCATCCAGACGTCGCAGCGGTACGCCAACGCCTCCTTCCTGGAGTCGGACTTCGTCCTCGCCGTGGGCGCGCGCTTCGGTGACCGGCACACCGGCGCGGACCTCGACGTCTACAAGGGCGACCGCACCTTCGTCCACGTCGACGTCGAACCCACCCAGCTGGGCCGGGTCGTCGAGCCGGACCTGGGCATCGTCTCCGACGCGAAGCTGTTCCTCGCCGCCCTGCTGGCGGCTGCCGAGCGCCGCGGCGTACGCGTACGCGCATGCGCACGAGCCGAGACCGACTCCTGGCGGGCGCGCTGCCGGCACCTGAAGCGGACCCTGACCCGGCGCGAGGACTTCGACGACGTCCCCGTCAAGGCGCCCCGCGTCTACAAGGAGATCAACGAGGCGTTCGGCGAGGACACCTACGTCGTCACCGCCATCGGGCTGTACCAGATCTGGGGCGGCCAGCACCAGAAGGCCCACCGCCCCCGCCACTACCAGGTGTGCGGCCAGGCCGGCCCGCTGGGCTGGGAGGTCCCGGCCGCGATCGGCGTGAAGACGGCCCTGGCGGGCCTCGGCCGGGGCGGCACGGAAGTGGTCGGCATCGTCGGCGACTACGGCTTCCAGTACACGGCCGAGGAGCTGGCGGTCGCGGCGCAGTACGACATCCCGTTCGTCCTGATCATGCTGAACAACGAGTACCTGGGCCTGATCCGGCAGGCATCGGCCGGCTACGCCATGAACTACCAGGTCGACATCCACTACGACGAGACGGGCACCGACAACGTCAAGCTGATGGAGGCCTACGGGTGTTCGGGCCGCCGGGTCGTGGATCCGGCGGACATCGGGCCGGCCATCGCGTGGGCCCGCAAGGAGGCGGTGGCGACGTCCCGCCCGGTGCTGGTCGAGATCATGATCGAGCGCGAGGCGAACACCCCGCACGGCCCGAACATCGACGCCGTGCAAGAGTTCGAACCCACTCCCTAGCGCTCCCCGCACCTCCGGGCGGCGGCGCCCGACACCCACCACGTCGCGCCCCGGCGCCGCCGCCCGGAGCACTCTCCTCGCCGTGCTGTGCCGATTCGCTCCCCGGCCGCCCCCGCATCGTGGACGATGGGGTACCCCTAAGCCCTACGGAACCCCTCGCTGGAGCCGAAGATGGCCAAGAGCGTGCCGGTGCACTGCCCCACGTGCCACCGGGAGCACTCCTTCACCCCTCCCACCTTCCCCTGCGCCTGCGGCGCCCCGCTGACCCTGCCCGTACCGCCCGACGCCACGCCCGAGTTACTGGCCCACCGGACCTGGCGCGACTCCTGGGTGGCGGTGCGCTGCCCCTCCTGCGACCGTCAGGGCCAGTGGCCGCGGCCGGAGCTGGGCTGCTCCTGCGGGACGGTGGTGCGGCTGCCCGTCCTGCCGCCGCGCGACCCGGCGCGCGACCCGGCGCGCGATCCCGTACGTGACACCGCCCGCGACGCCGACCGCGACTCCGCCCCCGGGCGGCCGGACGCCCCGGCGGACGAGGCTCCCCGGCCCCGCGCGGTGTCGCGG
>KL569379.1:8773-13698 GCA_000715685.1 Streptomyces lilacinus
CAGAGATGTGTATAAGAGACAGCCCGGTGACCATCCGCACCGAGCGGGACGCCGTGATGTCGGCCGAGCGCTATCTGCGCTGGCTGGGCTTCACCGATGTGCGCCGCCACGGCAACTGCCCGGCCCCCGCCGCGACCGGAGTGGACCTGCGGGGCAGCGCGATCGTCGCGCGGGTGGACCCGACGACCCTGCCCACCACGCTTCGTGACGTCGAGTGCCTGTGGCTGCACAGCCTCCTCGACTCGGTCGCCGGCGCGTGCTTCTCCCTCGCGGGCTACGCGCGGGACGCCCGCTGCCGCGCGGACGACCTGCGCCTTCCGCTGTTCGTCATGGACCTCACCGGCACCCCGCAGGCCCTCAACGACTGGGCCGACGAGCTGGCGCGGCACGGCAGGAGCTGAGGTCGACCGAGGTCACCGAGCGTCAGCGGCAGTTCCGCGAAGCTCAATTTTTCCTCTGAACTGCCGGGCGATCGTGGAGAGTTGACGAAACGAAGCGGAGACTGTCCGCAGGGCCCGCGACGCACGGGGGACCGCGGGCCTGTCCAACGGGGGGAACACGGGGGATACGGGGGATACGGGGCGGGCCGCCCGCGGCCCGCCCCGCGACGTCCGCCGGCATCAGCCGAGAATCGTCCCGGCCTCTGCCTCCTCCGCTTTCGCCTCCTCCTCCACCACCCCGCCCAGCAGCGCGGCGGCCTGCTCCCTCAGCTCGACCTTGCGCACCTTGCCGCTGACGGTCAGCGGGAAGGCGTCCATCACCCGCAGGTGGTGCGGCACCTTGTAGTGGGCGAGCCGGCCCCGGCAGTAGCGGGCGAGCTCGTCGCGGGTGAGGGTCTCGGCCGGGTCGCGCAGGATGACGCAGGCCATGATCTCCTCGCCGTACTTCTCGTCCGGGACGCCGATGACCTGCACGTCCGAGATCTTGGGATGGGTGTGCAGGAACTCCTCGATCTCGCGCGGGTAGACGTTCTCCCCACCCCGAATGATCATGTCCTTGATGCGGCCGACGATCCGTACGTAGCCGTCCTCGCCCATCACCGCGAGGTCGCCGGTGTGCATCCAGCCCTCGGCGTCGACGGCCTCGGCGGTGCGCTCGGGATCGTTCCAGTAGCCCAGCATCACCGAGTAGCCGCGGGTGCACAGCTCGCCCGGCTCGCCGCGCCCGGCGACCTCGCCCGTGTCGGGGTCGACGACCTTGACCTCGATGTGCGGCAGCACGCGTCCGACGGTGCCGGTGCGCCGGTCGAGGTCGTCGTCGCGCCGGGTCTGGGTGGAGACCGGGGAGGTCTCCGTCATCCCGTAGCAGATGGCGACCTCGGACATGTGCATCTCGGCGACGACCCGCTTCATCACCTCGGACGGGCACGGCGAGCCGGCCATGATGCCCGTGCGCAGCGAGGAGAGGTCGTAGGTGGCGAAGTCGGGCAGGCCCAGCTCGGCGATGAACATGGTGGGGACGCCGTAGAGCGACGTGCAGCGCTCGCGCTCGACCGCGTGCAGGGTGGCGGTGGGGTCGAAGGAGGGGGCCGGGATGACGACGCACGCGCCGTGCGTGGTGGCCGCCAGGTTGCCCATGACCATGCCGAAGCAGTGGTAGAAGGGCACGGGCAGGGCGATGCGGTCCTTCTCGGTGTAGCCGAGACCCTCTCCCACGAAGTAGCCGTTGTTGAGGATGTTGCGGTGGGAGAGCGTGGCCCCCTTCGCGAAGCCGGTCGTGCCCGAGGTGTACTGGATGTTGACCGGGTCGTCGCAGCGCAGCAGCGCCTCGCGGGAGGCGAGCCGGGCGGGGTCGACGCCGCCGCCGAGGTGGACGAGGCCGTCCCAGGTGGGGTCGTCGATGTAGACGACGTCGCGCAGGTCGGGGCAGTCGGCGCGGACCTGCTCGACCATGCGCCGGTAGTCGCTCGTCTTGTACGCGACGGAGGCGACGAGGAGGCTGATGCCGGCCTGGCGCAGGACGTAGGCCAGCTCGTGGACGCGGTAGGCGGGGTTGATGTTGACCATGACGGCGCCGATGCGGGCGGTCGCGTACTGCACCATGACCCACTCGGGGCAGTTGACGGCCCAGATCCCCACCCGGTCACCCTTGGCCACACCCTTGGCGAGCAGGCCGAGCGCGACCTCCTCCACCGCCCGGCCGAACTCGGAGTAGGTCCAGCGGCGGCCGCCCTGCACGTCGACGAGCGCCTCGCGGTCGCCGAAGCGGGCGACGGCGCGCGCCAGGTCGGCGCCGATGGTGTCCTCGAGCAGCGGGATGTCGGTGGGGCCTGCCGTGTGGGACGGGGAGGGCGTGGTCACGGTGGTGGTCACCGGTGGTCTTCCTCTCGGTACTCGGTCCCGTCGCCTCGCGCGGTGCGTTCGCGCAGCTCGATGCGGCGGATCTTGCCGGACACGGTCTTGGGCAGGTCGGCGAACTCCAGTCGGCGGACCCGCTTGTAGGGGGCCAGCACGGCCCGCGAGTGGGCGAAGAGGGCCCTGGCGGTGTCGGGCCCGGGCGCCCAGCCCTCGGCGAGGACGACGTACGCCTTGGGCACGGTGAGCCGCAGCGGGTCGGGGGCGGGCACGACGGCGGCCTCGGCGACGGCTTCGTGCTCGAGGAGGGCGCTCTCCAGCTCGAACGGGGAAATCTTGTAGTCACTGGATTTGAAGACCTCGTCACCGCGCCCGGTGAACGTGATGTGTCCGTCCGCGTCGCGCGAGCCGATGTCGCCGGTGCGGTAGTAGCCGCCGGCCATGACCTCGGCGGTGCGCTCGGGGTCGCCCGCGTAGCCGGTCATCAGGCCGACGGGGCGCTCGCTCAGGTCGAGGGCGATCTCGCCCTCGTCGGCGGGCTCGCCGGTGTGCGGGTCGAGGAGGACGACGGTGAAGCCGGGGCTGGGCCGGCCCATGGAGCCGGTTCGCAGCGGCTGTCCCGGCGGGTTGGCGACCTGGACGGAGGTTTCGGTCTGTCCGAAGCCGTCGCGGATGGTGACGCCCCAGGCCCGGCGGACGGTCTCGATGACCTCGGGGTTGAGGGGCTCGCCGGCCGCGACGGCCTCGCGCGGGGGCGTGCGCAGCGAGGAGAGATCCGCCTGGATGAGCATGCGCCACACGGTGGGCGGGGCGCAGAAGCTGGTGACGCCGCAGCGGTCCATCTCGGCCATGAGACGGACGGGGTCGAAGCGGGTGTAGTTGTGGACGAAGACGGTGGCCTCGGCGTTCCAGGGCGCGAAGAGGCTGGACCAGGCGTGCTTGGCCCAGCCGGGCGAGGAGATGTTGAGGTGGATGTCGCCGGGCCGCAGCCCGATCCAGTACATCGTCGTCAAGTGGCCGATGGGGTACGAGGTGTGGGTGTGCTCCACGAGTTTGGGGCGTGCGGTGGTGCCGGAGGTGAAGTAGAGCAGCAGGGGGTCGTCGGCGCGGGTCGGGCCGTCGGGCGTGAAGGCCTCCGGGGCCCGGTCCGCGTCCGCGTAGTCCAGCCAGCCGCTCTCCGTTGGCGCCGCCCCCACCGCGATGCGGGTGTAGTCGCCGGGCACGTCCGCGAACTTGCCGGTGTCCTCGGCCCGTACCACCACGTGCCGGGCGCCGCCGCGCTCGACGCGGTCGGCGAGGTCGGCCGGGCCCAGCAGCGGGGTGGCGGGGACGACGACGGCGCGCAGCTTCATCGCGGCGAGGGCCGTCTCCCACAGCTCGGGCTGGTTGCCGAGCATGACGACGATGCGGTCGCCGGCCCGGACGCCGTGCCCGCGCAGCCAGTTGGCGAGGCGGTCTGAGCGGCGGCGCAGCGTGTCGAAGGAGAGCTTCCGCTCGCTGCCGTCCTCCTCCACGATCCACAGGGCGGTGCGGTCGTTGCCGCGGGCGATCGCGTCGAACCAGTCCAGGGCCCAGTTGAACTCCGCGGGCCGGGGCCACGTGAAGCCCTCGTACGCCGCCGCCCAGTCCTCGCGGTGGGCGAGCAGGAAGTCCCGCGCCGCCCTGAATTCGCTCGCCGGGCCGGGGGTCCCGGTCTCATTCGCTGCCGTCACGTGTCCTCCTGCTGCCGGGGCGCCGCCGTCTGCGTTGTCTAGCATCTTGCGCCGATGATCGCGGTCGGGCCAGCCCCCCGGGGCGGGAACGAGCGGCGGTGTCGGGAGGGGGCGGGGGCCGGCGGGCAGCGGCCGGAAGCATCACCGGTTTTCCGAGACAGGAGCAAATTCAACCGCTCATACATACCTTCAGGTAAGCGCTAACTCTGAAGTAAGTACTTGATTGCACCTACCAAGCACGGGACCCTTCTCAAGGCTCAAGTTATTGGTGCATTGGTGAAGGAAAGGCTTGATACACATGAGCAAGCAGCCGGTTACGGTCATCGGTCTGGGTCTGATGGGCCAGGCGCTCGCCGGCGCGTTCCTCAAGGACGGCCACCCCACGACCGTTTGGAACCGCTCGGCGAACAAGGCCGACGAGCTCGTCGCCAAGGGTGCCGTCCTCGCCGCCTCCCCCGCCGAGGCGGTCGCGGCCGGCGACCTGATCGTGGTCTGTGTCACCGACTACACGGTCATGCACACGATCCTGGACCCCTTGGGCGAGGCTCTGTCCGGCAAGACCGTCGTCAACCTGACGTCCGGTCACTCCGAGGGCGGCCGCGAGACCGCCGAGTGGGCGGCCAAGCTCGGCGTCGAGTACGTCGACGGCGCCATCATGGCCATCCCGCCGGTCGTCGGCACCCCCGACGCCGTACTCCTGTACAGCGGCCCGAAGGCCGCCTACGACGCCCACGAGGCAACGCTCAAGAGCCTCGGCAGCCCCGCCTACCTCGGCGCCGACCACGGCCTGGCCTCGCTGTACGACGTGGCGCTGCTCGGCATCATGTGGGGCACGCTGAACAGCTTCCTGCACGGTACGGCGCTGCTGAAGACCGCCGGTGTGGACGCCTCGGTGTTCGCCTCTGTCTCTTATACACAT
>KL569379.1:13952-32894 GCA_000715685.1 Streptomyces lilacinus
CTGAAGACCGCCGGTGTGGACGCCTCGGTGTTCGCCCCCTTCGCGAACCAGTGGATCGGGGCCGTCACCGGCTTCGTCTCCGCCTACGCGGGCCAGATCGACGCGGGCGAGTACCCGGCCCACGACGCCACCATCGACACCCACCTGGCGACGATGGAGCACCTGATCCACGAGAGCGAGGCCACTGGCGTCAGCGCCGAGCTGCCGAAGTTCGTCAAAGCGCTCACCGACCGCGCGATCGCCCAGGGCCACGGACTGGACAGCTACGCGGCCATGATCAAGCAGTTCCGGAAGCCTGCCGAGTGATCTGAGCGAGCCGAGTGCGTCGCCGGCCTCGCACCCGTCAGGCCGACGCCCTGGCGGCGCCGATCCCGTCCATGCGCTCCTCGCCCCACATGGCCAGCGGCAGCACACTCTCGTAGAGGGAAACGCCGAGCTCGGTGAGCGAGTACTCGACCTTGGGCGGCACCTGGCTGTACACCTCGCGGTGCACGATGCCGTCCGCTTCCAGCTCCCTCAGCTGCTGCATCAGCATCTTCTCGCTGACGCCCGAAAGCGCCTGCCGGAGCCGGCCGAACCGGCGCGTCCCCTCGCGCAACTCCCAGAGAATCAGCGACTTCCACTTACCTCCGATGACACTCATGGCCGCGTCCAGGCCACAGATGTACGACTGCTTCGCCACAACTCTCCCGACTCGCCGAATGACCGGTACCGGCCGCCCCGCTCCCCCGCCCGCGGGCCGGCCGGTCACCATTCCAGCACGAGGGCGGTTCAGGGCATTCCCGAGGCGCGGCGCGGAAAGGGAACGCGTGAGGCGTCAGGACCAGGGCAGCGTCAACGGCCCGTCAAGGGACCCCCGGGCGGGGTCAATGTGCTGTCAAGGAGGCGGTTGCCGGGACCGGTCGCGGGCATAGCGTGACCGACGCACCTCTCGACACCTTCCTCGAGGACTGTCATGCATGTGAGCCGTACCCCCGCCGAGGCCGCGGCCGTCGCCGCCGTCACCGCCCGCCCCACCGGCCCCGACAACGCGGGCGGCCGCCCGGACGAGGACGGGGAACCGTCCCATCCCGGCCCGGCGCAGCCGCTGTTCGTCCCCGTCCGGCCCTGCCGCGCCGGCTTCGCGCTGCGGGTCTTCCGCACCCCCCTCGGCACCCGTACAGCCGTCGCCTTCACCACCCGGCGACGGCTTTCCGACTGTCTGGGCCAGGACGTGCCCGCCGTCCGCCTCGCCCTGCCCGCGGTACGGGCGCTGGCGGCGCCACTGGGGGTCGGCCTGATCCGGGTCGACCCCCAGCTGACCGCCCCTCCCGTGCGCCCCTCGCCGGAGGACGCCGCACCGGCGACGCTGCCGACGCTGCCGGGCTGATTGCTTCCCGGGCCCCTGCCGTTCTCTCTTTCCCCCGTTCTCCCGTTTCTTTGTAGGAGACCACTCGTGTCCCTGCCGCTCGCGCCCGCAGCACTCCCGTCGTCGCCGTCGTTGCCGTCGTTGCCGGAGGAGCCCGGGTCCGCGTCCGCGTGGCCCGCCTCCGTATGGCCCGCCTCCACCGGACCGTCGCCCTCCGGCGACCTGGCCGTCGGCGGGGTGGCCCTCGCCGAGCTCGCCGACCGTTTCGGCACCCCCGCCTACGTCGTCGACGAGGACGAGGTCCGGGCCCGGGCCCGGGCCTGGCGCGCCGCGCTGCCGGACGCGGACGTCGCGTACGCGGGCAAGGCGTTCCTCTCCCGGGCGATGGTCCGCTGGGTCGAGGAGGAGGGCCTCTCGCTCGACGTCTGCTCGGCCGGGGAGCTCGAACTCGCCGCGCTCACCGGTTTTCCCGCCGAGCGCGTCGTCCTGCACGGCAACGCCAAGAGCCCCGACGACCTGCGTGCGGCCCTGCGGTTGGGCGTGGGGCGCATCGTCATCGACAGCACGGGCGAGATAGCCCGGCTCGCGGCCCTGGTGCCGGCGGGCGCCCGGCAGCGGGTGCTGGTACGGGTGGTGCCGGGCGTCGAGGCCGGGGCGCACGCGGCGGTGCGGACGGGGGTGGAGGGGCAGAAGTTCGGGCTGCCCGTCGAGGGCGGCGAGGCGGAGGAGGCGGTGGCCCGCATCCTGGGCCAGCCCCGCCTCGAACTCGTCGGTCTCCACTGTCACCTCGGGTCCCAGATCGCCTCCGTGGACCCGTACGTCACGGCCGTCCGGCGGCTGGTCGCCCTGCTGGCCCGCATCCGGGACCGGCACGGCGTCACCTTCCCCGAACTGGACCTGGGCGGCGGCTTCGCCATCGCGTACCGCGCCGGCGACCCCGCCCTGGACCCCGCCGCGTACGCCGCCCGGGTCACGGGCGAGTTGGCGCTGCGGTGCGCCCACGCCGACCTGCCGGTGCCCCGACTGACCGTCGAGCCGGGGCGCTGGATCGCCGGCCCGGCGGGGGTGGCGCTGTACCGCGTGCTCGCCGTCAAGCGCACCGGCTCCCGGGTCTTCGTCGCCGTCGACGGTGGCATGAGCGACAACCCGCGCCCCGCGCTGTACGGCGTGCGCTACACCGTGCGGCTGGTGGGGCGCGCGTCCGCGATGCCGGCGCGCCCGATGACGGTGGTGGGGCGGCACTGCGAGGCGGGCGACGTGCTGGCCGAGGACGTGGCTCTGCCGGACGACATCCGGCCGGGCGACGTCCTGGCGGTTCCGGCGTCCGGCGCCTACCAGGTGTCGATGGCCTCGGCGTACAACATGGTCGGGCGCCCGCCGGTCGTCGCGGTCTCGGGCGGCCGCGCCCGGCTGCTCGTACGCCGGGAGACGCCGGCGGACCTGCGCGGACGGGACGTCGGGGAGTAGGGGCGCCGCGGCTGTCAGGGAAGGCCGCGGCTATCAGGAAGAACGCCGCTGCCGCTCCGGCGCGAACGGCACCCCGCTGGCCAGCCCGCGCCACCCGATCACCAACGCCTCCCCCAGGAACCCGACCCCGATGGACAGCTGCACCGGCCGGGCCTGCTCGTGCATGCCCATCTTGACGGCGAGCAGCCCGAAGCCGGCCATGAACGCGGCCGAAACGGCGAGGACGAGGAAGGTGCGGCCGGTGTAGCGCTGCCACAGCACGCCCTGTTTCTCGAAGACCTGGACGGTCCCGCCGCGCACCATGCCGAGCGCGACGCCCAGGACGGCACCCGTGGCGGCCCAGGCGATGTCGGTGCCCGTGAGGTGCTCGGCCTTCTTGCAGAGCGTCCACACGCCGATGCCGGTGATGACGAGCGCGGGCGCGAAGAGGTCGCGCACGTTGACCGGTTCGCCGACCAGCCTCTTGACCACCACCACGACGGCGACCACGGCGATGATGCCGGCCGTCATCCAGACGTTCACAACTGCCCACCCACTTCTTTTTAGCTCGGTCACGCTAAATAAAGAATTTAGCGCGCCCGTGCTATAACGGCAACATGCCCAAAATCGTCGACCGCGAGGCCCGCCGCCAGGCCGTCGCCGACGCGGTGCTGCGCGTCGCCGCCCGCCACGGCCTCGAACACGCCTCGCTGCGCAACGTCGCCGAGGAGGCGGGCCTCGCCGTCGGCTCGGTCCGGCACTACTTCGACGACCACTCCGAGCTGATGCTCTTCGCCATGGGCGAGCTGGCCCGCCGCATCGAACTCCGCGTCCGCGAACGCGCCGTCCACCTCCTCGCGACCCCGCCCGGCGCCGACCGCCGCACGGCGGTCGAGGAGCTGCTGGCCGAGTTCCTGCCACTCGACACGGCGCGGCACGAGGAGGCGGCACTCTGGCTCGCCTTCACCACGGCGGCCCGCCTGCGCCCCGAGCTGCGCCCGCGCGCCGACGAACTGAACGACGGCATGCGGGAGCTGATCACCCGCGTACTGACGGAGGGGCGGCGCTCCGGCAGCCTGCGGGAGGACCTCGACGTCCCCCTCGAGACGGTGCGCCTGGCGGCACTCCTCGACGGCCTCGCGCTCCACGCGGTCGTGCAGCCGAGCCATGTGACGCCGGAGGCCATGCGGGGTGTGCTGAGCCGCCACCTGGACTCACTGGCGAGGGGAGCGGGGATGTGGACGTAGGGGCCGGATACCCTGTCCTGCGGTCCGTGACGAACGGGTGACGAGCGACAGGGAGAAGGACATGGCCGAACGCCCTCCCCACCGCCGCCCCGCCCCCAGGAAGCACTCCTGGCTGCGCCCGGCAAACGGCCGCACAAACGCCCCACCCACTCCCCCGGCCGCTTCCCGCGAGGATCCGCCGGGTGGCGCCGAGGGCAGCGTCGTCCACGCCGCCGTCTACCGCGACGGCCACCGCGTGGCCACGCCGGACTCCCTCGCCGACACCTACCGCCGACTGCGCGAGCAGCCGGACGGCATGGCCTGGATCGGCCTCCACCGCCCCACCGAGCCCGAACTCCTCTCCCTGGCCGACGAGTTCGATCTCCATCAACTAGCGGTCGAGGACGCCCTCGAGGCCCACCAGCGCCCCAAGCTGGAACGTTACGGCGACACCCTCTTCGTCGTCCTGCGCGCCGCCCGCTACCTCGACGCCCCCGAAGAGGTCGACTTCGGCGAACTCCACCTCTTCGTCGGCCCCGACTTCGTCATCACCGTCCGCCACGGCGCCGCCCCGGACCTCTCCGCCGTCCGCCGCCGCATGGAGGCCACCCCCGAACTCCTCGCCCTCGGCCCCGAGGCGGTCCTCTACGCCATCCTCGACGCGGTCGTCGACGGCTACGCCCCCGTCGTGGCCGGCGTCCAGAACGACATCGACGAAATCGAGACCGAGGTCTTCGGCGGCGACCCCGCCGTCTCCCGCCGCATCTACGAACTCGCCCGAGAAATGGTCGAGTTCCAGCGCGCCACCCGCCCCCTCGTCGGCATGCTCCACGGCCTCATGGCCGGCTTCGCCAAATACGGCACCGACGACGAACTCCAGCGCTACCTCCGCGACGTCGCCGACCACGTCACCCACACCAGCGAACGCGTCGACGGCTTCCGCTCCGCCCTCGCCGACATCCTCGCCGTCAACGCCACCCTCGTCACCCAGCAACAGAACGCGGAAATGCGCGCCCTGGCGGAGGCGGGCTTCGAGCAGAACGAGGAAATCAAGAAGATCTCCTCGTGGGCCGCCATCCTCTTTGCACCCACGTTGGTGGGAACCATCTACGGCATGAACTTCGAGACCATGCCGGAACTGCACTGGGCGGCGGGGTACCCCTTCGCAATCCTGCTGATGGCGGTCGTCTGTACGAGCCTGTACGTCATCTTCAAGAAGCGGGACTGGCTGTAACTACCCACGGCAAAAGCTTGATCAAGTTAGCGCAAGCGAAGCATGGATCACGCCCCCAGAGACCCGTGGGGAGAATCTGGGGAGAATGCACGGCAAGGAGCCGCCCGGACTCGGCGTCGTCGCCTCAACGGGGGGCGGCGCCCGGCGCAGTCGCCGCTGACCGCGCTCCGCGGGAACTGGCCATTCAAAGCACCCTGCGATTCCGCAGCGTGGCACACGGCCGATAGGTCTCGGCGCAGGCCAGCGGGCTGTGCAGTCGCCCGGACATTCCCGAAGACATGGCCGACTTGCACCCTTGCCGCCCGCACGCTCATGACGGTGCATCAGGTTCTGTCAGTGGCCGCCGCTACAACCGAACTGGAGGTCCGCACGGCGCGGACCGATGGGGAGGGATTCAGCATGCCGAAGGTTCCGGACGGATACGTGCGCGTACGAAGCCACCTCCGCCGCAAGCCGGGCCCGAAGTCCGCCAAGGGGCTGAGCGTCTGGGCCATCGCTGGCCTGTGTGCGGTGGTGTGGCTCTGGGGTCAGGTCTTCGGGTTCGGCGACAGCTCCGCCGAGCAGCAGCCCGCGCCAAAGCCCGCCGTCTCCGCGCCATCGGGCGGGCAGTGACGGCCCGACGGCGGCGAAGCATCCGGTGGCGACCGCGCAGTTCCGCAGACGTCCTGGGTGCGGCAGCCGTTGCCCTCGCGCTCGCCGTCGCCTTGGCACAGGCCGCATCGCGCCTCCTGACGAAGGCCGCCGAGAGCTGGCCGCTGCTGATCCTGATCGCTCTGGCCTTCGCCACGGGCTTGGCCTGCCTCCGGATACGGCGCTCCCGCCGGAACCGCGCGGACAGCGAGAGGCTCGCTCGCCTGCGCATCACATTGTCCGAGTTGGACGTGATGGACGACCAGCAGTTCGAGTACGCGCTGCGCGACCTCCTCGTCCGCGATGGCTGGGCGGCAACGAAGGTGGGCCGCGGCGGCGACCAGGCCGCGGACGTGATCGGCGTCCTGATACCCCTCGGACGGATCGTGGTGCAGGCGAAGCACACCCGCGTCGGAGGCAAGGTCGGCTCGTCGGTGATGTACGAGGTGAAGGGTACGGCAGGGCCCGCGCACAAGGCGGACCACGCTGTCGTCGTCACCAACGGGTCCTTCACGCGCGACGCCATGGCCTGGGGCGACCGCCACGGAGTCCACTGGATCGACCGCGACCGACTCGACCAATGGGCACACAAGGGCAAGGCCCTGCACGAACTGCTCGGACTGCCCGCGCGGCGCTCCCGCCTGCCGTGGCGTCGAGCGGCATGAGACGCAGAGTCTGGCCCGCCAACGAGAACGGGTGGCACAGCATGTGCTGTGCCACCCATTCTCAGGCAAGGGCAAGGTCGTCTGGGACGTAATGAGGGACCACTCCGAGCAGCGCATCGACTGCCGCGCGGCCCTTGCCGCCGGCCTCGGGCATGAAGTGGGCGTAGTGGTCGAGGGTGATGGTCGGGCTGGAGTGGCCGAGCCATCGGGCTAGGGTGACGACGGATTCACCCGCCTCGAGGATCACGGAGGCGTAGGTGTGCCGGAGTGCGTGGAAGCCGTCCTTGCGGGAGGCCTTCCAGCGCTGACCCCTCTCCCTCACGGGGATCACGTCGGCCTTCGCGAGGGCGGGCTTCCACACCTCGTCGTTGAAGATGTTGGCCCGGATCGCGTTGCCGTAGGTGGTGGTCAGGACCAGCGGGAAGGAGCGCTTCTCCCGATCCGGTTCGGGGCCGCCCCAGGGCAGCTCGACCTCGACGGCCGGATGCTGCAGGAAGTGTGCGCGCAGCTCGGCGGCCACCGAAGGCGGCATGTCGACGACCCGCGTCTTCCCGCCCTTGGGAAGGGTGAAGTACAGGCGGCCGTACAGGAGCTGGACCTGTCGGCGGACGCGGATGAGGCCGCGCTCGAAGTCGACGTCCGCCGGGGACAGCCCGAAGACTTCCCCCTGGCGCAGCCCGCACCCGAGGGCCACCACGACGGCGATCCGGTACCGCTGGTTGACGGCGTCCCGCACCCGTTGCGCAGTCTCCAGAGCCCAAGCCTCCCGTTGATCTTCCGGGGCCTTGGGCCAGCGCACCGACTTGGCGCGCATCGGGTTGCGGGCCAGGCGCTTGTCGTCGATCGCCGTCTCGAAGACGTTCGAGAGGGTGGTCAGGATCTGCCGGGCGTAGCGCGGTGCACACTCGCCTTCGAGCGTGGCGATGTAGCCGCGCAGGACGGATGCGGTGACGTCCCGCAGCGCGACGTCACCGAGGTGCGGGAGGACGTGGAGGCGCACGCGCTCGTCCACCCGCTTGACCGTGCCCGGTGCTCCCCGCACGCCCGCCTGCCAGTGGCGCGCGACGTAGTCGGCGATGGTGATGGAGCCGTCGCGCGGGTCGACGAACTCGCCCCGCTCGCTGTCGGTGCCGGCCCTGCGGAGCCACGCCTTGGCGTCCTCCAGGGTGTCGAACGACATGCCCCGGACGCCCGGGATGCCCGCGACTCGGTACCGGCTGCCCTTGCCGTACCGGGCGGTGCGCTCGCGCTTGCCGGTGACGGGGTCCTTCTTCTTGTTGATCCAGCGGTCTTCGATGTAGCCGGCCAAGTGTTTCCTTGCAGCTAGGGGTTCGGGACGGTCGGCCGGAAGCCGTCAGACGGTTGCCGAGTAGGCGGCGCGGCGCTGCGGTGTGGCGCTCACGGGGTTGAGGTCGGGGTTGGAGCGGGAGTCCGCCTGTTCCTGCTCGCGTATCCAGGCGTCGAGCGCATCGACTCTGTACGTCACCCGCCCGCGGGCGCCCATCCGGAAACTGGGCGGACCCTGCCGCCGGTGACGCCAGACGTAAAGCGTCTTGGGTGAAATTCCGAGATACGCGGCCGTGTCCTGGACCCCGAGAAACGCACGGCCGACGGTGGAACGGTGACGGAATTTGTGGGCACCGACAGAGGAAATCGGATCGACGACGGACAAGCGAAGCTCCTTACGCAGGGTACGGGGAAAATAGACCACTGGCCACGCACAGGCGCAGCGGCCTCCAGGGACCACCAATGGTGCGGAGAATCCCCGGTTTCGGAAACCGGGGATCGTCGGCTATATTCCGCCCACCCTCAGCGACTCGGGGCGGCACGACGGACCAGCGAGAAGCGCGTTCGGCGAGGATCCAAGGGCTGCGGCGATGGCGACGAGGTCGTCGATGTCGCAGCGGCGTACCGTGCGTTCGATGCGGGAGAGCGCGGTGAAGGTCATGGGGCGACCGAGTGCGGTGACCCGGGCGGCGAGCTGGCGCTGGGAGTAACCACGGGCCACGCGGGTGCGTTCGATGGCCTGGGCGGCGGCACGTCCGGCGGGTCCGATTTCAAGAGGGCGTGGCGGCATTGGTGTGTTGTAGCTTGCCCACCGGAGGCTAGGGAAGGCATTCCCCGTCTGCTGTGAGCGATCCCGGGCCGACACCGAATATCGCGGGCGATTTCGCCGACCGGGATTTCGGGTTTACGGTCGTGCGACGGGAAAACCTTTCACGGCCGCTTGAGCCAGGTCTGGACTTCTGGACCTGGGGTGTGGCTGTGTTGTCCACGCACCCCGGCCCCGCCGGTTTCCCTGGCCTAATTTCGAAAGGCGGTCGATCTCCATCGCCCGTATCCGCACCATCAAGCCCGAGGCCTTCGCCTCCGAGTCCCTGGCGGCCGTGTCACTGAGCGCCGAGCGGACCTTCTTCGGCCTGCTCACACAAGCCGACGACAAGGGCCGCATCCGCGACCAGTCCGCCGTCATCGCCGGACAGTTGTGGTCGCTGCGCCGCGAACACGGCCCGGTCGAAGTCGAGGACGATCTGACGCAGCTCGACGCGGCCGGCCTGATCTGCCGCTACGAGGGCGAGGACGGAAGGCAGCACCTGCACGTCGTCGCCTTCGCCCTCCACCAGAAGATCAACCGCCCCAGCATCAGCAGGATCCCGTCCTGCCCGCACCACGACCTCGGCGTCACGCGTGAGCCCTCACTGCCGGTACACGGAGCCGTCACGGAGGCCTCCGTAACGGGTCAGGCAGCAGGCAGGGAGCCCACCATGAGCAGGGAATCCGCAGGTCAGGTGCAATTCAGTGAGCCCTCACAGCCGGTTGAGGGAGGGCTCACTGAGCCTGACGTGAGCCCTCAGCGTCCGGATCTAGGACCTAGGAACAGGGATCTAGGAACTACTCCGTTGGGAGGCGCGAGCGCCCCCGCGCCCCAGACCGTCTCGGGGAAGGACCTCATCGCCGAGTACGCCGCGGCCTGCGAGCACCGCCCTCCCTCCACCGTGCTCGGCCAACTCGGGCAGGAGACCAGGAAGCTCCTCGACGAGGGCATCGCCCCTGCCCACGTACGAGCCGGTCTCGACCGCCACCGGGCCAAGGGCCTCCACCCGAAGACCCTGCCCAGCCTGGTGCACGAGGTCATGAACGCGGGGGCCTCCACGCCCACCGCCGCCCACCGGCCCTGGACCAACCCCACCGACGTCGCTGCCGCCTACGGAGGTGCCCTCTGATCACCACCGCCCTCCCGCAGCCCGCCGACCACGTCGTCCGGGCCATGGCAGGGATCCTTCGCCGCCGGGGCATGGACCCGTCCGTCATGGGCTCGAACGAACCGGAGCCCGCGCCCCAACCGGTCACGTCCCTGGCACTGGCCGACGCCCGCATCCCGCCGCGCTACCGGCAGGCCCTCGCCGATCACCCCGAGGTCGCCGCCTGGGTGGACGAGATCGTGCGTGCCGGGCGCCCCGGCCCGTCCGGCACACGGGGCATCGCGGAGGGCCCGTCGCTGCTGATCGTCGGCCCCACTGGCACCGGCAAGACCCACCAGGCCTACGGCGCCGTCCGCAGCCTGCTCGCGGCCGGCGTCCGCCTGCGCTGGGAGGCCGTCACCGCCGCCGACCTGTACGCCCGCCTGAGGCCGCGACCAGGACTCGACGCGGAACGTGAACTGCACACCCTGGCCCGCTGCCCGCTGCTGGTCCTGGACGACCTCGGCGCCGCCAAGGGCAGCGAGTGGACGGAGGAGCTGACCTACCGGCTGATCAACCACCGGTACGAGTACCTGCGCCCCACCCTGCTCACGACCAACCTCCCCATCCCCAAGCTCCGCACCACCCTCGGTGACCGCGTCGCCTCCCGCCTCTCCGAGATGACCCACCGGGTCATCCTCGACGGGCCCGACCGCCGCCGTACCTCCCCCGCCGCTTGAACGCGCCCACCGCTTTGGAGCACCACCCGCTTGACCACCACCTCCCACCGCACGCAGACGGCCGAGCGGTACGCCCTCGCCATCGCTGGATGCGTCATCGTCGCTCTCACCGCTGCGGGCTTCTGGCTCTCCTACGCCCACCTCGCCGAAGTCGCGGGGCGGCACGGCCTCGGGACTTCCCCCACCCGCCAGTGGGCATGGCCCGCCACGCTCGATGCTTTCATCGTCGCCGGCGAAGTACTCATGCTCCGCGCCAGCCTCCGCCGGGAAACCGACGGGTGGGCGATCGCCCTCACCGCTGCCGGATCGCTGGGCTCGATCGCCCTGAACGTCGCCGGCGTCAGCAGGACCGACGGCGTCCCGGCCCCGGCCCTTGACTACGTCGTCGCCGCTGTCCCACCAGCAGCCGCGCTCTTCGCCTTCGGCGTGCTCATGCGGCAGATTCACCGCCACGTCGCCACCGACGAGTCCCGCCACAGTCACCGTCCGATAGGGGAACCCTCGGCGCATCCTGCGGACTTGGACCGTCCCCGCGGGCACTCCGCCACATCGCAGCTCCCGGACCCAAAACGGCACGCGGGCCTTCACAGCCCTCACCACGGACGTGGCCCCCACGGTCCGGCTGGCGCTGCAGAGGACGCATCCGACGATGTGGCGGAAGCGACCGATCAAGTGGCGGAAGCCCACGTCCCGCCGAAGAAGCACACCGGTCGCAAGCCCGCCGCCACCGACGATGAACTCCGCGCCATCGCCCGCACCGCCCCGCTCGGACGCGATGGACGCGCGTCAAGCCGCCACATCGAGGCGGCTGTCCGGGTACGCGGCCTCTCCATCGGCAGGGACCGCCGGGACAAGATCACCCGGCAGGTACAAGTCGAACTCGACGGCGGTGCAGCGGACGCTGGGTAGGCCCCCGTCCGTGAGTCACGCTGCTCGCCCGCCCATCCGTCGCCGGGCGAGCTGGCGTTCGTACGCCCCACCCCCACAGCGCCGAAGCCGTTCCAGCCCAACCAACAGGAGGCACGCTCTTGCACGATGACCCCACTGCCACGAGTCTCCACGGCCACCAGCGGGCAAACCCCATTCAGGCCCCGGACGGAGCAAGTTATCCCTTTGGACACTCCACCATCGGCGGAGTGTCCAAAGGAGGCACCGCCCCAGAGGGACGGAGCCCCGTCCGGCGCCGGGGGACGCCGGACGAGGAGGCTGCGACCGCCGGACGGACGCAGCCGGGGGAAGAGCAACAGTCTGCCTGCGAAGCCACGTACGCCTCCGCGCCCCCTCCAGAACCCCGTGCCCGACGCCGTACCTACAAGCGCAGCCAGCGACGCAAAGTGTGCAGCGTCCGTATGAACGACGCCGAGCACGCACTCGTCGCGACCGCCGCCAGAGCCGTCGGCGTCACCGTCGCCGGCTTCTTCGCCCGAGCCGCCCTCAGGGCGGCCCACGATCCGCACACCAGCGCCGCAGCCATCGCCGGGCGTCGCGAGACCGTCGTCGAGCTGTTCGCTGCCCGCAGGCACCTCGGCCAGATCGGCAACAACCTGAACCAGCTGACCCGCGCCATCAACTCAGGCGCTCAGCCTCCCGATGCCGAGCTCGACGCTGTGCTCGTTGCCGTCCGCCGAGCCTCCGCCCGCGTCCGAGACGCCACCGACCAACTCCTCGAAGACAGCTAGAACCCGCCCCACGACCGTCCCCGAGATCCACCGTCTGGCGCGTTGCTCCGATGCGCGCGGTAGGTCCCTACCAGCGCTCCAGCACGACGTCGAGGTGTTCTTGCACCGGCTCGAACAGGCGGTACGGGATGTATTCAGAGATCTCGATGAGGGCCACCCACGCGAGTTCGGCCAGCTCGTCGGTGTCCGCGACGTACGCGTGGCCCCCGGCCACCTCGCAGGCGGTGTACGACATCAGGCGACCGGTATCAGGGTGCACCCGTTCCCCGAGCAGCTTCAGCGCCTTCACGGTAAGGCCAGTCTCCTCGCGGGTCTCGCGTACGGCAGCCTCCTCACGGGCTTCCCCCGGCTCGACCTCACCGGCGGGGAACTGCCAGGAGAGCCGCCCCTCGCTGACCCGGCGCCGAACCATCAGCACGCAGCCTTCGTGCACCACGACGGCCGCTGCGATGGCCGGTCGACCGTCAGCGTTCTGCTGCTTCACGTTGCTCCTCCAGGTGAGGCGGGCGGGCTGCCCCGAGGGGCGACCGGCACGTTCACTGCGGCTCGGCGCCGGTCCGGAGTAGCGGGGTGATCAGATCGACCGCTTCCTCCCACGGGAAGCGGTCGGCCCCGCCGCCCGACTTCGGGCGGTGGGGCTCGTAGCTGCCGATCAGCACGCCCATCTCCCGGAGCTCGTCGATGCTGCGCCGGTAGGCCCGGTGGGCGGCGAGCGCGGTGTTCACGTAGGGCAGCAGGACCGTGGGAACGCCCATGCCGGGTGCTTCGCAGAGGATGCCGAGCGCGAGGTTGTCGGCGAAGCCAGCGGCCCACTTGTTGACCGTGTTGAACGTGGCCGGCGCGACCGCGATGGCATCGGCCCGCGGGTACGTCCGCTCCTCGCCGGGCGAACGCCAGGCGGACCTGACCGGGTACCCGGTCTGCTCCTCGATCGCCCGGGTGTCGAGGAACTCGAGACCCTGTGGCGTGGCGATCACCCCGACCTCCCAGCCCCGTTCCTGCGCTGCGGTGATCAGTCTGCCGACGTCGCCGGCGATCCCGGCGGCGCACACGACGACGTACAGGAAGGGCTTGGACTGCGGCTCGGTCACGCGGGTACTCCCAGTCGGCGGCTGAAGTGGTGGAGCTCCGGCAGCGTACGTCGACGGTCCCGCGCGGCCATGTCGGCGACCAGCTCGCGGACGGCGGGACGGCGTACGTCCTGGGCGGCGCAGGTCTCGGCGATCCGCAGGGCCTGGTAGCCGTCGGCCAGGCGGCCCTGCTGGGCGTAGGCGCGGGCGGCCTCGATCCAGAGTGCGGCACGGCGCTCGGGGACCGGGATGTGGCGGTGCATGAGCGGGCGGGCCGCGTCGAGGGCGATGCCCGCGTCTCCGAAGGAGACCGCCGCACTGATCCGGTGAAGGGTGACGTTCGTCGGGCTGAAGTTGGCCCAAGCGTCCGGCCGGTCGAGGGCGACGTACCGGGCCACCTCCTCCGCTTCGGTGAGGAACTCCCCGGTGGCGGCACGGTCGTCCGCGCGGCTCGCGGCCGTGGCTCCGCGCAGCAGGAGCAGACCCAGGACGGCGAGGTGGTGCGGAGAGCGACGGTCGTACGAACCGGTGAGCTGGGAAGCGGTGTGCCGGATCAGCGTGACGGCTTGTCCGGGGTGCTTCTCTCGGACGAGGACGTGCGCGTGGAGCCGGACACTGGCGGCGAGGACGAGGGGCTCGCCGAAGCGTTCGGCCTCCGCCATGGCGCGACAGACGGCCAGCCAGGCCGTTCCGGCGTCCCCCTGCTTGAGGAAGAGGCTGGCCGAGGTCTGGTAGGCCGTGGCGAGGAAGCGGGACACCTCCTCAGGCCGCGACGAGCTGCCGAGTGCATAGCGTAGATCCGTGATCAGGCCGGGAAGCGTGCGCTCCAGTTCCGCGTAGTCGCACGTGGTCAGCAGCCTGCGGATGGAGGTGGCTCGTAGGCGGAGCCGATCCGTGGAGGCCGGCTCCGTCGTCGGGGCTGCGAGCACGCCGGGCAGGAGGGCCTGGACCAGCGCCGGGTGCGCGGCGGGCACGGGGGCGGCCAGCGCAGTGACGCCCGCGGCGAGGAAGGTACGGCGGCGCATGTCGTCTGTCTCCGGATCGTGGGGCTCTGCTTCCGGGCCGGCGTCAGCGAGCCCGAGTCGGGCCGGCGGGATCCGAAGCACCCCGGCAACCTCGCGGAGGACCCGGATGTCGTCGGTTCCGCGGCCGCCCTCCAGGCGGCTGATCTTCGACTGGTGGTAACCGAGTTCGGCGGCCACGTCCGCTTGTGAGCGGCTCTGTAAGACCCTTGCCCGGCGGATCAGCGCACCGATGCGGTGCGCCTCGCCCTGTGTTTCGGCCATCTGCGCCACGGCCCCTTCTGCCGAGACCGATCCTGCCTGCTCAACCGAGCCTATCGGTAGGGAAATTGCCCGCCATGCAGAACCTGCATGAGCGATGCACGACCTGCGTGCTGCGTCGCGGGCGGCGCCCTCGGCCCGCTTGCCTGGTGGGACCGCACCCCTCCAGGAGGCCGCCCATGGAAGTGCACGAGGTCACCCTGCCGGTGACGCGTACGCCGGAAGGCGCCGCCCGCGCCCGACGCACCGTGATGGACGAGGTCAGTGGCTGTCACCGAGGCGCGGTCAACGGCGAACTGCACAGAGCGGAGACCGTGGCGGGCGAGCTCCTGGCCAACGCCGTCCTGCACGGAAGCGCCGGGACCGCATCGATCACTGCTCGCCTGCGGGGTGACCGGCTGCGTTTCGAAGTCCGCGACCAGAGTCCGGCCGTCCCCCGGGAGTGCGCCGTCCACCCGGACTCCGAGCACGGACGAGGTCTGATCCTCATCGCTGCTCTCGCCGACGAGCACGGCGTCGAACAGGACCGCTCGGGCAAGTCCTGCTGGGCCGAACTCGACCTCACCGCCCACTCGGCCCGCCCCGCAACCTCCGTCTTCCCCCAACGTCCCAACCGAAGGAGTTGATCGTGGCACTGACCCGAGCTTCGGCCTCGAACCCCGAAGTGATCGCCGTACGCCCCGGCAGCCCGCTCGCCGGCTCCGTCACCGTCGACGGCTCCAAGAACGCCGCCCTTCCCATGCTGGCGACTGCGGCGGCCGTACGTCGGAACGTTCAGCTGGAGAACGTTCCGGCCAGCGCCGACGTGCAGGCGATGGTGGCCCTCCTCCAGGGGACCGGCTGGCACGTGGCCCGAGCGGTCGGACGGCCTGACACCCTGCTGGTCATGGCGCCCGCACACGCGCCCGCCGTTCCCGACCTGAGCCGCGCTTCGGCCATTCGGGCCTCGTACTACCTGGTGCCCGCCCTCCTCGCGTTACGGGGCACTGCCCGGCTGCCGTGGCCCGGCGGCTGCCGGATCGGTCAGCGCGGGATGGAGCTGCACTTCAAGGTGTACGAGGCCTTCGGCGACCACGTCGCCATCCAGGACGCCGGGTACTCCGTCGAGGCCAACGGGCAGGGCAGCGGCGGCACGGTCTCGCACGCGCTGCCCTTCCGGTCGCGCGGCGCGACGATCGCCGCAGTGCTGCGGGCGGTCGTCGCCGACCGGGCGTTGCGCCTGGGGCGCCCGAACCTCTCGCCGGAAGTCCTGACCGTGCTCGATGCACTCCGCTCGGCAGGATGGCAGGCCAAGGTGAGCGACCGGTTCCTCGCCCTCGATCCGGCACCCACACTCGCCGACGAGATTCCGGCCTGGCGCGTGCCGGGCGACAAAGTCGAGGCGGGAACCCTCGCCTGTGCCGTCGCCGCCACCGGCGGCAAAGCACGGCTCGAAGGCATCCACGGCCGGGACCTCGTGCCGTTCCAGGCGGCACTTCAGCGGCTGGGCATCGCCACATCGGTGCGGGGTGAGGCGCTCCTAGTCGACGGCAGCAGCAACGCCTGCCCGACCGGCCGGCCGCTGCGGGCCATCGCCACCCTCTCTCCCGGCGGCCTGGACGCGGACTTCGAGCCGCCGCTGATGGCCCTGGCCCTCGGCCGGGCCGGCACCCACCTGTTCGCCGACTCGATCAACCCCGGCCGCCACGGCAACCTCCTGCCCCAGTTGGCGAGGCTCGGAGCCGACATCGAGAAGATCTCACCCACCGAGTGCCGCCTTACCGGTCCCCAGCGCCTCACCGGAGCCGGTGTCGAAGCCACGGACATCCGCACCGGCTCCGCCCTCATGGTGGCCGCCCTGACCGCCCGCGGGATCACTACCCTCGGCGGGGTCGCCCAGCTGCGCCGGGGCCACGCCGACCTGCCCGGCAAGCTGCTCCAGCTCGGCGCCGACATCTGCGAGGTCACCCCGTGACCGCGGGCCGTTCGGTCCGGCAGATCCTCGCGACCACGGACGTGCACTCCGCCCTCGGCACCGGCGCCTCGTTCCTCAGCCACCTCCACGGGGCACGGTCTGACAGCCTGCTCGTGGACTGCGGCGACTTCTTCGAGGGCACCGGCTACTACCGGCTCGGCAAGGGCGCTCTCGAACGGGATGTCCTGCTCGGCCTGTACGACGTCATCGTCCCCGGAAACCACGGCTGGGCGCACTACTTCGAGCCCACCCTCCACCAGCGGACCGTCTGCGCGAACGCAGTCGACGACTCGACCGGCACCTCGCTCTTCCGGCGCCTGCAGATCGTGGAAGTCGCGGGCCGGCCTACAGCCGTCACCGGGGTGATCGGGCTCCAGGCATTCGGCTCGATCCCTGTCGGCCAACGGCCGGGGCAACGGGCCGTCGAGCCCGTGAAGGCCCTGCGCGAGCTGATGCTGGCGCACCACCACGAGGTCGACTCCTGGGTGCTCCTCAGCCACTCCGGCTTCGAGGAGGACCTCGGCCTCGCCGATGCCTGCCCCTTCCTGGACGTGATCTTCGCGGGCCACTGCCACAGCGATTACACGGGCCCCACACGCATCGGCAGCACCCTCGTACTGAAGGGCCGCGAGCTCGGCGTCGGCTACGCCGTCGCCACGTGCACCCCTGACCGCTGGGTCGGCCGGACCGCCCTCTTCTCCGACACCGCGGGCACCACCCCGTCCGGCCTGCCACCCGAGCTGGCCTCCGTACGGGACCGGATCGCGGCGTTCGACGCACAGCTGGCCGAGCCGTTGGGCCAGATCGCTGAACCGTACCGGAACGAACAGCTCGATCGCCGGGCCCTGGTCCAAGACCTGGCCGACCGGCTCCGGAGCGGCCTGGGCAGGGACGCCGTCGTCCTGAACGAGACCGCCCTTCGCACCACGATCCTGGGCGAAATCCTGACCACCGGCGATCTGCTGACCGTCGAGCCGTTCGCGAACTCGCTGGTCGAGGCCAGCATCGCTCCGGCCCACCGCCACGACACCGAGGCCCTCCTCGCCCACCTCGCCGAGCGGGTCGGGCCGCTCGTCACCTCCCCCAACCCGCTTCCGGGCGGGCTGACAAGCGTGCTGACCACCGACTACCTGGCCGAGAGCTGCCTGGGCGGCCGGGCCCGTCCCACCGGCCTGAGCCTGGGCTCGGCGATCCGGAGCACCCTCACGAACGGAGACGACCAGTGATCCTGACCGGTCCGGAGATCATCTCCGCCTCGCGCGACGGGCGGCTGCGCATTACCCCCTTCTCCTCCTCCCAGGTCAACCCGAACAGCTACAACGTCCGCCTCGGGCACACCCTGCTGACCTATACGGACGACGTCCTCGACTCCCACCGCCCCAACCCCACCCACCGCGTCCAGGTCGGCGAGGACGGCCACACCCTGCAGCCGGGCGAGCTGTACCTCGGGCACACCATGGAGGAAGTGGGCTCGGACCGCTTCGTCCCGCTGCTCTTCGGCCGCTCCTCCGTCGGCCGGCTCGGACTCTTCGTCGAGATCACCGCGCCCATCGGCGACATCGGCTTCCACGGTCAGTGGACCCTGATGCTCACCCCGACCCGCCCCGTCCGCGTCTACGCCGGGATGAAGATCGGGCAGATCATGTTCTTCGTCTCCGAGGGCGCCATCGACCTGTACTCGGGCAAGTACCAGGCGTCCGCCGGGCCGCAGCCCTCCGCCTACTGGCGCGACCTCGACCCCTCGGCGGTGACGTCGTGATCCTGACCGGACCGGCCATCGCCGCCGCCCGCGACGCGGGCCACATCACGATCGACCCGTACGAACCCGACCACCTCTCCCCCAACGCCTACGACTGGCGCCTCGGCAGCACCCTCCGCGTCTGCCAGGGCGACCTGGACGCCGCCGCCCCCACCGCCTTCCGCGAACTCACCCTCCCCGACGACGGCTACGTCCTCGAACCCGGCCACCTCTACCTCGGTCACACCCTGGAGCGGACCGGATCCGAGACCTACGCCCAGCTCCTCAACGGCGACCGGACCACCGGCTGCCTCGGCATCTGGGTCCACGTCTCCGCGCCCCTCGGCCACCAGGGCCACGCCATCCGCTGGACCCTGGAGATCAGGGCCACCCGCCCCGTGCGCGTCCGGCCCGGCATGACCTTCGGCAAGCTCGTCTTCCTCCGCACCCACGGCACGCCGGCCAGCTACCAGCAACACGGCCTCAAGTACCGCACCAGCGAAGGCATCGAAACTTCCCGCCTCTACGAGGAGAACCCCGGAGGACGCCGGTGAACCGCCTCGTCGCCACCGCCCTCGACCTGCCCTACCCGAGTCCCGGCGGGAGCGTCGAGCTCTTCCTCGACCTCTACACCGGCGAGCGGCCCGCCGTCCCCGCCCGCGCCTTCATGCTCGCCCCCGACGGCCCCCGCCCCCGGACGCCCGCCGGCCTCGACCTCCTCCACGCCACCGGGAAGTGCATCGGCGG
>KL569379.1:33172-35948 GCA_000715685.1 Streptomyces lilacinus
ACCGGTACGTCACCGGCCTCCGTCACGCCCTCACGGCCGCCGTCGACCCGCAGCAGATCAGCGTGCTGCACCTCCACCACCTGGCCTTCGGCGCCACCCCGGCCCTGCTGCGCGCCTTCCCCCACCACCCCCGCATCGCGTTCGTCCACGGCACCGACCTCCTGTACGCCGAGAACCACAGCACCCAGCTCCGCGTCCTCCGCGAGGCCGCGCTCGCAGCCGACGCGATCGTCGTCCCCACCCACGCGATGACCGACCGCCTGCTCAAACTCGCCCCCAAGACCGACAGGCGCAAAATCGAGAAGATCCCGTGGGGCGTCCCCGACCAGCTCCTGACCGCTCCCCCGCCCCGACCCGCACGACGCCGCACCAGCCACCTGCGCGTCCTCTTCGCAGGCCGCGTGAGCTCAGAGAAGGGCCTCGAACCCCTCCTCCAAGCCGTCGCGGCCACACCTTCCATCGAACTGAGCGTCGCCGCACCCCGGTCCCAGTTCCAGGACCTCGTACCGGTCATCCGCCAGCACGGCGTCCACGTCCGCTACCTCGGCTGGTTCCGCCGACAGCAGCTGTGGAAGGTCTTCGCAGACCACGACGTCCTGGCCGTGCCCTCGACCACTCTGGAGGCCATGGGCCTCGTCGCCCTCGAAGCCCAGGCCTGCGGCCTCCCCGTCCTCTACCAGCCCGTCCCCGGCCTCACCGAGGCACTCGCCGGCACCGGCATGGCCACGGACTTCACCACCCCCGCCACCGCGGCCCACGACCTCAACCGCCTCCGCACCACACCGGGCCTGCTCGAACTGCTCCGCGCGGCCGGCCGCACCAACGCCGCCCGCTTCCCCCTCAGCACCACCGCCTCGGCCATCACCGAACTTGGTCGGCGGCTCACCTGACACCACCCGTGGCGCAGTCGGCCCGGCCCCGGCCGCGTCACTAGGCTGGCCAGCGGACCACCCGCGGCCGTACGACGATCGGGAGACCATGACCACGCCCTCCACCGCCCGTATCGAAGACCTCCTCCAGACCGGCGTGCGCGGGGATGTCTACCCCGGCGCGGTGTGGGCGGTCGGGGACGCCAACGGCACCCGCGCGAGCGGAGCCGTCGGCCTCCTCGACCCCGACCAGCCCGACGAACCGATGCGGCTGGACACCGTCTTCGACGTGGCCAGCCTCACCAAGATCCTCGCCGTCTGGTCCACGATCGGCACGCTCGCCGAAGAGGGCAAACTCGAGCTCCACGCCCCTCTGGGCACCTTCTGGGACGAGGTCGCCGGCCACCCCCTGGCCCGGGCCACGGCCCACCACCTCCTGACCCACACCGCGGGCCTGCCCCCGCGCGCAAACCTGAAGAACCTCTACGGCACCGACCCCCAGGACATCCGCGACGGCGTCCTCCACGAAGCCCTCCACCGCCCGCCGGGCGAGGCCGTCGAGTACACCGACCGAGCCGCCCTGATCCTCGGCTACCTAGCCGAACACCTCTCGGGCCAGCCCCTGGACCGGCTCGCCACCGACCGCGTCTGGCACCCCCTGGGCATGACCCGCACCCGCTTCGGACCCCTCCCCACCCCCGAGGCGGCCCGCTGCGCCCCCACCGAGTACGACGACACCACCGGCACCCACCTCAAGGGCACCGCCCACGACTTCTCCGCCCGCCTCCTCGGCGGCGTCTGCGGCATCGCTGGCACCTTCTCCGTCCTCGACGACCTCGCCCACTTCCTCCGCCACATGCTCGCCCCCACCCGGGCCGCGTTCGGCCCGGCCTGGACCAAGGACTCCCTCCGCATCCACACCGGCACCCTCACCCCTGCCCGCGGCCTCTTCTGGCACCCCGCCCCCGGCACGGACCCCTCCGAGGACATCTGGGTCCACTACGGCTTCACCGGCACGGGCATGTGGATCAGCCCCACCCAGGGCCGCTGGGCAGTCCTCCTCACCAACAAGCTCCGCTTCAACCGGGATCGGGAACCCCTGACGGAGATCCGCAACGCCTACCGTCTCAGCGCATTCCCGGTGGATGTTCCGAGGATCCAAGCCTGACTGCAACTGCGTCCGCGTGGTGGCTTACGCAGGGGTCAGCTCACTGAGGGCCCCTTGTAGCGCGTCGCTCTTGTTGCGTTGGCTCGAATTGACACGCCACGGCAGCGGTGCGGCGGCCGCCACCCCGACCAGGCAGGGAGCGCGACCCTGCGGGGTTACCGAATGAACGCTGCGCAGTTGTCCGGAGGTGGAAACAAGAGGCAGTCGTAGGGGCGTGCCAGCGCCGCGGGACGCCAACGTCCGGAAGGTGATGACCGCCCAACGCAACAGGGACACTGCGCCGGAGCTGGCGCTGCGCCGCGCCCTTCACGCGTTGGGCTTCCGTTACCGCGTGGACCTGCCGATCCCAGGAATGCCGCGTCGGCGCGCTGACGTCACCTTCACACGCTGGCGGACGGCGGTGTTCGTCCAAGGGTGCTTCTGGCACGCTTGCCCGACACATCAGCACGCTCCGAAGCACAACTCCGAGTGGTGGCGCAGGAAGTTCGACACCAACGTTCACCGGGACGAGGAGACCGACGCGCACCTCGCGCTCCTGGGCTGGCTACCACTCCGCATCTGGGAGCACGAAGGCGTGGACGGTGCTGTTCGGCGCGTGACGGCGGCCCTCGCCACCCGGGGCCATCCCCTGGCCCTGCGGCTGGACGCCCGGGACGTCGACACGTGACTCCAGGCCGGAACAGCACCGCCACGGACGACGGCGTCATCGCCCTGACTAGGACCTGTCTCTTATACACAT
>KL569379.1:36198-38245 GCA_000715685.1 Streptomyces lilacinus
CCTGACTAGGACGATACGGCTCCCGCTGAAGCACCCGGTTCGTCTGCCGCCGACGGGTGCACGTACCTGCCCTCATTGAACGGGGTGAACCAAGCATCGAACGACATGGGCACCACCCCCAGGGTGGAGCCGACCACGCTCTCATCGATGCCGTCCATCGAATCGTCGTACAGCCACTCGTGGTCCATGTCCTCGTACACGCTGTCGGCGAAGGTCGCGAGGGCAGCCGAAACGCCCTCGTCGAGGAGTCCGAACAGCTCGAGGTTCGCATTCGCCTGACGCAGCAGCAGTCTCAGGGCCAGCTCTTCGGCTATGCAACTCAGCTGGCCGAAGTTCCCGGCCGTGAACCGGGTGGTCATGGCGATCACTGTCACCAGGAAGCGGCGGGCGAATCGGGTGTCGTACTGCAGGACGTACCTCTCGGGCAGGTCCTCCAGGTGCCACAGGGGGCCGTCGCACTCCCCGACTGTGCTCTCCTCCCCTTCCAGGGTGTGCACGTCATCGAACAACTCGTCGATCAGGACATCGATGGCGTAGACCAGGGCGCCGGCAGCCAAGCGAGCGTCCTCGAGCGATACGACGAAGTCCCAATCGTTGAGGTCCTCGCCCTCGAGGTCATCGGGTACACCAAACATGACGGGCGGGAAGGAACGCAGCTCGTCTGCCAATACGAGCATCCGGGCACGCACTTCCTCGGCCTTCGCCTGAGCGTCGTATTCGCTTCCCTCGACAGCTGGGAGTGGTTCGGAATGACGTGCTTTCCGAGCCGCGGGATCGCCTGGCGGAACGTCGGGGCCGTCAGCCCCGGTGAGGCTCTCCTGGGCGAGCTCCGGATGCAGGTCGACCTCGCAGCGTTTCACCTCCCAGTCCGCGAGCAGTTCGGACCGCATCAGCACCTCGCCCACCACTTCCCGGACCGCGTCCTCCGCGAACTCGAGCGCCTCGGCGTCGACGAACACCTTGAGCACTGCCCCGCTCGGGTGTACGGCCACGATCGTGTCGAGGAGGTCCACCTCCATGCCGTCTGGTCCCTCGATGCCGTCGATCGAGGCGAAGCCGTTCTCGATCAGCGCCGCGGCTCCGGCACGCTGCAGCGGATCCATCGCCGACGCGCCTTCCGGGCTACAGATGTCTGCCGTCACTACGTACGTCACGCCTCCGAGCCTGGCAGACGGAACTGAGGTACGGGGACAGAACCGGCTCGTTCGTGGTCCCTCGCTTCGGCCAGAATCTCCCGTCACACACCACCAGCACCATCATCGGCCATCAGCACCGAAAGGGGTTCCCAGACCTCTGGTTTGTTCGTCAGCAGGCCGAGCGGTGGTGACCCTGCATCGTGTCAAGCGCCTACCTATCGCTCCCCTGGACCCACGCCCTGGCCAGCATCTGCGTGGCAGCACCCGACTGCTTGCCGCCCACCACCCTCCCGGTCGCCGACCTGACCGGCGATGAACACGACAGCCTGAGCGATCACCGCTCGTTGGTGCACGGGCGAAGCCGGTGAACGAGTGGCACCCCACAGACCGCAGAGGTCGGGGCACCGCGCGGCAGGCGCTCGACCGAACGGCGGCTGGCGTGGCGCTGTCCAAGATCGCAGTCTGCGCCGGTTCCAGGACACCTGCCGACCACTCAGCGGTGTCTCCCCTTCATCCCGTACACGCTTATGGGAAAAGGTCACACACAGCGAGCGGGTGAGTCGGAACACCGGATCCGGTAGATGTGCCCGGCACCCTGGATCGATACACTGAAAGCACAGTCAAGCTACAGACTACGTGCCGGTTTCTTGCTCATGCGGGACGGCTGTCGGCACCTGGCGTTCCGGGAGGAGCGAGATGGCCCAACGTACGGATCAAGTGTCGGTGACCCTGGCGGCGATCGCCCGCCTCGCGGGGGTAGGTCGCGCAGCGGTGAGCAACTGGCGGCGCAGGCACCCTGACTTCCCCGAGCCCGTCGGCGGCACCGACGCCAGCCCGCAGTTCGCCCTCGAGGCTGTCGAGGAATGGCTGAAGCAGAACGACAAGATCGCGGCGACCGCCGGTCCGCTGGA
>KL569379.1:38553-38824 GCA_000715685.1 Streptomyces lilacinus
GGTCGCGGGTGTCGGCGCACGACTCGCTAGTGCCTCGGCGGCTGACGGGGAGTTGGTGACCGGCCGCACAGAGCCGGATGTAGCGCTGGACCCGGCGGAGCAGGCGCTCGTGGACGAGGCCGTGCGCATGGCTGGCACCGAGGGCGGAGTCGAGACCTTCCGGTTCCTGCTCGACCGGTGGCTTGGCACGCACGTCCGGCAGATCGCAACCACGCCGGCCCCGCTCGCCACCCTTATGGCTGCCATCGCGGCTGCGGCGCGCGGGGCGGGG
>KL569379.1:39090-44013 GCA_000715685.1 Streptomyces lilacinus
GGGCGGGGCCGGTGCGGACGGTGGCCGATCCCGCCTGCGGCACCGGCACGCTGCTGCTCGCCGCGGCGCGCCGATGGTCCGAGCCAGAAGCGGGGAGCGACCTCCGCCCTCTTGGGCTCCTGGGGAACGATGGCGACCCGGTTCTGTCCTCGATCGCCGACGCCAGGCTGATCCTGGAGGCCGGACAGCAGGCGTTGGTCTCGGTCACCGCCATGGACTCGCTGCGGGACACCTTCCGCCCGCCGTCCGAACCGGTCGACGTCGTACTCTGCAATCCGCCCGCCAACGAACGCGACTGGGGCCACACGGAACTCGCCACGGACCGGCGCTGGACGTACGGACAACCGCCTCGCACGGAATCAGAACTCGCATGGGTACAACACGTCGTCTCCATGCTGGATGAAGGGAAGGGCCCCGGCGTCACCGGGCACGGCGGTGTGGCCGTGGTCCTCCTGCCTCCGGGGGTGGCCGCCCGCCGCGCCGGGAGGCGCATCCGTGCAGGCCTGCTCCGGGCTGGAGTGATCCGCGCAGTGGTCGCTCTGCCGGCCGGGGCCGCGCCGCCCTACGGAATCGGACTCCACCTGTGGGTCCTCGTCGCGCCCGCGCCGCGCTCCCAAGACTCGGTGGTCCTGGTCGACACGTCGGACTGCCGCCACACGCCATCCACAGTCTCGGCCTCCCGCCTGCCGGCCATCGACTGGGATGCGATAGGAGACCGGATCCTCAACGCACTTCAGGGCGGTGAAGGGCCTGGCAGCGTGTCCGTTCCAGTGACCGACCTGCTCGGTGAGGAAACCGACCTCACTCCGGCCCGGCACGCCGCGGCCGCTGGACCGACGAGGCCGGTGGACCTGCGGCGCCTGTGGACCCGGTACGAGAAGGGGCTGCTCGCCACCCAGGACGCGGGGAGGTCCCTGCGCGAACTCTCTGCGGTGCAGGGCACCGTCAGTCTGGGGACCGTGAGCGTCGCCGAACTGGAACGGGCGAAGGCCCTCAGCATCCTCTCCGGCGTCGCCTTGCCGGAGGAAACGGTACGGCGGGGCGACGTCCCGGACGACGGGGTCGGACTGGTCACAGGCATCGTCGCGATCGGCCCGGAAGAACAGCAGTGGATCGACCGGGCTGCCGCCGAACAAGCGGATCAGGACAGCCTGTTCCCGCTGACGTCGTTCGGTGACGTGGTCGTCGTAGCGACCGCACACGGCTTCGACGCATGGGTCGAGACGGCCGCTCCGCGAGCTCTGGGCCACCACGTGTACCGCCTCCGAGTCGATCCAGAACGCCTCGACCCGTGGTTCCTAGCCGCCTGCTTGCGGGAGAGGTCGAATGCCAGGCGAGCCGGTACCCACGCTTCGAACACCTCGCGGGTTGACGTCCGCCGACTCCACGCGCTGCGGCTGCCGCTGGAGGAACAGCAGGCGTACGGCCAAGTACACAGGAAGCTGGTCGAGATGGAAAAGGCACTCGCAGAATTGGGGGGCGTCGGACGAGAGCTGAGCGACGGGCTGTCCGCGCTCCTGGCGACGGGTCGCCTGGAGTATCGCTGAGCGTCGACTCAGCCCTGACCTGCCTCCGGCAAGTCGTTCAGGACGACTTCGATCAGTTCCGGCGGACGACATTCGGAGTGCGAGCAGTCCCTCTCCGGGCACTCGGCCATGAACGCACCGAGCTCGCGGATGAGCGACAGCAGGTGGCGCTGCCCGAGGAGTCCGTCCACAGGTGCACTCCAGACCTGCGCCGCGCACCGCGCCCACTCGGCGAGAGCCTCGTCCCGTTGGCCCGGCAACGACACTCGGCATTCCACCAACCCCAGGCGGGCCGCAAGTAGCGCCGCGAACGCCGGCTCGCCGGGCTGAGCCACACCCCTCAGGTCACGGACGACGTCCCGGTACCGCTTGTCCGCGCCAACTCCTTCATGATGGATCCGCTCCCGGTCAGCGACGAGGACGCGCGCCGTGAGCACATCGGAATCGAACACTCCCCAGCGCCTCTGTGCCGGAGAAAGCAACTCCGTCAGCCGCTCGGCCACCGGACCCGGCACTGAGCCGGCACCGTGGATCTCGTCGTACGCCGTGGCGAGAGCGTGCTTGAGGCCGTCCCGGTCGACTGCACCCCCGGGGCGCCGAAGCCGGGAGCGGCCCCCCTGACGTGCGGCGCGCCTCGGCTCGTGATGAACCAAAGGTGCCGGCCGCCGGAAGGGAAGAGTGAGGTCGGGGTAGACCGCCGGGTCCGGCTCGGGGTCGTCGGGCTGGGGCAGGTACGGCCGCAACGCCTCGGCGGCACTGCGCGCGGAAGGACGCCGAGCAGGGTCCTTGGCGAGCATCCAGTCGACCAGGTCTGCCAACTGGGAGGGGAAGCCAGGCAGAACCCGGTCGAGACAGGGCGGTGGTTCATGCAAATGGGCCTGCGCCATCTGGATGTCACTTGCCGGGTGGACGAAGACTGGCCGGCCTGCCGCCAGTTCGAAGAACAGGCAGGCTACGGCATAGACATCCGCCGCACCCGTGGGGTTCTCCTCCCCGTCGAGGACCTCCGGAGCCTTGTACCCCATCGTGCCCGGGGTCTGCCCCTCGGTGTACCGGGTCGCGTCGTGATCGGTGAGCAGGGCGATGCCGAAGTCACCCAGGTAGGCACGACCGGTGGCATTCTCCAAGAGGATGTTGTGGGGCTTGACGTCACGGTGCACCGTGTCCGCTTCATGTACTCGGGCCAGGGTCCCCAGGATCTGGACAGCGACGGAGACCGCCACTCCGACGTGCCTGCGGTTCGTATTCAGGTATTTCCGCAGGTCAGTTCCCTCGATGTACTGCATCACCAGATAGGGGCGGCGCCGGAAACGGCCGTGGTGCACCAGGAACGGGACGCCTTCACCACCCAGACGGTCGTACAAACGAATCTCTCGCTCGAAGCGCCGCAACTCCGTGAGCGTCGGCTCGACGCTCCAGCCGTCCAGGGCGGACCTCGCGGCGTCGGGAATGAGGAACTTGACGGCGACAACGGAGTTGTCCGTCAGGTCGGTCGCACGACATACCGCACCCATCCCGCCTACGGACGGGGTTCCGTCGATCCGGAAACGTCCATCAACGATCTTTCCGCGCTCCACGTGGACGCCTCCCCGTTCCTGGGTGATCCAGACCGAGGCACAGAGTAGCGGAGACTGACGCACCCTCATGGCATCGCTTGACTTTGTTCACAGCACCGCGCCATGGTTCTTCCAGAGTCGACCGAGGGACCATCCGACGACCAGCCACGAGGAGCGGCCCATGACCGCGTTCCGCAAGCCGCCACACTCCATCGGGGACAGCACTCTGCTGCGGATCGGTGCCTCGCTGGTTCGGCCCGACCCTGCCGGTTGCCCCCTGGGCCGCGCGCTGCGGGCCAGGGCCCTGGTCAAGGCGCCGGGACGGCTCCCTGCCAAGCCGGTCGAGGACTTCTCCTTCAAGCCGTTCTTCGCTCTCCTCGACGCTGTCGAACACGGCGGCCGGAGCCTCGTCGAGGCTGCGGCGGATCCGGCGAATTTCCGCAGGTGCACCCCAGTCCATGTCGCCTGGGCCAGCGAGGCCGCCCGCCACTACCTAACCGCCAGGACGGAGCAGGAAGCTGCGCGGGGCGCGGCAAACCAGTCCCCCCTCCTGCCAGTCGCCCCTGCCTGGGTCGCCGGGAGCAAAAAGCTCGCGCAGCCGGATGCCCGTGGGGTGACGCAGTACGAACGCACCGTGTGGGGGCGAGGGTACGCCTCGCAGGACGGGCGCGTACGCGAGATCTGGATTCCGTCCCTGGGCACCGTGAAGCGGGACAGGCCGGCGGTAGAGATCGCGGCGGTCGCCCACGTCCTACTGACCGGCGCCCCCTCCCTGACGCCGTTCGGCGCCCCTTCCACTCCCCTCCCCGGACCTCACGTCCGGCCGGAGCGGATCCGTGTGATCGGAGTAGGGCTCGCCGACGGACGTACGGAGACACTCGCCGACTGGACGGCTGAGGAGACCGAACAGCGCTATCTGAGAGCCGAGGTCGCTGCCTCGATGGCCGACCTCGCCGACGCCACCGAGGCCCGCCCGAGCGCCGACTGCGTCCGTTGCGTGGGACTGCCCGACTGCGTGGCCCTCCCCCGGGTTCCGGGACTCCTCGGCGTGGCCGCCACTCCTCGGAAGCGCCGCAGTCTTTCCGTCAGCGACCTGCGGGCTTACGGAACTTGTGCCGAGCAGTACCACGCCACCCGCGTACTCAAGCTCCGCGACGGACGCACTGAGAGCGCCGCCATCCGCCGGGGACGGGCTGTTGACGCCTGGCTGAACGAGCGGCATGCAGATCCCGCCCGTGGATCCTGCCGTGCGGTGCCCCTCCCCGAGCACCTACCTGGTCTCACGGCCGACGAGCAGTACGAAGCCCTCGCCATGCTCCACCAGCACCGGGCCCACTGCCCCTTCGACGGACTGGCCGATCACGAGACGGTCGAACCGCTGTCTCTTATACACATCGTATAAGAGACAGGACTGCGACCTGGTCCACACCGACCGGGGTGGCGTGGTGGTCCGCGAGACCAAGACGACCGCGAGCACCTACACCCACGCCGGAGGGCTGATGCGGCAGTACCCACAGCTGGCTCTCGCCGTCCTCCTTGTCGAAGGAGGCGTCCTCGGCGGCGACGCCCTCCGCTCCCGCATCGAACTGGAGGTGCTGCGACCCGACGGTGCCCGCCTCGAAGAGCTCGACCCGCACGACTCGCGTACCGTCGACCGTGCCCGTGCGCTGCTCCGCGAGCTCGTTGCCGACTGGGCCGCCGACCGCGGCTATCAGGCCGCGCCCTCCTCCGGGACCGACTGCCGTGCATGCGACGTTCACGGCTGGTGCGCCACGGGCCGCGAACGCACCAAAACCGTGGACGGTGCGGCATGACCCGCCCGAACGCCCCCATGAGCGACG
>KL569380.1:0-1304 GCA_000715685.1 Streptomyces lilacinus
GATCTACACGCCTCCCTCGCGCCATCAGAGATGTGTATAAGAGACAGGCCGCCCTGGGCCCGCAGCGCCGACCGGATCCTGCTCCCCGGCCGCACCCACGACGGCCGTACGGTCCTCGCCCTGCTCCCGCCCGCCCGGCCCGGCATCCACCTCGCCGACCAGGTCTCCACCAACGGCGAGCGCTACGCCGAGGCGACCCTGGACTCCGTCCGCGTCACCCCCGACGAGCTGATCACGGCAGAGGGCGCCTGGGAGTCGTTGCGCGATGTGCTGATCGTGGGGACCTGCGCCCTCGCGCTGGGGCTCGGCGAAGCGGCGGCCCGCATGACCAGCACGTACACCGGCAAGCGCGAGCAGTTCGGCTTTCCGCTCGCCACGTTCCAGGCCGTCGCCGTCCAGTGCGCCGACCGCTACATCGACCTGCGCGCGATGGAGGCCACGCTCTGGCAGGCCGCCTGGCGCCTCGAGAGCGGCGCGGCGGGCGCGCTGCCGGCCGCCGCGGACATCGCGGTGGCCAAGGTGTGGGCCTCGGAGGGAGTGCGCCGCGTCGTCCAGACCGCCCAGCACCTGCACGGAGGCTTCGGCGCGGACACCGAGTACGCCCTGCACCGCTATCACGCCTGGGCGAAGCAGCTCGAGCTCTCGCTCGGCCCGGCCGCCGCCCACGAGGAGGCCCTGGGCGACCTGCTGGCCGCCCACCCCCTCGCGTAAAGCGCGTAAAGAGGGCGCCGGCTAGATCACGGCCCCCGGGGCGCCGTCCGCGCCCACGACCGGGCGGCCGGCGGCCTCCCAGTGCTGCATCCCGCCGTCGACGTTCACCGCGTCCAGGCCCTGCTGCACCAGATAGGCGGTGACCTGCGCGGAGCGGCCGCCGGAGCGGCAGATGACGTTGATCCGCCCGCCGCCGGGCGCCTTCTCCGTCAGCTCGCCGAAGCGCGCCACGAACTCGCTCATCGGGATGTGCAGCGCGCCCTCGGCGTGCCCCGCCTGCCACTCGTCGTGCTCGCGCACGTCCAGCAGGAAATCCTCGGACGACAGGGCGTCCACGCCGACCGTGGGAACCGCGGAACCAAAAACCATGTCCCCGACGCTACCCGACCAGCGAGGCCAGATGGGCCTCCCGCTCGGCGATCTGGGCCAGCAGCCCGTCGCCGATCTCCGCCAGCAGCCCGTCCGGGTCCTCCGGCGCCATCTTGATCATCGCGCCGATCGCGGAGGCCTCCAGTTCGGCGGCCACCACCGACAGCATCTCCTTGCGGTCGGCCAGCCACTCCAGCCGCGCGTACAGCTCCTCGCTGCGGCTC
>KL569380.1:1559-3522 GCA_000715685.1 Streptomyces lilacinus
GGCCGCCGCTCCGCGGGCACCGGGCCCGCCGCCCACTCCGCCGCCAGCTCGCGCAGCAGCGCCTCGTCGCCGTCCGCGTAGGCGGCGTTCACCCGCACGATGAAGGCCTCGCGCCGCCGGCGGTCGGCCTCGTCGGCCGCGAGGTCCGGGTGGGCCTTGCGGACCAGCTCGCGGAAGGCCTTGCGGGCCTCGTCGCTGGGCCGCACCCGCTTCGGCGGGCGCACGGGCTGCTCGGTGAGCATGGCCGTGGCCTCCGGCGAGAGCCCCTCGCCGTCCATCCACCCGCCGAAGAGCTCCTCCACCCCCGGCATCGGCTGCACCAGGGCCCGCGCCTCCCGCGCGCGCCGCAGGTCCTCGGCGTCGCCCGTGCGGGCCGCGACGGCCTCCGCGATCCGTGCGTCCAGCTCGTCGAGGCGGGAGTAGAGGGGACCGAGCCGCTGGTGGTGCAGGCGGGAGAAGTTCTCCACCTCGACCCGGAAGGTCTCCACCGCGATCTCGAACTCGATCAGCGCCTGCTCGGCCGCCCGCACCGCCTGCGCGAGCCGCTCGGTGCCGGCTTCCTCCGCGCGGAGCTCCTCGGAAACATCGCCTTCCGGATTCATCACCCGCCCAGGGTACGAGGTGTCGTTCCCACCGCGGCACCGCTCGGCCCCCAGCAGGTGACCCCAGAGGTGCCGAATCGCCCCGGCCCCGCCCCGGCTAGACGCCGGTCTCGGCGCTCCGCACCGCCGCCGTCAGCTCCGCGTGGTCCGCCTCCGTGCGGTCCGCGTACGCGACCGCGAACGCGGCGATCGCCTCGTCCAGCTCCTCGTTCTTGCCGCAGTAGCCGGCGATCAGCAGCGGGTCGGCGCTGTGCGCGTGCGCCCGCGCCAGCAGCGCGCCCGTCATCCGGCCGTAGTCGTCGAGCTCGCCGGGGGCCAGGGCCGCCGGGTCCACGCTCCCCTTGCGGTTGCGGAACTGCCGGACCTGGTACGGGCGTCCCTCGACCGTCGTCCAGCCCAGCAGCACGTCGCTGACGACCTGCATCGACTTCTGTCCCAGCACCACGCGCCGCCCCTCGTGCCCGGCCGCCGGCCCGGTGAAGCCCGCCTTGTCGGCGTACGGCAGCAGGACGGAGGGCCGGGCCTCCTTCACCTGCAGCACGAGCGCCTCGTTCCGGTGGTCCAGCAGCAGCACGACGTACGACCGCAGCCCGACGCTGCCCGTGCCGACGATGCGGAACGCCACGTCCTGTATCTCGTAGCGCGCCAGCAGCGGCACCATGTCCTCCGGCAGCGTGCGCAGGTACTCGCCCAGCGCCGCCGCGACCGCCGCGGCCTCCCGGTCCGGGATCCGGCGCAGCACCGGCGGCGCCTCGAGGAACCGGCGGCCGCCCTGCCCGTCCTTCTCCGTCGCCTTGGCGGCGAAGCGCGCGCTCGTGTTCCGGCGGGCCTTCTCCCCGACCCGCTCCAGCGTCCCCACCAGTTGGTGGGCGTCGGCGTGCGAAACGAGCTCTTCGTCGGCAATGGCGTTCCACGCCTCGATCGCCGGTATCCGGGCCAGCAGCCGCATGGTGTGCCGGTAGGCGCCCACGGCGTCGCGCGCCGCGGCCCGGCAGGTGAGCTCGTCGGCCCCGGCCTCCCGCCCGGCCAGCACCAGCGAGGCCGCGAGCCGCTTCACGTCCCACTCCCAGGGCCCGTACAGCGTCTCGTCGAAGTCGTTGAGGTCGATGATCAGCTCGCCGCGGGCGTCGCCGTAGAGCCCGAAATTGGCGGCGTGCGCGTCGCCGCAGAGCTGGGCGCCCACGCCGGTGACGGCCGTGTCCACGAGGTCGAAGCCCATCAGCCCCGCCGAGCCGCGCAGGAAGGCGAACGGGGACGCCGCCATGCGCCCGACCCGTATCGGGGTGAGCTCGGGCAGCCGCCCGGCGTTCGCCGCCTCGACGCTCTCCACCGCGCCCGGCCGGCCGGCGGCGGGCTTCCAC
>KL569380.1:3799-6811 GCA_000715685.1 Streptomyces lilacinus
GACCGGGGCACGTCGGCGCGCAGCGCCTTGCCCACCGCCTTGCCCGCCGTGCGGGCGGCACCCCGCGCCGCCGGCTGCGCGAACCCCGGTACGTACGGCAGTCGCGACATCGCGGCGCCACCTCCCCCTTCGGCGTCAACTGCCCCCGACCGTACCGCCCCGCGTCGGCCGGGAGGAGGCGTACGGGTGCCGCGTCGACGTACGAGGAGGATCGGGGTGCCGCATCTCACAGCGCGGGCGCCGGGCGACGACGGGGCGCGGACAAGATGCAGAAAAGAGGGGACAAGAAGGCACGGGGACAAAACAAAGCTCCCCAGGTCCGAAGACCTGGGGAGCGATGGTGCGCGAGGGGGGAGTTGAACCCCCACGCCCTTTCGGGCACTGGAACCTGAATCCAGCGCGTCTGCCTATTCCGCCACCCGCGCATGGGTGCGTCTTCTGGCTTTCCGACCGTTTCCCCGGCGTTTCCGCCCGGTTCGTGTCCGTCGGCCTTCCGACATGCAGAACATTAGCACGCCCCGGAGGGTGCCTTCACACTCGTCGTCCCCGGCCGGCGCCCGAGGGGGCCGCGGGGAGGGCTCCGGTTGCGGGACACTGGCCTCGGGCCGCCTCTACGATCCCCCGTAGGCGGCCGCGCGAAGGCGACACTCGTCACTCCTGGCGTCGAAGGGGAACCAGCTGTTTTCCCGACGCGTGGATACGATCAGTAAGCAGTATCAGGAACGACACTGAGCATCAGAGACGTCACTGAGGGAAGGAGGTGCCCCGTGGGAGTACTGAAGCGCTTCGAGCAGCGACTCGAGGGTCTCGTGAACGGCACCTTCGCCAAGGTGTTCAAGTCCGAAGTGCAGCCGGTCGAGATCGCCGGCGCACTCCAGCGGGAGTGCGACAACAACGCCACCATCTGGAACCGTGATCGCACCGTCGTCCCCAACGACTTCATCGTGGAGCTGAGCGCCCCGGACTTCGAGCGGCTCAGCCCGTACTCGGGCCAGCTCGGCGACGAGCTGTCCGGCATGGTCCGCGACTACGCCAAGCAGCAGCGGTACACCTTCATGGGGACCATCAAGGTCCACCTGGAGAAGGCCGACGATCTCGACACCGGTCTGTACCGGGTGCGCAGCCGCACGCTCGCCGCCAGCGAGTCGCAGGACCCGCACGGTCGGCAGCCCGCGCCGCACGGCACGGGTGCCGCGCCCACCCAGGGCGGTGGCTACCCGCCGCAGCCCGCCGGCGCACCGCCCATGCCCTCCACGCCGCCGCCCGGCGCCCGTCCCCTGCCGCGCACCGGCGGCCCGGGGCCCGGTCCCGTGGCCGGCGCGCAGACGCGCCGCTGGATCGAGATCAACGGCACCCGTCACCAGATCTCGCGGCCCACCCTGGTGCTGGGCCGCAGCACGGAAGCGGACGTACGCATCGACGACCCCGGCGTCTCCCGCCGGCACTGCGAAATCCGGGTCGGCACCCCCGCGACGATCCAGGACCTGGGGTCGACCAACGGCATCGTGGTGGACGGACAGCACACCACGCGCGCTACGCTCCGCGACGGCTCACGCATCGTCGTGGGCAGCACCACCATCGTTTATCGGCAAGCCGAAGGGTGAAGCGGGGGCAATGTCAGAGCTGACCCTCACGGTCATGCGGTTGGGTTTCCTCGCCGTACTGTGGCTGTTCGTCATCGTGGCCGTACAGGTCATCCGCAGCGATCTGTTCGGGACCCGCGTGACCCAGCGCATGTGTATAAGAGACAGGCCGCCGCGCGGACCGCGGCCGGCGCGGCGCGCCCACCAAGCTGGTGGTCTCCGAAGGCTCCCTCACCGGCACCACGGTGGCCCTCCAGGGCCAGACGATCTCCCTCGGCCGCGCGCACGACTCGACGATCGTGCTGGACGACGACTACGCCTCCAGCCGGCATGCCAGGATCTACCCCGACCGCGACGGCCAGTGGATCGTCGAGGACCTCGGGTCGACCAACGGCACCTACCTCGACCGAACCCGGCTGACCACTCCGACCCCGATTCCGCTCGGCGCGCCGATCCGCATCGGCAAGACCGTCATCGAGCTGCGGAAGTAGTAGGACCATGACGACCGGAGGGTGGGCAGCGTGGCTGGGAAGGGGCTGTACCCGGAGCCGACGGGCGAGGTGCGCATGAGTCTGTCACTGCGTTTCGCCGCCGGATCGCACAAGGGCATGATCCGGGAGGGCAACGAGGACTCCGGTTACGCCGGCCCCCGACTGCTCGCCATCGCCGACGGCATGGGCGGCCAGGCCGCCGGCGAGGTCGCCTCCTCCGAGGTGATCTCCACTCTGGTCACGCTCGACGACGACGTCCCGGGCTCCGACATCCTCACCTCCCTCGGCAGCGCCGTGCAGCGGGCCAACGACCAGCTGCGCGCCATGGTCGAGGAGGACCCGCAGCTCGAGGGCATGGGCACCACGCTGACCGCCCTGCTGTGGACCGGGCAGCGGCTCGGCCTCGTGCACGTCGGCGACTCCCGCGCCTACCTGCTGCGCGACGGCGTCCTCACCCAGATCACCCAGGACCACACCTGGGTGCAGCGTCTGGTCGACGAGGGCCGGATCACCGAGGAAGAGGCCACCACCCACCCGCAGCGCTCCCTGCTGATGCGCGCGCTGGGCAGCGGCGACCACGTCGAGCCGGACCTGTCGATCCGCGAGGTGCGGGCCGGCGACCGCTATCTGATCTGCTCCGACGGGCTCTCCGGCGTCGTCAGCCACCAGACGATGGAGGAGACCCTCGCCAGCTACCAGGGCCCGCACGAGACGGTCCAGGAGCTGATCCAGCTCGCCCTGCGCGGCGGCGGCCCCGACAACATCACCTGCATCGTCGCCGACGTCCTCGACGTCGACGGCGGTGACACCCTCGCCAATCAGTTCAACGACACGCCCGTGATCGTCGGCGCCGTCGCCGAGAACCAGGTGCCGCTCGGCGACGAGGGCGCCATGCGCACCCCGGCCGGCCGGGCCGCCGAGCACGCCCGGGCCAACCG
>KL569380.1:7060-14388 GCA_000715685.1 Streptomyces lilacinus
TGTATAAGAGACAGGCTTCGGCCCGCCCGGCAGCGGCGACATGGACATGGGCGTGCCGGACGCCGGCTTCGGTCCGTTCACCGACGAGGACTTCGTCAAACCTCGTCGCAAGGGCCGGTGGCTCAAGCGCTCGCTGATCATCGCGCTCGCGCTGGGCGTGGTCGGCGGCGGTCTCTACGGCGGCTACGAGTGGACCCAGACGCAGTACTACGTGGGCGCGAAGGACAACGACCACGTGGCGGTCTACCAGGGCATCAACCAGGACCTGGCGTGGGTGAGCCTGAGCAGCCTCTACCAGGACCACCCCGAGATCGAACTCAAGTACCTCCCGGTCGACCAGCGCAGCCGTGTCGTGGACACGATCACGGTGGGCAGCCGGGAGCAGGCTCTCCAGAAGGCCAAGGAGCTCGGCACGCTCGCCAGCGCCTGCAAGAAGGAGGGCGAGCGCCGCAAGGCGGAACAACAGCAGCAGCGCGAGAGCGAGAAGCAGAACGCGGATCGCACCGGTGGAGCCGTGAAGGAATCCGCCAAGGACGCCGCCCCCCAGGCCACCCCGGCCCCCAGCCCGGGGCCGACCCTCACCGAGGAAGAGCAGAAGTTGGTCCCGCAGTGCAGCAGCGCTCAGCAGTGAAGCCGTAGGGGGCCACCACCGCCATGTCACCGATTTCACCCATGCCGAACACCTCCAACACGACGACGATCAGCACCGTCGGTCCGCCGAGCCGGCGCAACACCGAGCTCGCGCTGCTGGCCTTCGCCGTGCTCATCCCGTGCTTCGCGTACGCCAACGTGGGCCTCGCCCTCAACGGCGAGATGCCCTCCGGCATGCTCGGCTACGGCATCGGCCTCGGCCTGCTGGGTGGCGTCGGCCACCTGGTGGTGCGGAAGTTCGCCCCGTACGCGGACCCGATCCTGCTGCCGATGGCCACCTTCCTCAACGGCATCGGCCTGGTCATCATCTGGCGGCTCGACCAGTCGCCGCGGCTCCAGGCGCGAAAGTTCTTCCAGGCCAGCGCGCCCAATCAGCTGATGCTCTCGGCCGTGGGCATCGCGCTGTTCATCGCCGTGCTGATCTTCCTGAAGGATCACCGCATCCTCCAGCGCTACACCTACATCTCGATGGTGGTCGCGCTGATCCTGCTGGTCGCCCCGATGTTCTTCCCCGCGAAGTTCGGCGCGCGCATCTGGATCACCATCCCGGGTCTCCCCTCGATCCAGCCGGGCGAGTTCGCCAAGATCGTCCTGGCGATCTTCTTCGCGGGCTATCTGATGGTGAAACGTGACGCCCTGGCCCTGGCCAGCCGCCGCTTCATGGGCCTGTACCTGCCGCGCGGCCGTGACCTCGGCCCGATCCTGGCGGTCTGGGCGTTCTCCATCCTGATCCTGGTCTTCGAGACCGACCTCGGCACCTCGCTGCTGTTCTTCGGCATGTTCGTCGTGATGCTCTACGTCGCGACCGAGCGCACCAGCTGGATCGTCTTCGGTCTGCTGATGTCGGCCGTCGGCGCGGTCGCCGTGTCGACCTTCGAGCACCACGTCCAGCAGCGCGTCGACGCCTGGCTGCACCCCTTCGACGCGTTCAAGGACGGCAGCTCCGACCAGATCGCGCAGGCGCTGATGGCCTTCGGCTCCGGCGGCGTGTTCGGCACGGGCTGGGGCCAGGGCCACTCGGACCTCATCGGCTTCGCCGCCAACTCCGACTTCATCCTGGCCACGGTCGGCGAGGAGCTGGGCCTGGCCGGCGTCATGGCCATACTCCTGGTCTACGGCCTGATCGTGGAGCGCGGCGTACGCACCGCGCTGGCCGCCCGCGACCCGTTCGGCAAGCTGCTCGCCACCGGTCTGTCCGGCGCCTTCGCCATCCAGGTCTTCGTGGTCGCCGGCGGTGTCATGGGCCTCATCCCGCTGACCGGTATGACCATGCCGTTCATGGCGCAGGGTGGTTCCTCGGTCATCGCCAACTGGGCGCTCATCGCCGTGCTCATCAAGATCAGCGACACCGCACGCCGCCCCGCGCCCGCCCCCGCTCCCTCCCCCGACGCCGAGATGACCCAGGTGGTCCGCCCGTGAACAAGCCCGTGCGCCGGATCGCCATCTTCTGCGGTCTCCTCATCCTCGCCCTGATGATCCGGGACAACTGGATCCAGTTCGTCCAGGCCGACGAGCTCAAGACGGACAAGCACAACCGCCGGGTCACCATCGCCCGCTACAGCCAGCCGCGCGGCAACATCATCGTCGACGGCCAGGCCGTGACCGGCTCCCAGGAGACCGGCGGCATCGACTTCAAGTACAAGCGCACCTACAAGAACGGCGAGATGTGGGCTCCGGTCACGGGCTACAGCTCGCAGGTGTTCGACGCCAACCAGATCGAGAAGCTCGAGGACAAGGTCCTCACGGGCGACGACGACCGACTGTTCTTCAACCGCACGGTCGACATGATCACCGGCAAGGGCAAGAAGGGCGGTGACGTGATCACCACCCTCAACAGCAAGGCCCAGGAGGCCGCCTTCAAGGGCCTCGGCGACAAGAAGGGCGCCGTCGCCGCCCTGGACCCGCGCACCGGCAAGATCCTCGCCCTGGCCTCCACCCCCTCGTACGACCCCTCGAAGATCGCCGGGGCGCAGGACGAGAAGGCGTGGAAGGAGCTGCAGGCCGACAAGAACCAGCCCATGCTCAACCGGGCGCTGCGCCAGACCTACCCGCCGGGCTCGACCTTCAAGGTCGTCACCGCCGCCGCGGCGCTGGAGAACGGCCTGTACAAGGACGTCGACTCCAAGACGGACTCGCCGCTGCCGTGGATCCTGCCGGACACCCGGATCGAGCTGAAGAACGAGGGCAACATCCCCTGCAAGGAGGCCTCGCTGCGGGTGGCCCTGCAGTACTCCTGCAACACCGTCTTCGGCAAGATCAGCGCGGACCTCGGCAACGAGAAGATGATGAAGCAGGCGGAGAAGTTCGGCTTCAACAAGCCGGTCGACACGCCCGTGCGCGCCGTGCCCAGCATCTTCCCCAAGGACAACCGTCCGCAGAACGCCATGGCCGGCATCGGCCAGGCCTCCAACCGCGCCACGCCGCTGCAGATGGCCATGGTGGCCGCGGCCGTCGCCAACAACGGCAAGCTCATGGAGCCGTACATGGTCGACAAGCTGCGCGCCCCGAACCTGAACGTCATCGAGCACCACCAGCCCAAGGAGATGGACCAGCCGATCTCCGCGGACACCGCGCACAAGCTCCAGAGCATCATGGAGACGGTGGTCGAGAAGGGCACGGGAACCAACGCCCAGATCGGTGGCGTCAAGGTGGGCGGCAAGACCGGTACCGCCCAGCACGGTGTGGACAACAGCGGCAACCCGTACGCGTGGTTCATCTCCTACGCGAAGACGGACAATGGGTCGCCGGTCGCCGTCGCCGTCGTCATCGAGGGCGACGAGGACACCGCCCGTGACGACATCGCCGGTGGCCGCCTGGCCGCGCCCATCGCGAAGAGCGTCATGGAGGCGGTCCTCAAGACGGAGAAGTGATCCGGCTCACTCACCGCAGCCGAACCCCGTCTCCGTCTGTACCGGTCCTATATCGGGTGACGGTGGCGCCCCGAAGGCGCCCCGCACGCCGGGTACGGTATGCCGGACAGCACACCGCCGGACCCACGTCGGTGAGGTCAGGAACACGGAAGGGCTGGAGCTATGGAAGAGCCGCGTCGCCTCGGCGGCCGGTACGAGCTGGGCTCGGTGCTCGGCCGCGGTGGCATGGCCGAGGTCTACCTCGCGCACGACACCCGGCTCGGCCGCACCGTCGCCGTGAAGACGCTGCGGGTGGACCTCGCCCGCGACCCGTCCTTCCAGGCCCGGTTCCGTCGTGAGGCCCAGTCGGCCGCCTCGCTCAACCACCCGTCGATCGTCGCCGTGTACGACACCGGCGAGGACTACGTGGACGGGGTCTCGATCCCGTACATCGTCATGGAGTACGTCGACGGGTCGACGCTGCGCGAGCTGCTGCACTCCGGTCGCAAGCTGCTGCCCGAGCGGTCGCTGGAGATGACCATCGGCGTCCTGCAGGCGCTGGAGTACTCCCACCGGGCCGGCATCGTCCACCGCGACATCAAGCCGGCCAACGTCATGCTGACCCGCACGGGCCAGGTCAAGGTCATGGACTTCGGCATCGCCCGGGCCATGGGCGACTCCGGCATGACGATGACGCAGACCGCGGCCGTCATCGGCACCGCCCAGTACCTCTCGCCCGAGCAGGCCAAGGGCGAGCAGGTCGACGCGCGGTCCGACCTCTACTCCACCGGCTGCCTGCTCTACGAGCTGCTGACCGTCCGGCCGCCGTTCGTCGGCGACTCCCCGGTGGCCGTCGCCTACCAGCACGTGCGGGAGGAGCCGAACCCGCCGAGCATCCACGACCCCGAGATCACGCCCGAGATGGACGCCATCGTCCTCAAGGCGCTGACCAAGGACCCGGACTACCGCTACCAGTCGGCCGACGAGATGCGCGCCGACATCGAGGCGGCCCTCGAGGGCCGTCCCGTGGCCGCCGACGGCGAGGACCAGCCGACCACCATGCTGCGCTCCCACGAGCCCGGCGTCGCCCAGACCTCGATGATGCCGCCCGTCGCCGACGGCGGGGGCTACGGCGGCTACGACGACGGCTCCCACGGCGGGCGCCGCGCCGGCGGCGGGAAGAAGAGCAACCTCTCGACGATCCTGCTGGTCGTCGCGGGTGTCCTGGTGCTCGTCGGGGCCATCTTCATCGGCAAGTCGCTCTTCAGCGGCAGCGGCAACAACTCCCGGGTCACCGTCCCGAGCCTCACCGGCCAGCTGGCCGAGGCCCAGCGGGCCGGCGTGAACGGCGGCTTCAAGGTCGCCGAGGGCGAGTCGAAGTTCTGCGACCAGCCCAAGGGCAAGATCTGCGACCAGGACCCCAAGGGCGGCTCCAAGATCGAACGGGACGGCGAGGTCAAGGTCGTCGTCTCCAAGGGCGCGGAGAAGGTCCAGGTCCCGGACGTCCGCGGGCTGAAGTTCGACGACGCCAAGGCCCAGCTCGAGGCCAAGGGCTTCGCGGTCGCGCAGAAGCAGGAGGAGTCGGACCGCCCGGCCGGCGTGGTCGTCAAGCAGGACCCCGACGGCGGCGAGAAGGCCGAGAAGGGCACCGAGATCACCCTCACGGTCGCCACCCCGGCGGCGACCAAGACCGTGCCCCCGGTGGTCGGCCAGACCTTCGAGAACGCCCAGAAGCAGCTCAAGGACCTCGGCTTCGTCGTGAACCGCGAGGACGAGGACTCCGCCGACAAGCCGGCCGGCACCGTCACCCGGCAGAGCCCCGACGGCAACACCTCCGCCCGTCCCGGCTCCACGGTCACGCTGTTCGTGTCCAAGGGCGGCGGCCAGAAGGTCGTGCCCGGCGTGGTCAACATGAAGCTCAAGGACGCCAAGAAGGCCCTGGCGGACGCCGGTCTGAAGGTCGGTGCCATCACCGGCCCGCAGGACGACAACGCCATGGTGATGGTCTCCGACCCGCCCGCCGGCGCCCAGGTGCCCAAGGACACCCCGGTCAACCTGACCACCGTCGGCGGCGTGCCCCCCACCACGGGCGGCAACACCGGCGGCGGCCAGGACATCGGCGGCATCTTCGGCGGCCTGACGGGCGGCCGCAAGCACTGATCGGCGAGTACTGATCCGCGAGTATTGATCAGCGGCCCGTCTGAGGGCCTCGCGACGAAGCCCCGGCATCCGAGATCGGACGCCGGGGCTTCGTGCGTCATACGGCCGTCAGCGCAGTTCCTTGGGCGGGGTGCGCTTGGCGTCGACCTTCTCCGTGCGCTGCAGCTCCGCCCAGACGACGTAGCGGTAGTCGGAGGTGTAGACCGGGGTGCAGGTCGTCAGCGTGAGGTAGCGGCCCGGCTTCGTCCTGCCGGACTCCTTCGGCACGGACTCCAGGACGTCGACGTTGAAGCGGGAGGTCTCCTTCAGGTCCGCGAAGACCTTGTAGACGTACCAGAGGTCGCGGGTCTCGAAGACGACCGCGTCACCGGCCTTCACCTTGTCGATGTTGTGGAACTTCGCGCCGTGCCCGTCGCGGTGGGCGGCCAGGGTGAAGTTGCCCTGCCGGTCCCACGGCATGGCCGCCTTCACCGGCTCGCGGTAGAAGCCCGCGACGCCCTCGTTGAGGACCTTGGTGCCGGTGCCGGGCTTCACCAGCACCTCGCCGTTGCGCATCGCGGGGACGTGCAGGAAGCCGATGCCGTCCTTGGTGTCCAGCGCGCCCGGGCCGGTGGAGGCGGACTTCGCCCACGTGTCGCGCACGTGGCTGCCCTGGCGCTGGGCCTCGCGGTCGGCGAGCACGTTCGTCCACCACAGCGAGTAGGCGACGAAGAGCGCCATGATCACGCCTGCTGTGATCAGCAGCTCGCCCAGGACACTGACGGTGGCGGCGATCCGCCCCCGTACGCGGTCGGTCCGTGCCACAGCCGTTCGTACCCCGCTTCGCTGTTTCTCGCGTGTCTCAGTTGACGAGCGCGTCCGGCTTGCCCTTGCTCCGGGGCCGCTCGTCGACCATCTTGCCCCACACGATCAAGCGGTAGGTACTGGTGAACTCGGGGGTGCAGGTCGTCAGCGTGATGTACCGACCGGGGCGCGTGAAGCCCGAGCCGGCCGGTACGGGGTCGATGACCCGGACGTTCGCCGGCGGCGTCTGGTCCAGACGGCTTGTCATCTCGTAGGTGTAGAAGGTGTTCTTCGTCTCCACAACGATCTTGTCACCGGGCTGCAGCCGGTTGACGTAGCGGAACGGTTCGCCGTGGGTGTTGCGGTGCCCGGCCAGCGCGAAGTTGCCCTGCTTGTCCCAGGGCATCGCCGTCGCGAGCGCGCCGTCGGCGTAGTGGCCGACCATGCCGCGGTCGAGCACCTTCTGCTTGCCGATGCCCTGCGCGATGGGCGCCTTCACGTCCAGCTTGGGGATGTAGACGATGGCGAAGCCCTGGCCGGGGGAGAACTCCCCGGCGTCCCGGTCGGGGCCGCCGCCCTGCTCCCAGCTGTGCCGCAGGTTGTTGGCGGCGCCGCCCGCCTGTCGCTGGGCGATGACGTTCGTCCACCACAGCTGGTAGGCGACGAACAGCAGCATGACCACGCCCAGCGTGATGAAGAGTTCGCCGGTCACCCGGCTGACGATCACGCCGGGGCTGTCGCGCCGGGCGTGCGCGGCGCGCCGGGCGGCCCGGCGGCGCTCGGCGCGCCCTCCGGTGACGACGGGCGGCGCGGGGTCGATCCTGCGCAGCGTCATCGTCGGGTCGTCCTCGGGCGGCAGCGGCTGGGAGACGCCGCGAGGTGCGC
>KL569380.1:14683-21112 GCA_000715685.1 Streptomyces lilacinus
GTGTATAAGAGACAGGTGCCGTAGGTGGTCTGTCGGGGGACCAGCAGGGGGTCCTGTTCGGGCCGGAGTGCCGTCACGCCCCGGCCTTGCCCACGACGGGGGCGAGCCCCGCCGAGCGGTCCACCGCCCCCGCGTCACCGCAGGCGCCCAGCCAGTTGGCGAGCATCCGGTGGCCCCACTCGGTGAGCACCGACTCGGGGTGGAACTGCACGCCCTCGACCGGCAGGTCGCGGTGGCGCAGGCCCATGACGAGGCCCTCCGGGGAGGCCTCGGAGGGGGCCGTCCAGGCGGTGATCTCCAGCTCGTCCGGCCACCGCCGCCGGTCCACCGCCAGGGAGTGGTAGCGGGTGGCCGTGAAGGGCGAGGGGAGGCCCTGGAAGACGCCCTTGCCCTCGTGCGTCACCGGCGAGGTCTTGCCGTGCAGCAGCTCGGGGGCGCGGTCCACCACGCCGCCGTAGGCGACCGCCATCGACTGCATGCCCAGGCACACGCCGAAGACCGGCACGCCGGTGTTCGCGCAGTGCCGGACCATGTCGATGCAGACGCCCGCCTGCTCGGGCGCGCCCGGCCCGGGCGAGAGGAGCACGCCGTCGAAGCCGTCCTGGGCGTGGCCGGGCTCGACCTCGTCGTTGCGGCGGACCTCGCACTCGGCGCCCAGTTGGTAGAGGTACTGGACGAGGTTGAAGACGAAGCTGTCGTAGTTGTCCACGACGAGGATGCGCGCGCTCACAGGGCCACCGCCGTTCCGTTGCCGGCCGGCGCGACCAGGCCTGCCGGCATGCCGTTGTCGACCGTCACATCGTTGAACGGGAGGAGCGGTTCCGCCCAGGGGAAGACGTACTGGAAGAGGACGTAGACGATCGCCAGCACGAGCACCAGCGAGCTCAGCGCCTTCACCCATGCGTTGCCCGGCAGATGACGCCAGATCCAGACGTACATGCCCTACCCACTCGCCGAGGTTGGTCGTTTTCAGCACCAGAGTACGGGGCGGCGGGCGGGGCGGGAGGGTCAGCCGAGCAAAGCCGCGGGCCTGCCGTCGGCGGTGGGCCGGGTGGCCTCCAGGCGGGCCCAGACGATGAGCCGATGGCTGTGTCCCCACTCGGGATCACAGGTCGTCAGCGTCAGGTAACGGCCGGGTCCGGAGTACCCCGAGCCGGCCGGCACCGGGTCGATGACGGCGGTGTCGGTGGGCAGCGTCCGGTACGGCCGGGTGTCGACGCGGTAGGTGAACCAGGTCGTCCCGTCGTTGATGACCACGGGGTCGCCGGGGCGCAGGTCGGGCAGGTCCTTGAAGGGGTCGCCGTGGGTGCGCCGGTGGCCGGCGACCGCGAAGTTGCCCGTCTCCCCCGGGCCCGCGGTGCGTTCGTAATGGCCGAGGCCCCTCTTCAGCACGTCGGTGCCGGTGCCCTGGAGGACGGGCTTGGCCCAGCCGGCGCCGAAGCGGGGGACGTACATCACGGCGAAGGGCGCGCCGGGGCGGTGGCCGCCCCGGGGCGCGGGCGGCGCCGGGCGCGTACCGGTGCCGTCCGGGGCGCCGGGCGCGCGTGCCGTGGCGCCGGGCGCGGGGGCGGGGGCGTTGTGCTCGGCGCGCGGCGCGGGACCGTCGTCCGTCGGCGCGCCGGGGGCGGAACCGGGCGGCTCGCCGGGAACGGTGGCGGTGGCGGTGCCGGTCGGGGGGCCGGTGGCCGCGGGGCCGGCCGCCCAGCTGTCCTGGAGGCGGCCGATCTCCTTCTCCATGGCGCTGTCGGCGCGGACCCCGGTCCAGTAGAGGACGTAGACCACGAAGAGCACGATCAGGGTGCCGATGGTGAGGCACAGTTCGCTGAGCGTCCGTACGACGAGTCGTAACCCCACGGGCGGCCCCTTCCCGGGCTACTGCTGCACGGGCTTGGCGTAGTGGAGGTCCACTGTGCCCGAGTAGCCGGGAAGAGTCACCGCGTCGTGCTGGTCGATTTTCCAGCCGAGGCCGTAGGCGTTGACGTACTGCAGGTAGTTCTGGATCGCGGGGGAGGCGCCCAGCGCCTTGCGCAGCGCGCCGCGGTCGCCGACCGCCGTGACCTTGTAGGGCGGGGAGTAGACGCGGCCCTGCAGGATGAGGGTGTTGCCGACGCAGCGCGGCGCGCTGGTGGAGATGAGCCGCTGGTCCATGACCTGGATGCCCTTGGCGCCGCCCTGCCAGAGGGCGTTGACGACCGCCTGCAGGTCCTGTTGGTGGATGACGAGGTCGTTGGGCTGCGGCTGCGGCACGCCGGGGATCTTCGCGGTGGCGTTGGGCGGGGCGTCGGTGAGCGTGACGGTCAGGCCCGGTCCGCCGAGCCGCTGGGTGCCGGCGGCGTTCTCCAGGGCGGTCAGCCGCCGGTCCTCGGCCGAGGTGTTGCCGTTGTCGCGCCGGGCGAGGGCGTCGACCTGGGCGCGGGCGGTCGCGGCGCTCTCCTCGAGGTCGCCGTTCTTGCGGCTGCGCTCCTGGATGAGGTCCGACAGGCGGAGCATGGAGTCGTCGGTGCGGATGTCGGTCCCCTGGGCGGTGTTGAAGCTCATCCAGAAGATGAGGCCGGCCAGGGCGAAGACGCCGCCGGTCAACAGCTGTACCGGACGGAACCGCCGGACAGGCCGGCTGGTGGAGTCCGCAGAATTGCTCAACGTACCCTTATCCTCTCCGACGCCGCGGAAGCACTACGCTAACGGACGCCCGGGAGAAGGAAGCGCTCCCGGCGCTCCCCGCCCCGGCGGACATCCCCGTGTAAATCCCAGCGCGGTCACGCAGCGCATCGACAGGAGAGTTCCCTCGTGCCGAAGTCACGGATCCGCAAGAAAGACGACTTCACGCCGCCGCCGGTGAAGCAGCAGAACATCAAGCTGACCACCGGTCGTCGCTGGGTGGCACCGTTGATGCTGGCGATGTTCCTGATCGGGCTGGCCTGGATCGTCGTCTTCTACGTGACGAGCGGCGACATGCCGGTGGAGTCCCTGAAGAACTGGAACATCGTGGTCGGCTTCGGCTTCATCGCCGCGGGGTTCGTGGTCTCCACCCAGTGGAAGTAGCGGGCCCGCCCGCGGAAGCGACGGACCCGTCCGTAGCGGCGGACCCGTCCGTGGCGGCGGCCTCGTCCGCCCTGTGACCGGCAGGCTCCGCGCCTGCCGGTCAAGCTCTGCCCCGAGCTTTCCGAGGAGTTATCCACACCCTCATCCACAGTGGGGAAAACTCTGAAGATCTGTGGATAACCCCCTCCCGGTTGACGCCGGTGTGACTGATCGCAAGCGCTGCGTATCCATGGCGGGGCCAGGAGTTTCCCGGTAGAAACGCAGCTCAGCGGGGGTGCACACACCGCGAACACCTGTTCCCACACCGCGTGCACAAGATCCTGCACTCGTTGTGGACAACCTGTGCGTCCACTGGTGTGAGTGACGCGGGTCGCTCAGGCGAGCTGCAGCGTTCGGACGACGACCACGGCGACGATCGCGGCGAGCACTCCGGCGCAGGTGAGCCGCTGGACGAGCAGCCGCTTGCCGCGGGGCGCGTGCACCATTGCGTACGCCACCACCGTGCCCGCCACCAGGCCGCCGACGTGCGCCTCCCAGGCGATGTTGGCCCAGGTGAAGGTGAAGATCAGGTTGAGCACGAGCAGCGCGATCACCGGGCGCATGTCGTACTTCAGCCGGCGCAGCAGCACCGCCGTCGCCCCGAGCAGGCCGAAGATCGCACCGGAGGCGCCCAGCGAGGGCTGGTTCGGCGCGGCGAGGAGATAGGTCAGCGCGCTGCCGCCGAGGCCGGAGAGCAGGTAGAGCGCCAGATAGCGGGTCCGGCCGAGGGCGGCCTCCAGCGGCGGGCCGAGGACCCACAGCGAGATCATGTTGAACGCGAGGTGCGTCGGCGCCGGCGAGTCGTGCATGAACATCGCCGTGACCAGCCGGTACCACTGCCCCTCGGCGACGCCTTCCAGCGTCTCGCCCGTGTAGGAGCCCTGGCCGATCAGCTCCAGGGCGTCGGTGAGCCCCTTGCCCCCGGCCATCACCGCGATCCACAGGGCCACGTTGATCCCCAGCAGGACCTTGGTCACCAGGCGTGGGTCCGCCTCGTGCACGGCGCCCGAGATCGTGCGCGCCGCCGTCGCCCCGGAATCCCCGCTCGCGCACTCCGGGCACTGGAATCCGACCGAGGCGTTGACCATGCACTCCGGGCAGATCGCCCGCTCGCAGCGGGCGCACCGGACACCGGCCTCCCGGTCCGGGTGCCGGTAACAGCGGACGGCCTGGTCGTTCATGCTTTCCCCTTGCCCCCTGGTCCGAGTGACGGGGCCGCCTGTGCCCCGTCCACAACGCGCGGCCCCGCCCGTCTTACGGACGGGCGGGGCGCCAGGTTCCCATGCGGGGCCCGCCGGCCGCCGGTGGGCCGGCCGGTGGAGCGCCGCTGTCGTCGGCGGGAGCCGTCGTCAGCGCGTCAGCGGGACTCGACGACGACCGAATTGATGACGACGTCGTTCACCGGGCGGTCGGTGCGCGGGTTGGTCTGGGTGGTGGCAATGGCGTCCACGACCTTCTTGCCGGCCTCGCTGATGACCTCGCCGAAGATGGTGTGCTTGCCCGTCAGCCACGCGGTCGGGGAGACCGTGATGAAGAACTGCGAGCCGTTGGTGCCCGGGCCGGCGTTGGCCATGGCCAGCAGGTACGGCTTGTTGAAGGACAGGTCCGGGTGGAACTCGTCCGCGAACTTGTAGCCGGGACCGCCGGTGCCGTTGCCCAGCGGGTCGCCGCCCTGGATCATGAAGCCCTCGATGACGCGGTGGAAGACCGTGCCGTCGTACAGCTTGTCCGTCGTCTTCTGGCCCGTCTCCGGGTTCACCCACTCGCGAGCGCCCGTGGCGAGCTCGACGAAGTTCTTGACCGTCTTGGGGGCGTGGTCCGGGAGGAGCCGGATCTCGATGTCGCCCTGGTTGGTCTTCAGGGTGGCGTAAAGCTGCTCAGCCACGATCTACCTTCCATAGTGTTCACTGACGGCTACCGATCCTCGCACGGCGGGTCCTCGGCAAGTAGCGGGCAAAGCGCCGCGCGCGGCGGCGAAGCGTGGCATTGTCGACCGAAGCTCCCCTTTGACCCGGATGCTCGCCCGCACATGCCGGACCGCCCATCGGCAGGCATGATTTTTCCACTGGGTGGAAAGGCGACAAACCATACGCCACCGAGGAGGAGGTTCTCGTGACCCGCAAGGACAGCGTGCGCGCCGCGACCAGTACCGCCAAGGACAGCGTGCGCCACGCGGTGGAGGTGGTGGCGCCCTACGCCGGCACGGCCAAGGACGGTGCCGTGCACTACGCCCACGAGGCTCGGACGCGGCTCGCGCCCAAGGTCGCCGAGGCCGCGCACCAGGCACGCGTGCAGTACGACGCCCATCTGCAGCCCCGCATCGAGCATGCGCGGGGCGCCCTGCCTCCCAAGATCGACCATGCCGCCGTCCGGGCCCGCGCCCTCGCCGAGCCCGTCCGCGACGAGGCGCTCTCCCGGGGCTCCGCCGCCCTCGCCGCCCTGCGCGGCCAGGTCTCGGCCGAGGATGTCGACAAGCTGACCCGGCGCCGGAACCGGCGCTGCCGCGTCGGGCGCGTGGCGAAGCGGCTCGTGGTGCTCGGCGTGCTGGCCGGTGGTGCCGTCGCGGCCTGGAAGTGGTGGGACCGGCAGGCCAATCCCGACTGGCTGGTCGAGCCCCCGGAGGCCACCGAGCCCGCCGACCGTGCCCCACTGAGCGCGGTCGACGGCAGCGCCCCCGCCGGCCTCGACCCCGAGGTGCAGGCCAAGCAGGACCGCGCGGACTCGGACGCGTCCCCGGAAGGGGACAACGACCGGCCCTGACCGAATCGGAGACACCGGAACACAAAAACCCCCTCCGACCGCGTATTCGCAGGTCGGAGGGGGTTTTCCAGTGGAGCCTAGGGGAGTCGAACCCGAAATCGTTACCTTTCTGACCTGCGAAGACGCCGGAGGATCGGACATTCTCATCCGTTTCCACCCTCCTGAACCCGGCTCCATCCCACTCGGTCCGCGACCCGTGTTGACGTGTCAGCACAGGCCAACGAACGCTTGCATAAGCGAATACTGAAGCCTTCCTTCCACCTTCATAGCTGCAACTACGCAGTAAGCAGGCGATCAGCATCCCCACGCTAGTGCAAATGCCCGACAGGCGACGACTTCAGGCCGGCGAAGACCCCGGCGCGGTTCCCCGCCGACTGGAAGTCGCAGCCGGCCGGGCGGAGTTCCAGGCGAGGGGGCTGTACGGGAAGGGCCACTGGCGCCCACTCCTGTCGGTGGCTGTTCGATCACCCGGCACCGGGTCGAGCCCCGGCACGGACGCGGAACGCGGGACACCCGCACTGCACCGCACTACGGCGGACCGTACAAGCCCCCTCGGCTACCGGGCCCGCCTAGACTGGGCGCGGGAGG
>KL569380.1:21415-28689 GCA_000715685.1 Streptomyces lilacinus
TATAAGAGACAGCGCCTAGACTGGGCGCGGGAGGTGTGTGGTGACCGTTACTGAGGACCGGCCGCAGATGCTGGCCGAGGAGTTCGAGCGCATCGCCGCCGCCGCCGAGCGCGAAGGCGTCCGGATGGAGTTCATCCACGGCAGGCTGGGGGTCAAGGCGGTGCCGGACGGCGACCACGACGAGATCATCCGGTGGCTGATGGAGCACTGCATGCAGCACCGCCCCGACCTGTGGCTCTACCCCGAACGCGGCCTCCGCGTCGAGCGGTACCGCAAAGGTCACGCCAAACCGGACGGCGCCCTCGCCGCCAAGGGAGCGTTCGCCGGACAGGGCGAGTGGGCCGACCCCGGCCAGGTCCTGATGGTCGTCGAGGTCACCTCGTACGACAGCGACACCGACAAGCGTGACCGGGAAGAGAAGCCCGTCGCCTACGCGCAGACCGGCATCCCCCTGTACCTGCTGATCGACCGGGACACCTGCGAGACCCTCCTCTACACCGAGCCCGACGGCGGCACCTACGCCAGTCTGCTCCGCCGCCCGTTCGGCCGCACTGTCCATCTGCCCGAACCCGTCGGCTTCGACCTCGACACGGAACCCCTGAAGGACTGGGTGCGCTGACCCGGCCCGCGCCCGGCTCCACCGGACGCTTCCGGCCCGGTCGGTCCCACCGTGACGGCCCAGCAGCCGATCACAGTACTGATCAAGGCGCGGCCCGTGGAGCACGCAGGAAGAGGGCCGTGACGAGGAGGTCGGCGGTGAGGGCCGGGCGGCACTCCGGCCTGGCTCCCGCCCCGGGCGGACAAGTCGGTGCGGGTCTGGCGATAGTCCAGCAGGGCACTCCCACCCGGGGGCACACTGGGCCTTCGGGGGAGGCGCATGCGGCGTTGTGAGCGTATGCGTCCGACCTGGTCTGTCCGCGTCCGGGGAGAGTATGGACCGAGGGTCGGGGGTTGGATGACTCAGGTGGTTCCTTGGCGCCGTGAGCTGCGTGGGGTGGGGCGGCATGGTCCTGTGGTGGTGATCGGTGCGGGGCCGTACGGCCTGTCGGTGACCGCACATCTGCGTGCCTCGGGGGTGGATGTACGTATCTTCGGGGACATCATGGGCAGTTGGCGGCATGCCATGGCCACGGGCATGTTCTTGAAGTCGACACCGCAGGCGACGGACCTGTCGGCACCCGTACCCGGGGGGACGCTGGCCGACTTCTGCCGGGCCGTGGGTGAGAGCGTGCTGACGGAGCTGACGCCCATCCCGTGCGCGACCTTCGTCCGGTACGGCATGTGGTTCACCGAGCATTACGTCGGCGAGGTGGAGAACACCCGCGTCCGGACCGTCGAGCGGTCACGCACCGGCTACCGGGTCTGCCTGGAGGGCGGCGGGGAGATCGGTGCGGCAGCCGTGGTCGTGGCCACGGGACTGGGCGCGCTCGCCCATATTCCTCCCCGGCTTCTTCCCCTGGCACCGCGCGGACCGGGACCCGACGCCGCGCTGTCCCACACCAGCCAGCACACCGACCTCTCACGCTACGCCAGGCAGCGCGTGGCCGTGGTGGGCGGTGGCCAGTCCGCCCTGGAAAGCGCGGCCCTCCTGCACGAAGCAGGCGCCGACGTCCGTGTTCTCGTCCGCAGTCCCCGGATTCGCTGGGGTGACACTCCGGTCCCGCACCGCCCTCTTCTTCAGCGGGTCATCAAGCCGTCCTCACCACTCGGCACCGGCTGGGCCCTGGCGACCGTCTGCCACGCGCCCCACGCGGTACGTCGTCTGCCGGCTCCTTCCCGGCTTCTGCTCCACCGGCGTGCCCTGGGGCCGTCGGGTGGGTGGTGGCTGCGCGAGCGCGTCGAGGGCGTCCTGCCCGTGCACTGTTCCCGCCACATCGTCCACGCCCACCTCCGCGGCGAGCAGGCACACCTCACGCTTGCGGGCGCGGGAGAAGGTCCGCCGAAGCTGTGCGTCGACCATCTCCTGGCCGCCACCGGCTACCGCCTCGACCTGGAGGCCCTGGAGTTTCTCTCGCCGGTCCTGCGCCACCGGCTCGACCGAGTCCCCGGCTCGCGGGCCCCCCGCCTGACCGCGGCGTTCGAGTCCTCCTTCCCGGCCCTGTACTTCACCGGGTCCCTGGCAGCCCCCACCTTCGGCCCCATGCTCCGCTTCGTCGCCGGTACCGCCTTCGCCGCGCGCCGCATCACTGCCCACCTGACCGGGCGCGCCCCCCACCACGGGCGGTCGGGGGTGGCGGTACGGCGGCAGTGAGAAGATTGCGAGGGTGATGGTAGTAACCAGTGATATCGAGAAGGCGGCCGAGGTGCTGCGCGCCGGGGGCCTGGTGGCCCTGCCGACGGAGACCGTCTACGGTCTGGGCGCCAACGCTGAAGATCCTGCCGCGGTCGCGCAAATCTTCCAGGCCAAGGGGCGCCCGCCCACTCACCCGCTGATCGTCCACATCGGCGGCGCGGACCAGCTGGACGAGTGGGTCGAGGAGGTGCCGGCGACGGCGCGCCTGCTGGCCGAGCACTTCTGGCCGGGGCCGCTGACGCTGGTCCTGCGGCGCGGCCGACGGGTGCCTCTCGAAGCCACGGGTGGCCTGGAGACGGTGGCTGTGCGGGTGCCCGACCACCCTGTCGCGCTCGCCCTGCTGGCGGCCTTCGGCGGTGGCATCACGGCTCCGTCCGCGAACCGCTTCGGCTCGGTCAGCCCCACGACGGCGGACCACGTCCGGGCGGAGCTCGGTGACGCGGTCGGCTTCGTGCTGGACGGCGGCCCGTGCGGCGTCGGCGTGGAGTCGACCATCGTCGATGTCACGGGCGACGTCCCGGGCATCCTGCGGCCCGGCGGCGTCACCCGCGAGGACCTCGAAGCGGTACTGGGGCGTCCGGTCACGGTCCCCTCCGCCAGCCACGTCCGGGTGCCGGGCCAGCACCCCTTCCACTACGCGCCCCGTGCGCGGGTCGTCCTGGCCGAGCCGGAGAAGGCCGTTGCCGAAGCCGAGCTCGCACAGCAGAGGGGACACCGGGTGGGTCTCCTTCTTCCCCCCGCCCTCGCCGGCGCTCCGGTGAAGGCGCACGCCGTCGTGACGGTCCCCGCCTCGATGCCGGCCTACGCGCGCGGGCTGTACGGGCTCCTGCGCGAGTTCGACCGGCGCGGGTGCGACCTCGTCATCGCGTCACTGCCGGCCGAGGAGGGCCTGGGGCTCGCGATCGCCAACCGGCTCCGCCGCGCCGCGGGACCCCGGCTCTCCCCGTGACCGTTCACGGCCAAAGCGGTCAGGACGCGGTGGCGGCCGCCGCGTCCAGGCCGTGGGCCGCGACAAGCCGTGCGCTGCCGTCGGCCAGGCGGTAGGACAGGCCCACCACGGCGGCGCGGCCGGCGGCGACCTTCCCGGCGAGGGCGCGGGAGCGGTCCAGCAGCAGGTCGGCGGTGTGCTTCACGTGCTCTGCCAGGATCTCGTCGGGTTCCACTCGCCCGGCCGCGCGGGCTGCCAGCACGCTGGGGGTGACCCGTTCGACGACGTCCCGTACGTAGCCCGTGGCGGGCACACCGTCCTCCAGCGCGGCGCAGGCGGCCCCGACCGCACCACAGGAGTCGTGGCCGAGCACCACGACCAGCGGGCAGTCCAGTATGCCGACGCCGTACTCGATGCTGCCCAGCACCTCCGGCCCCAGCACGTGCCCGGCCGTGCGCACCACGAACAGGTCGCCCAGGCCCCGGTCAAAGATGATCTCTGCGGCCAGGCGGGAGTCGGAGCACCCGAACAGCACCGCGAAGGGCTGCTGGCCCGGCGCGGTCTCGGCGCGACGGGTGGCGTCCTGGTTGGGGTGTTCGGGCCTGCCCGCGACGAAGCGCCCGTTACCGGCCATCAGCAGCGCGAAGGCGCCGGAGGGCGTCAGGGTCTGGATCTCGGTCATACCCGCAGCCTACGAGCCGGTACCTGCCGCACGCACTGCCTGGTCCTGGCGGAGCACGCCGTCTCGGGCCGCTGCGCATCCGGCGGGACACGCTTGCCGGTCACGCTGCCGCCGCGCCGTGCACCGGCTCCCTGACGTGCCCGGGCCGTTCGCGGACGATGCGGCCGGCGGCCAGTTTCTGCAGCAGGCCGTAGGCGAGTACGGGCAGCAGCAGGTAGGGCTTGTCAGGGAGCGTGGTGGTGATGAGGACGGCGCTCGCGCTGCTGTTGTTCATGCCGCAGGCGAGGGTGAGGGACGACCCGGTGGACGGTTCCAGGCGCAGCAGCCGGGCTGCGAGGTGCCCCAGGGTGAAGGAGAGCGCGCACACCACCGTCGCCACGGTCAGCGCGGCGGCGAGGAGGAGGGGCCGGGGCTGGCGGAAGAAGGAGCCGAGGGCGCCGCTGGCGTTGACGTAGGTCAGGAGCAGTGAGCCCCACAGTGCCGCCATCGGTGTCGCGTGCAGCACGGGCCTCGACGAGCGGGCCGGCAGCAGCATTCGGCACAGGATGCCGGCGCCGCAGGGCAGCAGGACGGAGGTGAGGGCGAATCCGGGGCCGAAGGTGTGGGCCGCCTGGTGCAGTGATGCCGCGTAGTCGCCGCCCAGCAGGGGGGACAGGGCGGTCATGGTCAGGGGGATGGTGAAGGGGCTCAGCAGGGTGGAGGCGAGGACGAGTCCGACCATGACGGGCTGGTCGGCGTTGCCCTTGCCGGTCCAGACGGTGGCGCCGGCCGCCACGGGCATCGCGACGATCAGGATCATGGCGGTGACGAGTCCGCTGCCGCCGTCGGTGTCGGGCGAGGTGTGCAACGCGATCGCGACGGCGGGGATGACCAGCAGTGGGGCGATCAGGTGCAGGGCGAGGCCGGCGAGGAGAGCCAGGGGCCGCCGCAGTAGCCGGCCCAGGTCGCGGAGAGGTACCTGGAGGCCGGCCGAGAACAGCACCAGGGACAGCAGCGCCGCCGGGACGCTCACCGGGAGGTGTCCGGTCGGCAGCGGAACGGTGCGGGTGTGGCGGAGCCACAGGCCGGGTCCGGGCAGCGCGACGGCGGCGAGGTACGCCGTGGTGACGGCCCGTCCGAGCCGTCGGCGCAGCCACACCGTCAGGATGTGTATAAGAGACAGCCGTCAGGCGGGCCACCGGGGAGGAGACGGGCTGTCGGGACGCGTCATGGCTCATGGCGATCAGGTTCCGGTACGGGGCGCGGCCTCGCCCGGCGGATCCGGGACGTGGTCAGGATGCGTTCAGGTCGGCGGTGGCACAGTCGGGCGCCATGACCCCTGAGATCTCCGAAACCACCGAAGTACCGGACGCGCGCGTCGCTGATGGCGTGGGCACCGTCCGCCGGCTGCCGTGGAACAAGGTCCCCGAAGTCACGCTGTACTTCTGGGTGATCAAGGTGTTGTGCACAACGGTCGGTGAGACCGCAGCGGATCTGCTCAACAGCAGGGCCGGTCTGGGGCTGACGGGTGTGTCGCTGTTGATGAGCGCGCTGCTGGCGGCGGCGCTGGTGGCGCAGTTCCGGGCCCGGTCCTACCGTCCCGGTCCGTACTGGCTGGTCGTGGCCCTGGTCAGCGTCGTCGGGACGCTGATCACCGACAACCTGACCGACAATCTGGGGGTGCCGCTCCCGGTCAGCACCGGCGTGTTCGCCGTCGCGCTGACCGGAGTGTTCGCCGTCTGGTACCGCAGTGAGCGGACCCTGTCGATCCACCATGTCGACAGCGTCCGGCGGGAGGGCTTCTACTGGCTGGCGGTGCTGTGCACCTTCGCCCTGGGCACCGCGGCCGGCGACCTGGTCGCCGAGCGCGTGGACTTGGGCTACTGGCTGTCCGCCGTGTTGTTCGCCTCGGTGATCGCCGCCGTCGCGGTGGCGCGCTTCGCCCTCGGCCTGGACGCGGTGTGGAGCTTCTGGATCGCCTACGTCCTGACCCGGCCGCTCGGCGCCTCGGCCGGCGACTACCTGTCCCAGCCTGCCGCGGACGGCGGCCTGGGGCTGGGCACGGTGGTCACCAGCGGGCTCTTCCTCGCCGTCATCGCCGGCCTGGTGGTGTTCCTGACGGTGACGCGCCGGGACGTGACCGAGCGGGAACGCCTCACGCCGCGGGAAGGCTGATGACGAAGGCGGCGCCCGGGGCGTGCCGGGCGTCGTGCCGCACGTCGCCGCCGGCGGAGCGGGCCAGGCGTCGCGCGAGCGGCAGTCCGAGGCCCGCACCGCCGTGCCCGTCGTCCGGGTCGGCACGGTGACCCGGCTGGAACAGCCGATCCGTGAAGGAGCCCGGGACGCCCGGACCGTCATCGGTGATCTCGACGCACACGCTGCCGTCCGGGTGCTGCCCGGCCCTGATGAGGACGCGGAAGCGGGCGTGGCGCAGCGCGTTGTCGAGGAGGGGGCTGACGATCCGTTCCAGCAGGGCGGCGGGGACGCCCACCGTCAGCGTGTGCGGGCAGCTCACCGTCACAGTGGCCGGGCCGTCGGCGGGGACCGCCGCGGTGAGGCGGTCCAGTACGGGCAGGACTCCGGTACGGGCCGGTGCCTCCCGCCCCGCCCGCTTGATCGCCGCTCGCAGGCGGGCAGCGAGTTCCACGAGGTGGAACGGCTTGGTCAGGTAGTCGTCGCCGCCGGCGGAGAATCCGCCGAGGCGGTCGGTGAGCCGGTGGTGGGCCGTCAGGAAGAGTACGGGCGCCCGGAAGCCGTTGGCCCGCATCGCCTGGCACACGTCGCGCCCGTCCGCGTCGGGCAACCCGACGTCCAGGACCACCGCGTCGACGGCGTCACCGGCCAGGCGCAGGGCGCCGGCACCGTCCCGGGCCCCTACCGCCGTGAAGCCCTCGTCACGCAGGCCGCGCAGCAGCACGTCCCGCAGGGCGTGGTCGTCGTCGACGACCAGGATGGTGTGCCGCACCTGTCTCCTTCACCGACTCGGGCGGGGGCCGGCATCGTGCCCCGGATCCGTTCCGTTCTTCTGCGCGGGGGTGGTGAGCGCGGGCAGCCACCGGGCGGCTGCCACGACGCACGCCGCGTACCAGGCGAGGGCGAAGAGCCAGCCGCCGATGACGTCGCTGAACCAGTGGACCCCGAGGTGGACGCGGGTCAGCCCGACCGCGGCACCCCAGCAGCCGATGACCGCGACAACGAGCGTGCGGCCGGGGAACGAGCGCAGGAGTACGGCCGTGATCAGCAGCGCGGCCGTGAGGGCCGCCGTGGTGGCATGGCCGGAGGGAAACGACCACCCCGACGCGTGCGTCGCCCACTCACCGGCCGGCGGGCGGGGCCGGCCGATCAGGTGGAGCACCGCCCGCCGCAGGAGCTGCCCCGCGCCCAGGCACAGC
>KL569380.1:29008-31137 GCA_000715685.1 Streptomyces lilacinus
TGTGTATAAGAGACAGGGCCAGTACATAGGGGATCGCGCCCGTACCCGTATCGGTCAGCCTCCGTATCGCGGTCACCGCCGTGGCGGGGCGGTGACCGACGGCCCACGAGAGCAGGGCGCGGTCCACGGGCAGCGGGGAACCACCCCGTGCGGTGACGATGCCGGCCAGCAGCGCGAAGCCGGCCAGGGCCGCGAGGCCCGCCGCGGCCGCCGTACGTCGCCGGATCACTCGCCGGCCCCGCCCCGCCGCCCGGCCGCGGCGCGACGGGAGCGCAGGAGCTCGGACAGGAGCGGCAGGAGCGAGAGCACGACGATCAGCGCCACGAGGGGCAGGAGGTACCGGTCGACGCTGGGGATGGACGAGCCCAGGGCGTAGCCGGCCAGGGTCAGGCCCACCGTCCACAGCAGCCCGCCGGTCACCTGCCAGAGCGTGAACGAACGCGCCGGTACGCCCAGGGCACCGGCCATGGGGTTGAGCACCGTGCGGACCACGGGCACGAACCGGGCCAGCACGATCGCCTTGGCGATGCCGTACCGGGCCAGCAGTTCCTCCGCCCGCCGGGCTCCTTCCCGCAGCCGGGCGGAGCGGCTGCGGGCGAGCAGGGCGCCGCCGGCCTTCCTGCCGATCAGGTAGCCGCACTGCGAGCCCGTCAGCGTCCCGGCGACGGCCACGATCAGCAGGGGCGCCAGCGACAGGTGCACGCCGGTGGCCGACGAGCCGGTGCACAGCAGACCGGCGGTGAAGAGCAGGGAGTCGCCGGGCAGGAAGAACCCGACCAGCAGGCCCGTCTCGGCGAACAGCACGACGCCGACCCCGAGCACCCCGAAGGCCGCCAGGAGTGACTGGGCGTCCAGGACATTCACGGCGAGCGGCGACGCCGTGGCGAACAAGGGTGCGGACATCGTCGCGTGCCCTTCCATAATGAGGGAGCGGGCGGCCTGCACGGCACCCCGGCTGACTACAAGCATATAGACGGTCTACTGGTGTGTAGACGACGGCAGGGTGAAGGAACGTTCCCATGACGAACGCGAAGGACGAGCGCCGGCCGGCGGGCGAGCTGGAGGCCGGGGTCCTGGCCGTGCTGTGGGCCGCGGGAACCCCCCTGACGCCGGCCGAGGTGCAGGCGGCCCTCCCGCACGACCCGGCCAGGACCACGGTGACCACGACCCTGGCCCGGCTGCACGACAAAGGCATAGCCGGACGCCGGCGCCAGGGCCGCGGCTACGCCTACTTCCCCGTCCAGGACGCTCCGGGCCTGACGGCCCTGCGCATGCACAGCGAACTCGAACGGGACGCCGACCGCGAAACCGTCCTGGCCCGCTTCGTCGCCCACCTCAGCCCCGACGACGAACGTCTCCTGAGAGACCTGCTGGACGCGGAGGAACAATGACCGCCCTCCTGCTGCTCCCGCTGCTGCTCCCCCTCGTCGCGCCCGCACTGGCACGGCGCACCGCGCGGCGGCTCGCCCCCGCCCCCGCCTTGTGGGTGCTGACCCTCGCCGCACTCGCGCTGGCCGGCGGTTCACTGACCGCGCTGGGCGCCCTCGTCCTCACGGGCCTGCTGAAAGTGCCCGCCTTCGCGTCGCTCGGGGAGCTCGTCCACCCCCTGCGCACCCCGTGGGACGCCGTCGCCGTGCCGTCGGCCGCGGCGGCGGCCGGCCTGCTCGCCGTCGGCGGCTGGACGCTGACCCGCTCCGCCGTCCGGCAGGCCAGAGGGCTGCGGGCCGCCCACACCGAGGCCGCCCGCCGTCCGGCGGCGGGGGACCTGTGCATCGTCGACTCGCCGCGGCCGGACGCCTACGCCCTGCCCGGCCGGCCCGGCCGCGTCGTGATCACCACCGCGATGATCCGCAGTCTCGACGCGGCCGAACGCGAGGTCCTCTTCGCCCACGAACGCGCCCACAACACCTACCGCCACCACTACTTCCTGGCTGCGGCCGAACTCGCCGCCCACTGCCACCCGGCCCTGCGCCCCGTCCGTGACGCCATCCGGTACGCGGCCGAGCGCATGGCCGACGAAGCCGCTGCCGCCACCGTCGGCGACCGGCGCCTGACCGCCCGCGCCATCGCCCGCGCGGCCCTCGCCTCCAGCGCCCACCGCTCCGGCCGGCCCGCCGTCGTACCGGCGG
>KL569380.1:31394-32736 GCA_000715685.1 Streptomyces lilacinus
CCCTCCTCACCGGCCCCCCGCCCCGGCGCCACAGGGTCACGCCGTGGATCGCCCTCCTCCTCGCCGCCTGCGCCACCGCCTCCGTGGGCGCCACGGCGACCGGCATGGCCGATCTCCACCACGAGGTCGAAGTCGCCCAGGGTGAGATCGCTCGCTGATCACAGCCGCTCCGCCCGGGCGCGTGGAACCGCCCGCCTTCCGTTATCGTCTACCGGCGTGTAGTCACCCGCGCGAGCCGACCGCACGCCGCCGCCTGCCAACGGACCGCGCCCGCGCGGGGCCCGCGCCCGTTCACACGATGGGACCCACTGACGATGACGACCGCCTCCGCTCCGCCCGGCCTCGACGGAGCCGCGATAGACGGCGGCCTCTACACCGACGTCACCGACTTCGCGCACCACACGCGCTGGCTCAACGGCGCGGTGGCCTTCTACACGACCTACGGCATCGCCCTCTTCGGCCTCCTTCTGCTCGCCGCGTGGTGGCTGGCCCGCCCCCGCGACGCACGCACCATGGCCGCCGCACTGCTCACCCCGGTCGCGGCCGTCATCGCCTACCTCGTGAACGACGGCGTCAAATCCGTCTTCCAGGAAGCGCGCCCCTGCCGGGCCCTGCCGCACGACTTCCTCATCGAAACGTGCCCTCCGGCCAACGACTACGCCTTCCCCAGCAACCACACCACCGTCGCCTTCGCCGTGGCCGCCGGCCTCCTGCTGGTCAACCGGCGCCTGGCCGCACTGGCCTGGCCCGCGGCGATCCTCATGGCCGCGTCGCGCGTCTACGTCGGCGCCCACTACCCCCACGACGTCCTCGTGGGAGCCCTCGTCGGCATCCTCCTCGGAGCCGCCGTCGTGGCCGTCACGCGCCGGCCGGCCGCACCGGTCGTCTCCCGACTGCGCGGCGGCCCGGCACGGGCACTCCTCGGAGCCGCCTGACCGGTACGACGCCGCGGTCCGGCCCGCACGACGCCGGAGACCTCGCAACCCGGTCGGGGCAGATCACGGCGCCCGTCCGGGGCCTCCGGGCGGGCAAAACTGGTCCGGGGGTCAGTCGGGGGCCGCCTCGCCGGTCTGGACGCGGGCGGTCCACTTCTCCTCGATGCGGGCGAGCCTCCATACGGCCAGGGCGATGGCCCAGGTGGCGGCGAACAGGGCGACGATGGCGAAGCCGATCGTGTTCAGGTCCAAGCCGCCGATCCAGTCCCAGAACGGCCCGTGGAGGCCGGCCTTGTCGGCCAGGAGTGCCAGGAGTTCCACGGTGCCGATCAGCAGGGCGACGGCGACCGACAGGCCGGTGACGGTGAGGTTGTAGTAGACCTTGCGCACCGGCTTGGAGAAGGCCC
>KL569380.1:32931-35281 GCA_000715685.1 Streptomyces lilacinus
GAGATGTGTATAAGAGACAGGTTCATGAACGTACCGTCGATGGTGTCCAGCAGCGACATCCCCGCCGCGAACAGCACCGGCAGACACAGGATCGCGTACCAGGGCAGACCGGAGGCGGCCCCGGAACCGGCCAGGACCAGCAGCGCGACCTCGGTCGCGGTGTCGAAGCCGAGGCCGAACAGCAGGCCCAGCGGACATCTGCCACGGCTGGGTGACCGACTTCATCATCCGGCCCAGCAGGCGGTTCATGAACCCGCGATGGTTCAGCTGCTCCTCCAGTGCCGCCTCGTCGAAGTGGCCGGCGCGCATCTGCCGGAAGACCTTCCAGAGCCCGGCCAGGATCACCACGTTGATGAGGGCGATCACGTAGAGGAACACACCGGAGACGGTCGTGCCGATCCAGCCCGTGACGTCGTGCAGCTCCGAGTCGTCGTGCTCCACCGGCCCGGCCAGGCTCTTGACGCCGAGGGAGAGCAGGAAGGCCAGGGCGAAGACGACGCTGGAGTGCCCGAGGGAGAACCAGAAACCCACCGACAGCGGCCGCCGGCCGGAGTGCATCAGCTTGCGGGTCGTGTTGTCGATCGCCGCGATGTGGTCGGCGTCGAAGGCGTGCCGCATCCCCAGGGTGTAGGCGGTCACCCCGATCCCGATACCGAAGGTCTTCGTGCCCAGGCTGTAGTGCTCCGGGGTCACGAGCACGACCAGGGTGAACCAGCCGACGGCATGCAGGGCCAGGATGACGGCGGCCATCCCACCGAGCCGCCGCCACTCATGGCGAGAAACAGCCCCTGCCGCACGTCGCCAGCGCGAAGGACGTATGCCGGGGACGGTGGAGGAACCGGTGGTCGTCACAGGGAATCCTTCCGTCGGTGGCCAAGGGACGGCACACCGTAGGCGCCGATGATTCGTACCTGCAATCCCTATGCAACAACGCCCGGAAGCAGGAGGCCACCGCTGTCTCTTATACACATTATAAGAGACAGGGGTAGCCCGGACAACGCAACGTAATGAGCTTGCAAGCCCAACCGAGGGCCCTCGGTCACCCGGGGGCGGGGACGGTCCGTCCGGTGGCCGTTTTTTTCACCGCGCGCTTACCTCGCGCGGTGCGGGCGCTGACCGGGGGGCTCCTAGCGTGGGAGCAGAGACGGAGAACCGGAGGCGGCTTTCCGGCCGCCCGCACCGCTGTGGAGGTGCCTGTCATGCGTCGTCCGCTCGCCGCCGCCGCGGCCGGTCTGGCCCTGGTCGCCGGAGCCGGAGCCGCGGCCTGCTCCTCGTCGTCGCCCCCTTCGCACCCGCCGCCGTCATCCTCACAGCAGCAGAAGCCGGCGGATACGAATCCGCCGGGCGACATACCCGACACCCAGGCGTTCGTGCCCTGGTCGTCCCCTGACGGTGCCTTCACGGTGAAGGTGCCGGAGGGCTGGTCGCGCAGTTCTCAGGGGGCGGCGACGGTGTTCACCGACAAGTTCAACAGTGTGCGTGCCGAGCGCGTCCCTGCCACGACGGCTCCCACCGTCGACTCCGTACGCATGCGCGACATACCCGAGATCCAGGCCGGCAGCAGGCATTTCTCCCTGGTCTCGGTGACCGAGGTACAGCGCAAGGGCGGCAAGGCGGTACTCGCCGAGTACCACGCCGACTCGGCGCCCGACCAGGTGACCGGCAAGAGCGTCCCCTTGGACGTCCAGCGGTACGTCTTCTTCTCGCCCGGCAAGGGTGAGGCCGTACTGACGCTGTCCGGCGGCGTGGGGGCGGACAACGTCGATCCCTGGCGGACCGTCACCGACTCCTTCCGGTGGTCGTGATGACCGTGCCCGTACTCAGCGCCCGCTCCCTGTACCGGTTCTTCCGGGCCGGGGAGGAGGAGACGTTCGCGTTGCAGGGCGTGGGGCTGGAAGTCGGCAGCGGCGAGACCGTGGCCGTGACCGGGCCGTCGGGCTCGGGGAAGACCACCCTGCTCAACTGTCTGGCCGGTCTCGACGAGCCCGACGGCGGCACCGTGACCGTCGCCGGTGAGCGGCTCAGCCACCGGCCCGAACGCGAGCGGAGCGGCATCCGCGCACGGCACATCGGGATGGTGTTCCAGTCGGGCAACCTGCTGGAGCACCTCACCGTGCGGGACAACGTCGCGCTCGTCCAGCGGCTGGTGGCCGCGCGGACCCGGGTGCCGCCGCAGGAACTGCTGGAGCGGACGGGCATCGCGCACCGCGCGGACGCACTGCCACGCCAGTTGTCCGGAGGGGAGGCGGCTCGTGCCGGTCTTGCCGTCGCTCTCGCCAACGCGCCGGAGGTGCTGCTCGCCGACGAGCCGACCGGTGAGGTGGACGGAGAGCTGTCTCTTATACACATC
>KL569380.1:35550-37723 GCA_000715685.1 Streptomyces lilacinus
CCCACAGCCGGGCCGTGGCGGCGGTCGCCGACCGGGTGCTGCGGCTGCGGGACGGGAGGTGGACGTGATGGGCGCCGTGGCCCCCGCCGTGGGCGTGCCGCTGGTCCGCTGCGAGAACGCGGCCCGTACCTACGGCCGCGGGCCGGCGGCCGTGGTCGCGGTGCACAGTGTGACCTGTTCGGTGCCGCCCGGCGCCCGCGTCTGCGTGGTGGGACCGTCGGGTTCGGGCAAGTCCACCCTGCTGCACCTGATGGCGGGCCTGGACCGGCCCACGACGGGCCGGGTGAGTCACCCGGGGCTCGGCGGGGAGGACGCGCGGGGGCTCGCCCGGCATATCGGCGTCGTCTTCCAGGGCCCGAGCCTACTGCCCCCGCTCACCGCCGCCGAGAACGTCGCGCTCCCCCTGCGGATCGACGGCGTGCCGGGGGACGAGGTCGCGTCCCGCACGAGGGCGGCCCTGCGAAGCCTGTGTGTATAAGAGACGACCTGTCGGCCGGGCAGGCCCAGCGCGTCGCGGTGGCCAGAGTGCTGGCACGTGGGCCCGCCCTCGTGCTGGCCGACGAGCCGACCGGCCAGCTGGACCGCGCCACGGGCCGTCAGGTACTGACGGTGCTGCTGACCGCCTGTATAAGAGACAGGTCCTGGTGACGACCCACGACCCGCTCGTCGCCCGTGCCCTGGACATCCGCTGGTACATGGCCGACGGACGGCTGGTCCAGCCGGAGGCCCGGCCGGAGAGGGAAGGGGACCCAAGGTGATCAGGATATGGCTGTCCGGTCTGCTGCGCCGGCGCGGCGGACGACTTCTCGGAGTCGCGGCCGGCGTGGCCATGGCCGTGGCGCTCCTGGCGGCGCTCGGCGGTTTCCTCGGTGCGACGCGGGCGACGATGACCGCCCAGTCCGTGCGCGGGGTTGTCGTGGACTGGCAGGTGCAGACGGTGAGCGGCACCGACACCCGAACGGCGCTGACCACGGTGCGGAACGTCCCGGGCACCCGGACGGCCCTGCCCGTCGGATACGCCGGCACCAGCGGCCTGGCCGCCACCGCCGCGGGCACCTCCCAGGCCACCGGCCCCGGCGTGGTACTGGGTCTTCCGGACGGGTACGGCGCGGCCTTCCCCGGCGAGATCCGGGTGCTGGCCGGCCGCGGCAACGGGGTGCTGCTGGCGCAGCAGACCGCCGCGAACCTCCACGCGGCCCCGGGCGACACGGTGACCGTCGGACGCGCCGGACTGCCGCCGGTGAAGGTCCGGGTGGACGGCGTGGTGGACCTGCCCCACGCCGACTCGCTCTTCCAGAACGTCGGCGCACCGCCGCAGTCGCAACCGACGGCACCGCCGGACAACGTCGTGCTGCTGCCCCAGGGCCGCTGGCACGCCACCTTCGACCCGATGGCCAAAGGCCGCCCCGATCTCGTCCACGACCAGATCCACGTGCGGCGCAGCCACACGCTGCCGCACGACCCGGCATCCGCGTACGTGGCGGCGACCGGCAGCGCGCACAACGCGGAGGCGCGGCTGGCCGGGACCGCGGTCGTCGGCGACAACCTGGGCGCCGTGCTGGGCGCGGCCCGCTCGGACGCCCTGTACGCGCAGACGCTCTTCCTCTTCCTCGGCGTCCCCGGCGCGCTGCTGGCGGGCGCGCTCACGGCGGCGGTTGCAGGATCGGGGGCTCAGCGGCGGCGCCAGGAGCAGTCGCTGCTGCGGGCGCGCGGTGCCCCGGCGGGGCGGCTCCTCGGCCTGGCGGCCGTGGAGGCCGTGGTCGTGGCCGCCGCCGGCGGGGCGGCGGGACTGGGCATCGCGGCGTTGCTGGGCAGGGTGGCCTTCGGCACGGCCGGCACGTTCGCCGCCGACTGGGCAGTGGCCGCGATCGTCGCGGGGGCGGCCATCGCGGGTGCCACCGTCCTGCTGCCCGCCCGCCGGGACCTCAAGGCGTCCACGGTCGTCGCAGGGCGCACGGCGGTGGAGCACCGCTCCGTGCCGCGCGCCGCGTGGTGGGTACTGGCCGCCGGGCTGCTGCTGGGGTCGCTGGCGGTGTTCCGGGTCACCAGCCGTACGAATTACGCCCTCGTCCTCGCTCCCGAGGGCACGCCCACCCTGTCGGTGGACTATTGGGCGTTCGCCGGGCCCGCGCTGCTGTGGGCAGGCGGAGCGCTGCTGGCCTGGCTGGTGGCG
>KL569380.1:38022-38296 GCA_000715685.1 Streptomyces lilacinus
GGCGGGGCCCTTGTCCGGGACGGTCGCGGCGAGCCTGTCGCGGCAGCGCGGCACGGTGCTGCGGGGCGTGGTCCTGCTGGCACTGGCGACGGCGTTCGCCGCCTCGACGGCCGTGTTCAACTCCACCTACCGCCAGCAGGCCGAAGTCGACGCGGTCCTCTCCAACGGCGCCGACGTCACCGTCACCGAATCCCCCGGCTCCACCACGAGCGCGGCGGACACGGCACGGGTGGCGGCGCTGCCCGGGGTGCGGCGGGTGGAGCCACTGCAGCAC
>KL569380.1:38518-56341 GCA_000715685.1 Streptomyces lilacinus
ATGTGTATAAGAGACAGCTGCAGCACCGCTTCGCCTACGTCGGCCCGGATCTGCAGGATCTGTACGGGGTCCGGCCGTCCACCGTCGTGGCGGCGGGCAGGCTGCAGGACGCGTACTTCTCCGGCGGCACCGCCCGGCAGGTGATGGACCACCTGGCCCGTCAGCCCGACGGGCTGCTCGTCAGCGCCGAGACAGCCAAGGACTTCCAGCTCAACCCCGGCGACCAGGTCAGCCTGCGCCTCCAGGACAACCGCACCCACCGGCTGCGGCCCGTCGTCTTCCACTTCGCGGGCGTCGTCAAGGAATTCCCGACCGCCCCCAAGGACAGCTTCCTGGTGGCCAACGCCTCCTATGTCGCCCGTGCGACCGGGAACGACACCGCCGGCACCCTGCTCGTCGACACCGGCGGCACCGGACAGCAAGCCGTGGCCCGGCACGTCCGGGCAACGCTCGGCCCCACCGCGCACGTCTCGGATCTGCCGTCGGCCCGGACGGTGACCGGCTCCAGCCTCACCGCCGTGGACCTGAGCGGTCTCACCCGTGTCGAACTCGGCTTCGCCCTTGCCATCGGAGCGGCGGCGGGCGGCCTCGTGCTCGCCCTCGGCCTGGCCGAGCGGCGGCGCACCCTGGCGCTCGCCTCCGTACTGGGCGCCCGGGGGCGGCAGCTGTCCGGGTTCGTGTGGAGCGAGGCGGGCCTGGTCGCCACGGCCGGCGCGGCCGCCGGCGCCGTACTGGGCTGGGCCCTGTCCGAGATGCTGGTCAAGGTCCTCTCCGGCGTTTTCGACCCGCCCCCGTCGGCCCTCGCCGTGCCGTGGGACTACCTCGGCGCCCTGGCCGCGGCCGTAGCGGCGGCCCTGGCGGTGGCCGCCTGGACGGCGGTGCGGCACGCCCGGCGGCCACCGCTCACGGAGCTGAGGGAGCTGTGATCCCGAACAGGCCGGTCACGGCTCCGGCCCTTCCGGCCCTCCGGCGATCAGCCAGGTGAAACAAGGGTGGGGGGACCTCCTCGACACCCTCAGCCGACCGCCCTCGGCCTCCACCAGGGAACGGGCGAGCGCGAGCCCGATTCCATGCCCGCCGCCGTCATCCCGCCGCCGGGCGAAGACGTCCTCGTCATCAGGCAGGCCGGGGCCCTCGTCCTCCACATCCACAGCCACCACTCCGGCGGCGTCCCTGGCCCGTACCGTCACCACGCCCCTGCCATGGACGGCGGCGTTGGACAGCAGGACATCCAGCACCTGCCGGGCCGCGCGCGGTGAGCCGACCGCCTCGGGCAGCCCCTCCTCGACGACGACCCGCAGGGGCCGTCCGGCTGCTGCCAGTTCGCCGTGCCAGCGCCGCTCGGCATCGGCGAGCAGCGCGTTCAGATGCAGCGGCGCCCGCTCCGGCACGTCCCGGGCCAAGGACAGCAGATCGCCCAGTGTGGCCTCCATGGCGGCGAGCGAGTCCAGGGCGGTGCGCGTCGCGTCGCGCGGCCCGGGCGCGCCGGTGGCCGGCGCGCTCTCCAGCTCCAGGCGCGCCCGGGTCAGTGCGGTGCGCAGCTGATGGGAGGCGTCCGCGCTGAAGGCCCGCTCCCGCCCCAGGAGCCGCTCGACGCGTTCGGCAGCGCGGTTGAGGGCGGCGGCCACCTCGTCGGCCTCCGGCAGACCGCAGGCGGCGGCCCGTGCCGCCAGGTCTCCGCTCTCCAGCCGCCGGGCCGTCGCGGCGAGCGCCTCCAGCGGCCGCGCGAGGCGGCGGCTGGACCGCACGGACAGCGCCACCCCCACGCCGACCGCGACCGCCGCCAGTCCCGCCATGCCCGCCCAGGTCAGCGCCGCTCGCCGCAACGGCCCGCGGGCCGGCGACCCGGCCCGCACCACCGCCCGGACCCGCTCCCCGGCCCCCACAGGGACCGCCGTCACCAACCAGTCGCCCAGCTCCCCTGACGAAGTCCTGCCGGTCAGGGCGTCCCGCACGGGACCGTCGCCCCGCACCGGCCCGGAACCGGTGACGAGATGCGCCCTGTCGTCGTACACGGCGACCCGGGTGCCGGGCTCGGCGCGGGGCACCTCCATCGGGTCCCGTGTGTCGTGCACATTCGCCGGCACGTCCACCGTCGTCCGTTCGGCGAGTTCCTGCAGCACACGGACCTCCTCCTGCCGGTACAGCCGGAACACCGCCACGGCCAGCGGAACGGCGAACAGCATCACCGCGCACACCACGGCGACAGTGATCGCCCGGAGGACACGGTGCCGCACGGTCAGTGCCCCGGCGGCGGTTCGAGCCGGTATCCGAAGTGCCGCAGCGTCGTGATCCGCACCCTCTCACCGAGCTTGCGGCGCAACGCGGCCACGTGGACGTCCAAGGTCTTGGTGGCGCCGAACCAGTTCTCGTCCCACACATCACTCATCAGATCTTCCCGGCTGACCGCCTGCCCGACGGAGGCGGCCAGCCGGGCGAGGAGGTCGAACTCCTTCGGCCGCAGCTCCACCTCCCCCACCGGGGTGAGACAGCGCCGGGCGGCGAGATCGATCAGCAGGGCACCGTGGCGGATCCGTACGGCGTCGCCCGCACCGCGACCGCCGGGTGAGGCGCGCCGCAGATGGGCCGCGATCCGTGCCTGGAGTTCGGCGAGCCGGAACGGCTTCGTCAGATAGTCGTCCGCACCCGACTCCAGGGCCTCAACGACGTCCATCTCCCCGGTCCGGGCCGTCAGCACCACCAGCACCGCACCGGGAAGCCGCTCCCGCAGGCGACGGCACAGCTCGAACCCGTCGACGTCCGGCAGCCCCAGGTCCAGCAGCACCAGTTCGGCGGGCTCCCGGGCGGCCCGGGCGAGCGCGGCCGCACCGTCGGGACACCACTCGCTCTCGTACCCCTGGGCGCGCAGCATCGCGGTGAGCCTGTCCCCGATGGTGTCGTCGTCCTCGACGATCACGACGCGTGCCATGTCTTCACGCTAACGGCAGGGCACACGTACGACCTGTCACGCCGGTGGGCCGGACAGCCGCGCCTTCGGACGTCGTACCAGTGGCTCGCCGCGCCCGTTTGCCGGGGACACGGCTCGTCTCCGGCCACGCATCCACGCCGCCGGATACCAGGGGATCCATCCCCGGGCTCCCCCACACACTTTGCACGGCCGTCCGTGCTGACACGTCAACACGGAAAACCGGGACAAAAAGACCCCTCTGACCGCGTTTTCGCAGGTCAGAGGGGTGCAAGAGAGTGGAGCCTAGGGGAGTCGAACCCCTGACATCTGCCATGCAAAGACAGCGCTCTACCAACTGAGCTAAGGCCCCGTCGGGGACCAGACTACCCGGTGCCGGGAGTGTTTCCCGACCGGGTATCGCCGCGACCCACCACTCTCCGTAGGATGCACCGCAAGATTCGCTGCAGCGAAGCGAAGGGGAGAGCGAGATGGACGCAGCACAGCAGGAAGCCACCGCGCGCGCACGGGAGCTGCAGCGGAGCTGGTACGGCGAGCCGTTGGGGGCGCTCTTCCGCCGACTCATCGACGACCTCGGCCTCAACCAGGCCCGTCTCGCCTCCGTTCTGGGCCTTTCGGCGCCCATGCTCTCGCAGCTGATGAGTGGTCAGCGAGCGAAGATCGGCAACCCGGCGGTGGTGCAGCGGGTCCAGGCGCTGCAGGAGCTCTCGAGCCAGGTCGCCGACGGCAGCGTGAGCGCGGCCGAGGCCGCCGAGCGCATGGAGGAGGTCAAGAAGAGCTCCGGCGGCTCGGTCCTCAACTCCACGCAGACGACGGCCAGCAGCGGCGCCCCGACCGTGCGCAGGGTGGTGCGCGAGATCCAGTCGCTGCTGCGCTCGGTGGCCGGCGCCGGGGACATCATCGAGGCCGCCGACACCCTCGCCCCCACCCACCCCGAACTGGCCGAGTTCCTCCGGGTGTACGGCGCCGGGCGGACCGCAGAGGCGGTAGCCCACTACGAGGCGCACCAGAACTGACCGGGCCGGGGCGGGGCAGGGGGGAAGCGGAGGCGGGGGCGACGCGAGCGACATGGGTGAGGTCTTCGCCGGGCGGTACGAGCTGGTGGACCCGATCGGGCGGGGCGGCGCGGGAGCCGTCTGGCGGGCCTGGGACCGGCGCCGGCGGCGCTACGTGGCGGCGAAGGTGCTCCAGCAGAGCGATGCCCACACGCTGCTGAGGTTCGTCCGCGAGCAGGCGCTGCGCATCGACCACCCGCATGTGCTGGCGCCGATGAGCTGGGCGGCGGACGACGACAAGGTGCTGTTCACCATGGAGATGGTGAACGGCGGCTCGCTGGCCCATCTCATCGGCGACTACGGGCCGTTGCCGCCGCATTTCGTGTGCGTATTGCTCGACCAGCTGCTGTCCGGGCTGGCGGCCGTCCATGCGGAGGGCGTGATCCACCGGGACATCAAACCGGCCAACCTCCTATTGGAAGTCACCGGCACCGGACGGCCGCATTTACGGCTCTCCGATTTCGGCATCGCCATGCGCAAGGGCGAGCCGCGGCTCACGGAGACCAACTTCGTCATGGGGACGCCCGGTTACTTCGCGCCCGAGCAAATGCTGGGCGACGAGCCGGACTTCCCCGCCGATCTCTTCGCCGTCGGTCTGGTGGCGCTCTATCTCCTCACGGGCCGGAAACCGGACGCCGAGGCGCTCGTGGAGCGCTTTCTGGAACAGGGCGTGCCGGGCGCCCCGCAGGAGGTGCCCGAGCCCCTCTGGGAGGTCGTCGCCGGCCTGCTGCACCCGGACCCGTACACCCGCTTCCGTACGGCCACGGGGGCGCGGAAGGCGCTGGCGTCGGCCGTGGAGCTGCTCGGCGACCCGCCGACCGACGAGGAGCGGATCGAGGTCTTCGACCAGCTGGGCCCGCTGCCGCCGGGCTTCGGCCCCGACGGCCCGGAAGCGGTGTCCTCGCCCGTGCCGCCGGCCGGCCCGGCGCCCGTACCGCGGCCGGAAACCGGTCCCGGCACACCGCCTGTCTCTTATACACATNNNCTGCTGGCCCTGCTCTGCCTCGCGGTGGGGGTGTGGGCGCTGGCCGTCAGCTGAGGGACACCCCACCCGATCGGTTCACGTTCGCAATCATTTTATTTGCGGATGCAATGAGAAGGTGGCCTCGGGAACGACAACAGGGCCCCGGCCGCTGCGGCGGCCGGGGCCCTGCTCACACTCAGAACGTGTTGTGGCTCACACACCCGAACCTGCGGGCACGGAGTCGGTCGCCTCCGTCCACAGGTCCTGCTCGGCGCGATCCGCCTGGATCTGCCGGTACACGAGGAGCCCGCCGATGGCGGCCAGTGCGACCAGGAGCAGCTTCTTCACCGCGCGACCTCGTCTTTCCTTGACGTAAGGGGACCTCTGGTGGCCGATGATACACACCGGCCGATACCGATCGGTGACCTGTGCCCGCTCCCCCGGCGAGTGCCGTCGGCACCCGAACTCCCAAAAGCGATCGGCCCGGACGGAGAATTCCGTCCGGGCCGATCGTGGCGGTGGGGCTAACAGGACTTGAACCTGTGGCCTCTTCCTTATCAGGGAAGCGCTCTAACCGTCTGAGCTATAGCCCCTCGCGACACCGAAAGATTAGCGCACTTGGGGCCCAGTCCCAAAATCGTCCGGGCCCCGGTGCGGATCGGGCGCTATTCGTCCTCGGCGAGCGTCAGCTCCACGCCGCCGACGAAGCCGGCGGAGAGGTTGTAGACGAAGGCGCCCAGCGTCGCCAGAGCCGTCGCCAGCACGACGTCGATCACCGCGATGATCGAGGTGAACAGCAGCACGTGCGGCAGCGACAGGAACGACTCCAGGTCGAAGCCGCCGCCCTCGCCGGAGCCGGAGGCCGTGGCGTCGCTGACGGTGCCGCCGACGGCCTGGAAGACGCCCATGGCGTCCATGACCGACCACAGGACCGCCGCGGCCACGATGGTGCACACGCCCACCGCGACCGAGAGCAGGAAGCTGACCTTCATCACGGACCACGGGTCGACCTTGGCCACCCGCAGTCTCGCCTTGCGCGTGCGCGGCGCCGGGCGGGTCGCGGGGCGCGCCGTGCGGGCGGGGTCCTCCCCGGCCGCGGGCTCGGCCGCCGGGGCGCTCCTGACGGCCTTGGCGGCACCCTTGGCGGTGGCCTTGGCACTGCCGTTGGCATTGGCCTTGGTGTCGGCCTTGGCGGCCTTCTCGGGGGACGCGCCGCCGTCGGCCTTACGCGCGCCCGCGGCGGCCTTTCCGGACTTCTCGGCCGGCTCCTCCGCCGACTCGGAGGCGGCACGCTCCGCCGGCGGCTCGTAGGCCTTCGGCGGGTGGTAGGGCTGTGGGCCTCGGGTTTCCGTCATGGTCCTCCCCCTGCCTTCGGGCGCGGCGCCGGCGGCCTCGGCGCCCGCGTCCTTGCCGGCGTCCTTGTCGGCGTCCGCCGCCGTGGCCTCGTCAGTGGCCGGGCCACGGGCCTCCGCCTTCTCGGGGGCGGGTCGGGCGGCACTGCGCCGCTTGCTCCCCGCACCGCTGGTGGCGGCGCCCGTGGCTCGACTCACGACTTACTCCTCGGTGTCCTCGACCGGGGGCGCTGCGCCTTCGGCCGCCTCGGGCCCGTCGCCCTCGGCCGCGTCGGTCAACTCCTCGACACCCTCAGCCTCGCGACCGGCCTCGGCGTTCCGGGCGATACCCACGACGGCATCGCGCTTGCCCAGGTTGATCAGTTGGACGCCCATGGTGTCACGGCCGGTTTCACGGACTTCGTTGACCCGGGTCCTGATCACGCCACCGCCGAGCGTGATGGCGAGAATCTCGTCCCCCTCCTCGACGACCAGGGCACCGACCAGCGATCCACGATCCTCCACGATCTTCGCGGCCTTGATACCGAGGCCGCCGCGACCCTGGACGCGGTACTCGTCGACGTTCGTCCGCTTGGCGTAACCACCGTCGGTGGCGGTGAAGACGAAGGTGCCCGGGCGGACCACGTTCATCGAGAGCAGCTCGTCGCCCTCGCGGAAGCTCATGCCCTTGACGCCGGACGTGGCCCGGCCCATGGGCCGCAGCGCTTCATCCGATGCGGTGAACCGGATGGACTGCGCCTTCTTGCTGATGAGCAGCAGGTCGTCGTCCGCGGAGACCAGCTCGGCGCCGATCAGCTCGTCCTCGACGCCGCCGTCCGTCTCGCGGAGGTTGATGGCGATGACACCGCCGGAGCGCGGCGAGTCGTAGTCCTTGAGCGGGGTCTTCTTCACGAGGCCCGACTTGGTGGCCAGCACCAGGTAGGGCGCCGCCTCGTAGTCGCGGACGGCGAGGATCTGGGCGATCTTCTCGTCCGGCTGGAAGGCGAGCAGGTTGGCCACGTGCTGGCCACGGGCGTCGCGGCCCGCGTCCGGCAGTTCGTACGCCTTGGCCCGGTAGACCCGGCCCTTGTTCGTGAAGAACAGCAGCCAGTTGTGCGTGGTGGAGACGAAGAAGTGGTCGACGATGTCGTCCTCGCGCAGCTTGGTGCCGCGCACGCCCTTGCCGCCGCGCTTCTGCGAGCGGTAGTCCTCCGTCTTGGTGCGCTTCACATAGCCGCCGCGAGTGATCGTGACGACGATGTCCTCCTCGGCGATCAGGTCCTCCATGGACATGTCGCCGTCGAAGGGCACCAGCTGGGACCGCCGGTCCTCGCCGAACTTCTCGACGATCGCCGTCAGTTCCTCGCTGATGATGCCGCGCTGACGCTCGGGGGAGGCGAGGATGGCGTTGTACTCGTTGATCTTCGCCTGGAGCTCGTCGTGCTCCGCCACGATCTTCTGGCGCTCGAGGGCGGCCAGGCGGCGCAGCTGCATCTCGAGGATCGCGTTGGCCTGGATCTCGTCGATCTGCAGCAGGCCCATCAGGCCCTCGCGGGCCACGTCGACGGTGTCGCTGCGCCGGATCAGCGCGATGACCTCGTCGATGGCGTCCAGGGCCTTGAGCAGGCCGCGCAGGATGTGGGCGCGCTCCTCGGCCTTGCGCAGCCGGAAGCGGGTGCGCCGGACGATGACCTCGATCTGGTGGGTCACCCAGTTGCGGATGAACGCGTCCAGGGAGAGGGTGCGCGGCACGCCGTCGACCAGGGCCAGCATGTTGGCGCCGAAGTTGGTCTGCAGGTCGGTGTGCTTGTAGAGGTTGTTCAGGACGACCTTGGCGACCGCGTCCCGCTTGAGGACGATCACCAGGCGCTGGCCCGTGCGGGAGGAGGTCTCGTCCCGGACGTCGGCGATGCCGCCGATCCTGCCGTCCTTGACCAGGTCGGCGATCTTCTGGGCGAGGTTGTCCGGGTTGACCTGGTAGGGCAGCTCGGTGACCACCAGGCACTGGCGGTTCTGGATCTCCTCGACCTCGACCACCGCGCGCATGGTGATCGAGCCGCGGCCGGTGCGGTAGGCCTCCTCGATGCCCTTGCGGCCCACCACGAGGGCGCCGGTCGGGAAGTCGGGGCCCTTGATGCGGTCGATGAGCGCCTCGAGCAGCTCCTCGGCGCCGGCCTCCGGGTTCGCCAGGAACCACTGGGCACCCTCGGCCACCTCGCGCAGGTTGTGCGGCGGGATGTTGGTGGCCATGCCGACGGCGATGCCGGCGGAGCCGTTGACCAGGAGGTTGGGGATGCGCGACGGCAGGACCGTCGGCTCCTGGTTGCGGCCGTCGTAGTTGTCCTGGAAGTCGACGGTCTCCTCGTCGATGTCCCGGACCATCTCCATCGACAGCGGCGCCATCTTGCACTCGGTGTACCGCATGGCGGCGGCCGGGTCGTTGCCCGGGGAACCGAAGTTGCCGTTGGAGTCCACCAGCGGCATCCGCATGGCCCAGGGCTGGGCCAGACGGACGAGCGCGTCGTAGATGGAGGCGTCGCCGTGCGGGTGGTACGTACCCATGACGTCACCGACGACACGGGCGCACTTGTAGAAGCCCTTCTCGGGGCGGTAGCCGCCGTCGTACATCGCGTAGAGCACCCGGCGGTGGACCGGCTTGAGGCCGTCCCGCACGTCGGGGAGCGCACGCGAGACGATGACGCTCATCGCGTAGTCGAGATACGAACGCTGCATCTCCGTCTCGAGCCCGACGGGCTCGACCCGCATCCCCACGCCCTCCAGGGGCGCGGGAGCACCCTCGGGAGTGACCTCGGGCACGGGGGCGGTCGGAGTCTCGGGAGTCTCGTCGGCCATTGCTGTTCAAAGTCCTTTCGCGCTGCGGCTGTTTCTCGTGGGCCGACAGGCTCAGATGTCGAGGAAGCGGACGTCCTTGGCGTTGCGCTGGATGAAGGAGCGCCGTGCCTCGACGTCCTCGCCCATGAGCACCGAGAACAGGTCGTCCGCCTGCGCGGCGTCGTCCAGGGTGACCTGGCCGAGCACGCGGTGGTCGACGTCCATGGTGGTGACGCGCAGCTCCTCGGCGTTCATCTCGCCGAGACCCTTGAAGCGCTGGACGGAGTCGTCCTTGATCCGCTTGCCGTTCTCCCGGCCGAGCTGGATCAGCGCGTCGCGCTCGCGGTCGGAGTAGGCGTACTCGATCTCGTCGCGACCCCACTTGATCTTGTACAGCGGGGGGCGGGAGAGGTAGACGTGACCGGCCTCGACCAGCGGACGCATGAAGCGGAAGAGGAAGGTGAGCAGCAGGGTGTTGATGTGCTGACCGTCGACGTCGGCGTCCGCCATCAGGATGATCTTGTGATAGCGGAGCTTCGAGATGTCGAAGTCCTCGTGCACACCGGTGCCGAACGCCGAGATCAGCGCCTGGATCTCCTGGTTCTGCAGGATCTTGTCGATCCGGGCCTTCTCGACGTTGAGGATCTTGCCTCGGATCGGGAGGATCGCCTGGTACTGCGGGTTCCGGCCGGACTTGGCCGAGCCGCCGGCGGAGTCTCCCTCGACGATGAAGATCTCGCACTTGGCCGGGTCGTTCGACTGGCAGTCGGACAGCTTGCCCGGCAGCGACGCCGTCTCCAGCAGGCCCTTGCGCCGGGTGAGGTCGCGCGCCTTGCGGGCGGCCACCCGGGCGGTCGCCGCCTGGATGGACTTGCGGATGATGTCCGCGGCCTCGTTGGGGTTGCGGTCCAGCCAGTCGGTCAGCTGCTCGTGGACGACCTTCTGCACGAAGGTCTTGGCCTCGGTGTTGCCCAGCTTGGTCTTGGTCTGACCCTCGAACTGCGGCTCGCCGAGCTTGACGGAGATGATCGCCGTCAGGCCCTCGCGGATGTCGTCGCCCGTGAGGTTGTCGTCCTTCTCGCGGAGCAGCTTCTTGTCGCGGGCGTAACGGTTGATCAGACCCGTCAGCGCGGCGCGGAAGCCCTCCTCGTGGGTACCGCCCTCGTGGGTGTGGATGGTGTTGGCGAAGCTGTAGACACCCTCGGTGTACTGGGTGTTCCACTGCATCGAGACCTCGAGGGAGAGCATCCGCTCCTTGTCCTCGGCCTCGAAGGCGATCACCGTGGGGTGGACCAGCTCGCCCTTGCGCGAGTTCAGGTACCGGACGAAGTCGGAGATGCCGCCCTCGTAGTGGTAGCGGACGGTGAGGGCCTTGCCCTCCTCGTCCACGTGGTCCGGGCGCTCGTCCGTCAGCGAGATGGTCAGGCCCTTGTTGAGGAAGGCCATCTCCTGGAAGCGCCGCGAGAGCGTCTCGAAGGAGTACTCGGTGGTCTCGAAGATGTCGCCGTCGGCCCAGAAGGTGACCGAGGTGCCCGTCTCGTCGGTCGCCTCGTTCTTCTGCAGCGGGGCGGTCGGGACGCCGAGCTTGTAGTCCTGGGTCCAGCGGAAGCCGTCGGTCTTGACCTCGACAGCGACGCGCGTGGACAGGGCGTTGACGACGGAGACGCCGACGCCGTGCAGACCACCGGAGACGGCGTAGCCGCCGCCACCGAACTTGCCGCCCGCGTGCAGCACCGTCAGCACGACCTCGACGGCGGGCTTGCCCTCGGAGGGGACGATGCCGACCGGGATGCCACGGCCGTTGTCGACGACGCGCACGCCGCCGTCCTGCAGGATCGTCACATCGATGGTGTCCGCGTGACCGGCCAGGGCCTCGTCGACGGAGTTGTCGACGACCTCGTACACGAGGTGGTGGAGGCCGCGCTCACCGGTCGAGCCGATGTACATGCCGGGCCGCTTGCGGACCGCGTCCAGGCCCTCCAGAACGGTGATCGCACTCGCGTCGTACGACGTCTCGCCCACAGCGGCGCCGGATCCGGCGCCCACTGCCTCGGAGGGGGTGGTGTTCTCGTTGGGGTTGCCGGAATCGGCCACGAAGCGCCCTTTCTGGCACAGCACAGGCCATTCCTGGCTGCGGCGGCGAATTCCGGGGCAGGCAGGAGCGGCTGCGTCGTTCAGTGTTGGTCGACGACTCCCGCGATCCGGCGGGATTACTACCAGTGTACCGGTGGCGCTGACATGAATGGGGGTTTGGCGGTGCCTGAGTCCGCATGTGCCGCCCTGAACCGGCATCAGCCGACTCCCTATATGCGCCCCCGGGCTCCAAGAGGCTCACAGCGGCACTCAGCGCTTCGGGCTGTCAACCGCGCGCTACCGTGAGCGCAGTCTCAGCCGCCCTCGGCTGCCACACCGTTCACGTCGCGGTCAACCTTTGGTCAATCCCGGACGGCCGGATCACCCGTAGGTGTCGCCGGGACCGGTGCTCCCGGGGGCGCGCAGCGGGCCGTAGCGCCGCCCGGGGCCGCCCGGTCCCAGCACCTTGATCATTTTGACGGTGCCCTGGCCGAGGTCGGCGTTGAGCCGGGCGACCAGCGTCGGCGCCAGCAGCCGCAGCTGGGTCGCCCAGGCCGTCGAGTCGCACTGCACCGTCAGCACCCGCGCGTCCTCGTCGTACTTCTGCGGCTCGCAGTGCAGGGCCACCTCCGGACCCACCATCTGCGGCCAGCGGCCCATCACCCCGCCGACCGCCGCGGGGGTCTCCCAGCCGCGCTCGGTGATCAGCCGGTTGATCGCCGCGCCCAGCGGCAGCGGGTCGCGCCCGTCGGCGCGCGCGCCGGAGCGCAGGCCGCCGCGGCGCGCCTGCTTCTTCTGCTGCGCGGCGTTGCCCCGCGCCCGCGCCTGCTCCTTGGCGGCGCGCAGCGCCACCCGTGCCAGGTCCACCCCGGACGGCTCGGGCGTCCGCGGCGACTCCGGCTTCCCGGGCTGCTCGGCGGGGGTGCTCATACGCGCTCGACCGTCCCTTCCGAGACCGCGTACCGGACGCCCGTGAGGATGCCGGGCACGTCGTCGTCGACGGCCGCCGTCACCAGCACCTGCTCGCCGGGCGCGACCATCTCCGCCAGCCGCTCCCGGCGCCGGGCGTCCAGCTCGGCGAAGACGTCGTCCAGCACCAGCACCGGCTCGTTGCCCTCCGAGCGCAGCAGCTCGTAGGAGGCCAGACGCAGCGCCAGCGCGTACGACCAGGACTCGCCGTGACTCGCGTAGCCCTTGGCCGGCAGCGGGCCCAGGCGCAGGAGCAGCTCGTCGCGGTGCGGGCCGACCAGCGTCACGCCGCGCTCGATCTCCTGCTTGCGGGCCTCGCCGAGCGCCGCCAGCAGCACCTCGTACAGCTCCTCGCGGCTGTGGACGCCCTCGAGGTCGGCCGGGCCGCGGTAGTCGAAGGAGACGGGGCCGCCGCCGGGGGCCAGCTGCTCGTAGGCCTTGTCGGCCAGCGGGCGCAGCGTGGCGATGAGGTCCAGCCGCCGCGCCAGCAGCTCCGCGCCGGCCCGGGCCAGGTGCTGGTCCCAGATGTCGAGGGTGGACAGGTCCATGCCCCGGCCGCCGTGGCGGCGGGCCATGGCGGCCGACTTCAGGAGGGTGTTGCGCTGCTTGAGGACGCGGTCGTAGTCCGAGCGCACGCCCGCCATGCGCGGGGCGCGGGCGGTGATCAGCTCGTCCAGGAAGCGGCGCCGCTCGCCCGGGTCGCCCTTGACCAGCGCCAGGTCCTCGGGGGCGAAGAGGACGGTGCGGACTATGCCCAGCACATCGCGCGGTCTGACCTGGGAGGAACGATTGATCCGGGCGCGATTGGCCCGGCCCGGGTTGAGCTCCAGCTCAATCAGCTGCTGTCGCTCGTCCTGGACGACTGCGGCCCTGATGATCGCCCTGTCCGCGCCCATGCGCACCAGGGGCGCGTCGGACGAGACGCGGTGGCTGCCGAGGGTCGCCAGATAGCCGACCGCCTCGACGAGATTGGTCTTGCCCTGGCCGTTCGGGCCCACGAAGGCCGTGACGCCCGGGTCGAGGGAGACCTCGGCCCGGGCGTACGAGCGGAAGTCGGCCAGCGACAGATGCGATACGTGCATGGGTACGCGCCGACCTCCCCCGGCTGCTGGGTGTTACTTCTTGCTCTCGACCGCGTGGCCACCGAACTGGTTGCGCAGCGCCGCGATCATCTTCATCTGCGGGGAGTCCTCCTGACGCGAGGCGAAGCGCGCGAAGAGGGACGCCGTGATCGCGGGCAGCGGCACGGCGTTGTCGATGGCGGCCTCGACCGTCCAGCGGCCCTCGCCGGAGTCGGCGGCGTAACCGCGCAGCTTGTCGAGGTGCTCGTCCTCGTCGAGGGCGTTGACGGCCAGGTCGAGCAGCCAGGAACGGATGACCGTGCCCTCCTGCCAGCTGCGGAAGACCTCGCGCACGTCGGTGACGGAGTCGACCTTCTCCAGGAGCTCCCAGCCCTCGGCGTAGGCCTGCATCATCGCGTACTCGATGCCGTTGTGGACCATCTTGGCGAAGTGGCCCGCGCCGACCTTGCCGGCGTGGACGGAGCCGAAGTCGCCCTCGGGCTTGAGCGCGTCGAAGATCGGCTGGACCCGGGCGACGTGCTCGGCGTCGCCGCCGTACATCAGGGCGTAGCCGTTCTCCAGGCCCCAGACACCGCCGGAGACGCCGCAGTCGACGAAGCCGATGCCCTTGGCGGCGAGCTCCTCGGCGTGCTTCTCGTCGTCGGTCCAGCGGGAGTTGCCGCCGTCGACGACGATGTCGCCGGGCGACAGCAGCTCGGCGAGCTCGTCGATCGTCGACTGGGTGGCGGCACCGGCCGGAACCATGACCCACACGACACGCGGGCCCTGGAGGGAATCCACAAGCTCCCGCAGGCTGTGGACATCCGCCAGGTCGGGGTTGCGGTCGTATCCGATGACGGTGTGGCCTGCGCGGCGGATGCGCTCGCGCATGTTGCCGCCCATCTTGCCGAGACCGACGAGACCGAGCTCCATGGGTGATCCTTTATGCCTTGATTGCGGTTCGTACCTCATCCCGAGCCTACGCCCGGGCGTCGACGCACACCTGTGGGGAGGCGGCGCTCAAAAGGCGACCGGATGGTCCCGCGCCCGTAAGGAGCGCGGGACGGTGTCCATCTGCGGCTCCGCCGCGCGGGCGCCCCATAAGGGGCGCGGGGAACTGCGCGACCAGCCACGGACGACCTGCAGGCGGTCGGCGAACCTCAGCCGGACAGGCGAACCGGCATGCTGCGGGCTTGCGAGGGGCGACCCTCGCGCTCCTAGCCGGAAGCCTGCGGGGCGCCGGCCCCCGTGGCCTCAGCCCGACAGGCGAACCGGCATGATCAGGTACTTGTAGGCCTCGTCGGCGTCCGCGTCGACCGCCGGCTTGCCGCTGAGCAGCGCCGGCTTCGTGGACGTGGTGAAGGACAGCTGGGCGACCGGCGAGTCGATCGCGGACAGGCCCTCGAGGAGGAAGCCGGGGTTGAAGGCGATCGAGATGTCGTCGCCCTCGAGCTGGGCGTCGACCCTTTCCACAGCCTGTGCGTCGTCGCTGGAACCCGCCTCGAGGATCAGCACGCCCTGCTCGAAGCTGAGTCGGACCGGGGTGTTGCGCTCGGCGACGAGGGCCACGCGCTTGACGGCCTCGACGAACGGCGCGGTCTCGATCACGGCGATCGAGTTGAACTCGGTCGGGAAGAGCGTGCGGTACTTCGGCAGGTCGCCCTCGAGCAGGCGGGTCGTCGTACGACGGCCGGCGCCCTCGAAGCCGATCAGGCCCTCGCCGGCACCGGAGCCGCTCAGGGCGAGCGAGACCGTGTCGCCGCCGCTGAGGGACTTGGCGGTGTCCAGCAGCGTCTTGGCGGGCACCAGGGCGACGGCGGAGGTGTCCGGGGTCTCCGGCTTCCACATGAACTCGCGGACGGCGAAGCGGTAGCGGTCGGTGGAGGCCAGGGTGACGGTGTCGCCCTCGATCTCGATGCGCACACCCGTGAGCACCGGCAGCGTGTCGTCACGGCCGGCGGCGATGGCCACCTGGGCGACGGCGGCGGCGAAGACCTCACCGGGCACCGTGCCGGTGGCGGTCGGCATCTGGGGCAGGGCGGGGTATTCCTCCACAGGCAGGGTGTGGAGTGTGAATCGCGAGGAGCCGCAGACCACGGTCACGCGCACACCGTCGGTGGAGATCTCCACAGGCCTGTTGGGAAGCGCGCGGCAGATGTCGGCGAGGAGCCGGCCGGAGACGAGGACGGTGCCGTCCTCCTCCACGTCGGCCTCGACGGAGACGCGGGCCGAGACCTCGTAGTCGAAGCCGGAGAGGCTCAGCGAGCCGTCCTCGGCCTTCAGGAGGAGGCCTGCGAGGACCGGCACCGGCGGACGGGCCGGGAGGCTGCGGGCCGCCCAGGCCACTGCCTCCGCGAGTACATCGCGCTCCACCCGGATCTTCACCGGAACCGCCTCCTGCTTGTCGCTGGCTCGCCCTGCTGGCTTCTTCGTCGGCTGAGTCGCCGGAGACCAGTCTGACGCACGCCGCTGACAGTCGGCGCTGCCGGCGGTCAAGTCGAGGTCCGGGGCGTGGCGCGGCCCGAGGCCGAGTTGTGCACAGGCCCCACTTCGAAACGAGTTCCCCGCTAGATCTCTGTGGTCGTAGTAGTAGGGCCTGTGGAAACGGTGGAAAACCGCCTTTGCCCAGGTCAGGCGAGATTTTTTGTCCACCGGGCCTGTGGGTGGCGGCCGTGGATAACCGGGGTGGTCTGTGGACCGCGAAAAGTTCTGCACACCCGGTGCACAGGCAGGGCGCACTTCTCCCCAGGGCTGTCCCCAGCTTTACCCACGTTGCCCACAGCCCAACCCGGCATCTTGGTGTGATGCCTTTCACTCGGTGCGGTGACCTTGGGCGTTTCGTTGCCGAACAGTGGACAGCCATGTGGAAAGGCTGTGTATAACACCGGTCCACCTGTGGGCGGCCGGTGGACAACCGCGCGGCGGGTTGTGGGCGACTCCGCTGTCCACAGGCTGTGGAACGGGCTTTGCCACAAATCCACACCCTGCTGACCTCGCCTGATGGCATATCAACAGCCTGGTCTGTGGACACAGTCTGGATAACTTCGCGGTCCCCAGGGTGTGGACGGTGGACAACGCCCGAATCTGTGGAGAACCGGCAGGTCAGAGCCCCTATTCGAACAGGCTGGGGACGGTGGCCGGACGTCGGGAGGGCCTTGGGAAGGTCGCCGGAGGGTCGCCGGAGGGTCCTTGGGACGGCGATGGGCGGCTCCAGGGAGCGCTTCTGGGACAACGAAGGGGCGCTCCGGAAACGCCCGAGGGCGCTCCGGAAACGCCCGAGGGCGCTTCGGGAAGCGTCCCGAAGCGCCCTCAGACGGTCCCGTACGGGCCGTGTCAGCCGTTCTTGATGCGGTTCGTCAGCTCGGTCACCTGGTTGTAGATGGAGCGCCGCTCGGCCATCAGCGCGCGGATCTTGCGGTCCGCGTGCATCACGGTCGTGTGGTCCCTGCCGCCGAACTGCGCGCCGATCTTCGGCAGCGACAGGTCCGTGAGCTCACGGCACAGGTACATGGCGATCTGCCGGGCCGTGACCAGCACCCGGCTGCGCGAGGCCCCGCACAGGTCCTCCACCGTGTGCCCGAAGTAGTCCGCGGTGGCCGCCATGATCGCGGTCGCGGTGATCTCCGGCGAGGCGTCCTCGCCACCCGGGATCAGGTCCTTCAGGACGATCTCGGTGAGGCCGAGGTCCACCGGCTGCCGGTTCAGGCTCGCGAAGGCCGTCACCCGGATGAGCGCGCCCTCGAGCTCGCGGATGTTGCGCGAGATCCGGGAGGCGATGAACTCCAGCACCTCCGGCGGAGCGTTGAGCTGCTCCTGGACCGCCTTCTTGCGGAGGATCGCGATGCGCGTCTCGAGCTCCGGCGGCTGCACGTCCGTGATGAGGCCCCACTCGAAGCGGTTGCGCAGTCGGTCCTCCAGGGTCACCAGCTGCTTGGGCGGCCGGTCGGAGGAGAGCACGATCTGCTTGTTCGCGTTGTGCAGGGTGTTGAAGGTGTGGAAGAACTCCTCCTGCGTCGACTCCTTGCTCGCGAGGAACTGGATGTCGTCGACCAACAGGATGTCCATGTCGCGGTAGCGCTTGCGGAACGCGTCCGCCTTGCCGTCGCGGATGGAGTTGATGAACTCGTTGGTGAACTCCTCGGAGCTCACGTAGCGGACGCGCGTACCCGGGTAGAGGCTCCGCGCGTAGTGCCCGATGGCGTGCAGCAGATGGGTCTTGCCGAGCCCCGACTCCCCGTAGATGAACAGGGGGTTGTACGCCTTGGCCGGCGCCTCGGCGACCGCCACCGCCGCCGCGTGGGCGAAGCGGTTGGACGCGCCGATGACGAAGGTGTCGAAGAGGTACTTGGGGTTCAGACGGGCCGTCGGCTCGCCCGCGCCCGTACCCCGGACGACCCGGAGGACATCGACGACATCGAGGACGGCATCGAGGGCGAGGGCCGGTCGGCGTGCGAGCCGGCCGAGCCCGCCCCGCGGGCGGGGGTGTCGGGCAGCTCGCGGCGCTGCTGCTCGTACGGCATCCGCTCGGACCGCTCCGGGGAGCGGTAGTCCTGCTGCTGCTCGTACTGCGTGGCGTAGGGGTCGCGCTCGCCCTCGCCGAAGGCGCCGAGGC
>KL569380.1:56633-56743 GCA_000715685.1 Streptomyces lilacinus
CAGAGATGTGTATAAGAGACAGGGCCGGAGGGCGCCGAGTGGCGCGGCCAGGCGCCCGGCTCGGGGCGGTGCTGCTGGTAGTCCGGGTAGGCGGGGCGCACGGAGGGCAG
>KL569380.1:57094-66665 GCA_000715685.1 Streptomyces lilacinus
CCGCCGTAGCCCTCGTACGCGTCGCGGCCCTGCCCCGGGGAGCGCGGGGGCTGCTGGGGGCGCTCGGGGGCCTGCTGGGCCGGGGGCTCGCCCGCGGACTCGTCGACGGTGATCGCGATCCGGATGGGGCGGCCGCACTCACGGCTCAGGGTGTCGCTGACGATCGGGGCGAGCCGGCCCTCGAGGACGCCCTTGGCGAACTCGTTGGGCACCGCCAGCAGCGCGGTGTCGGCCACCAGCGCCAGGGGCTGGCAGCGCCTGATCCAGTGCTCGTCCTTGGTCTCCACGCCTTGACCGCGCCCCTCACCGAGGAGCTGTTCGAGCACGCGCGGCCACACTGCGGCAAGATCGGCGGGCAGGTCAGCCACAGGGCACGCTCTCTCAGTCACGGGGGGTGCCCTGGAGTCCCACGAATGTGTGGTTCTCGGGACGGGCGGGAAGGATTCGGAGTTCAGTCACGGTAGTCAGGGCGAGGTGCGCGGTTCAAGTCGTTGTCCACAGGGTGTGTACAAATGTGCCATGCGGCCTCGTCTGGCGTCTTCCCGGCCGCGGAGAGGCTACGGTGGAGGCCGGTGCGCTGCCGGTTTGACCGGATGGCGTAAGCACGCGTACCGTGACCAGGTCGAGTTGTCGATGGCTGCTGCCGCCTGCCTCCGATGGGCAAAGGTCGCGAGCTTGTCGAGTCTCCCACCAGGGATTCTCGCCGGGGTCGAGGTCATGAAGCGGTGCACTTGGGCGTATTGCGAGCTTCCTCGTGGGCGCACGGTGACAGCCAGGCGATGTCCCGCCATCACACGATTCATTTCTGGAGTCCCCGAGTGAGCAAGCGCACCTTCCAGCCGAACAACCGCCGTCGCGCGAAGACCCACGGCTTCCGCCTGCGCATGCGCACCCGTGCCGGCCGCGCGATCCTCGCGTCCCGCCGTGGCAAGGGTCGCGCCCGCCTGTCGGCCTGATCAGCCCGACGTCAAGGTCCATGACGTGCTGCCTTCCGAGTCTCGGCTGAGGCGGCGCGAGGACTTCGCGACCGCGGTTCGTCGAGGGCGCAGGGCCGGCCGCCCGCTCCTCGTCGTCCATCTACGAAGCGGTACCACGGACCCGCACACACCTGGGGGAATCGCCCCCCCGGTGCGTGCGGGTTTCGTCGTCAGCAAGGCTGTCGGCGGCGCCGTGGTCCGCAACCTGGTCAAGCGGAGGCTGCGCCACCTGATGCGTGACCGGCTGGATCAGCTGCCCGCCGGTAGCCTGGTGGTGGTGCGAGCCCTGCCCGGCGCGGGCGAGGCGGACCATGCTCAGCTGGCCCGCGATCTCGATACCGCGCTGCAGCGGCTCCTGGGAGGGGCGCCGCGAAGCAATCCCCCGGGGGGTGACCCCCGGAGCCCCGGTCACCCGGGAGGGAGCGCACAGTGAAGTACCCGCTGCTGTGGTTGATCAAGCTCTACCAGTGGACCATCAGCCCCTTGCTGGGCCCGGTCTGCAAGTACTACCCCTCGTGCTCGCACTACGGCTACACGGCCATCAACGTGCACGGCGCGATCAAGGGAACGGTACTGACCGCCTGGCGCATCCTGCGCTGCAACCCGTGGTCGCTCGGTGGCGTCGACCACGTTCCTCCCCGGAAGCGTCCGGTCTGGCACCAGCGGCTGAGGAGCCGACTGGGCGGGCACCCCGCCATGGGGTCCGTCGCACAGCCCGAGACTCAGCCCAACGCCCAAGGAGCCTGATTCGTGGACACGATCCTCGGTCCTCTCTATGACGCAGTTTCCTGGATCATCGTCCAGTTCCACTCGTTCTACAGCCTGATCTTCAACAAGGACAGTGGCGCGGCGTGGGGTCTGTCCATCGTCTCGCTGGTGGTGCTGATCCGTATCTGCCTGATCCCGCTCTTCGTGAAGCAGATCAAGGCCACACGGAACATGCAGGCGCTCCAGCCGAAGATGAAGGCGATCCAGGAGCGCTACAAGAGCGACCGGCAGCGCCAGTCCGAAGAGATGATGAAGCTCTACAAGGAGACGGGCACCAACCCGCTCTCGAGCTGTCTCCCGATCCTGGCCCAGTCGCCGTTCTTCATCTCGCTGTACCAGGTGCTGAACAAGGTCGCCGGTGGTCACGAGGTCGGCTTCCTGGACCAAGAGCTCGTCAACAGCGCCCGTAAGGCGCACATCTTCGGTGCTCCGATCGCGTCCAAGTTCATGGACAGCGCGAGCAAGGTCGAGTCGCTGGGCTCCACGCTGACGGACGTCCGGGTCGTCACGGTCATCATGATCGTGCTGATGTCGCTGTCGCAGTTCTACACGCAGCGCCAGCTGATGACGAAGAACGTCGACCTCACGGTGAAGACGCCGTTCATGCAGCAGCAGAAGATGCTGATGTACGTCTTCCCGATCATGTTCGCCGTCTTCGGCATCAACTTCCCGGTCGGTGTCCTCGTCTACTGGCTGACCACCAACGTGTGGACCCTGGGCCAGCAGATGTTCGTGATCCGCCGCAACCCCACTCCCGGCAGCCTCGCCTTCCAGCAGCGCCAGGACCGTCTGCGGGCCAAGGGCAAGCTGAAGGAGGACCCGGCGGAGGTCGAGGCGCGGAAGGCCGTCGAGGCCGCCCGTGCCGCGCGTCAGCAGCCGAAGCGCCAGACCAAGGCCAAGCGCCAGGTCGCCGGACCGGGGCAGACGCGGACCACCGCGGACACCTCGAAGAAGACCACACTGGAGAAGACGGCCGAGGAGCCCGGTGACGCCAAGGGCAAGCAGGCCGGCGGCTCCTCCCGCAGTGGCAAGTCCGGTCAGCGCAAGGGCGGCCCGCAGCGGCCCAAGCACCCGTCGAAGAAGTAATGAAGGAGTCCACCGTGACGGACACGCAGCGCCAGAACGCCGCTGAGGGCACCGACACCCTGTCCCGCCTGGAGCAGGAGGGCGAGATCGCGGCCGACTACCTCGAGGGGCTGCTGGACATCGCCGACCTCGACGGCGACATCGACATGGACGTCGAGGCCGACCGCGCCTCGGTCTCGATCATCAGCGACTCCACCAGCCGCGACCTGCAGAAGCTGGTCGGGCGCGACGGTGAGGTGCTGGAGGCCCTCCAGGAGCTCACCCGACTCGCGGTGAACCGGGAGACCGGTGACCGCAGCCGCCTGATGCTCGACATCGCGGGCTTCCGGGCGCGCAAGCGCGAGGAGCTCGCCGGGCTGGGCGCTCAGGCCGCCGAGGAGGCCCGGAGCACCGGCCAGCCGGTCAAGCTGGACCCGATGACCCCCTTCGAGCGCAAGGTCGTCCACGACGCGGTGGCCGCCGCCGGCCTGCGCAGCGAGTCCGAGGGCGAGGAGCCCCAGCGCCGAGTGGTCGTCCTCCCCGCCTGACCTGCTCCGCTCCCAGGTGTTGTACGGCCCCGTCTGCTCGCAGGCGGGGCCTATGAGATCCATCGACAGACATTGATCGGAAGGACGGTTCCCCGTGGAAGAGGCAGCGGAGCTCCCCCCGGCGCCCGCGGCGGCGCGGGCGGTATTCGGTGACCGCTTTCCGGAGGCCGTCCGCTACGCGGAACTGCTCGCGGACGCGGGCGTCAAGCGTGGACTCATCGGTCCCCGCGAGGTCCCCCGGCTCTGGGAGCGCCACCTGCTGAACTGCGCGGTCCTCGCCGAGGCCGTGCCGGACGGCGTCTCCGTCTGCGACGTGGGCTCGGGCGCCGGGCTGCCCGGCATCCCGCTGGCCCTCGTCCGCCCCGACCTGCAGATCACCCTGCTGGAGCCGTTGCTGCGCCGCACGAACTTCCTGCAGGAGGTCGTGGAGCTGCTGGGCCTGGACCACGTCACGGTGGTCCGCGGCCGCGCCGAGGAGATGCTCGGCAAGATCGAGCCGGTGCACGTGGTCACCGCGCGGGCCGTGGCCCCGCTGGACCGGCTGGCGGGCTGGGGCGTGCCGCTGCTGCGCCCGTACGGCGAGATGCTCGCCCTCAAGGGCGACACGGCCGAGGAAGAGCTCAAGAGCGCCCGTGCGGCACTGAGCAAGCTCGGGGTCGTACGGACCTCGGTGCTTCAGGTCGGCGAGGGCATCGTGGACCCGCTGTCCACGCTGGTGCGGGTCGAGGTGGGGGAGAGCCCCGGCGGCGTGCGCTTCGCCGCCAAGCGGGCGAAGGCGGCCCGCTCCGCGCGGCCGCGCCGCCGCCGCTGAGTCCGGCGCCGGCCGGCACGTACTCCGTACGCGCCGGCCGGTAATGCTCCATACAAGCTGGCAAAACTACCCATAGCGGAGTGTCGCGGCGGGGTAGCGCTGCGTGCCATGCATCGTGTTTCACGTGAAACATCGCTTCCTGCTGCATGGGATCATCGGCCGTGGGCGCGCCGCCGCGGCGCCGCGTGACCGCCGGGCGGTCGAGGATATGGGGTTGTCCACAGGTCCGGGGGATTCATCCACAGGAGAACGGGCCTCGCTGGTTCATGACCCCGAAAGCATGGCAGGCTCTCTCCATCGCGAGCCTGAAGTCGAGGAGAGTGAATCCTTGCGGTCCGACGCCAATATCGCGGGACCGATGACCGACCCGGTCCCCGGCCCCCGCACCTCCGACTCCGAACCGATGGCTGCTCCCGGCCCCCTGCCCGGGGGTGAGCTCGTTTCACGTGAAACGGTGTCGCCTCCGATGCCCCGGCCGGAGCAGACCCGGGTCATGGTGGTGGCCAACCAGAAGGGCGGGGTCGGCAAGACCACGACCACCGTGAATCTGGCGGCCTCGCTGGCGCTGCACGGCAATCGGGTGCTGGTCATCGACCTCGACCCCCAGGGCAATGCCTCGACCGCTCTGGGCATCGACCACCATGCCGAGGTGCCGTCGATCTACGACGTGCTGGTGGACAGCAAGCCGCTTTCCGATGTGGTGCAGCCGGTGACCGACGTGGAGGGGCTCTTCTGCGCTCCCGCCACGATCGACCTGGCGGGCGCCGAGATCGAGCTGGTCTCCCTGGTGGCCCGGGAGAGCCGGCTGGACCGGGCGATCAAGGCCTATGAGCAGCCGCTGGACTACATCCTCATCGACTGCCCGCCCTCGCTCGGCCTGCTGACCGTCAATGCCCTCGTCGCGGGCGCCGAGGTGCTGATCCCGATTCAGTGCGAGTACTACGCGCTGGAGGGCCTGGGTCAGTTGCTCCGCAATGTCGAGCTGGTGCGCGGACACCTCAACCCCAAGCTCCATGTGTCGACGATCCTGCTGACGATGTACGACGGCCGGACGCGGCTCGCCTCGCAGGTGGCGGAGGAGGTCCGCAGTCACTTCGGCCATGAGGTGCTGAAGACCAGCATTCCGCGCTCGGTGCGCATCTCCGAGGCGCCCAGCTATGGGCAGACCGTTCTTACTTACGACCCGGGCTCCAGCGGCGCGCTGTCCTACCTGGAAGCCGCCCGGGAAATCGCACTACGGGGGGTCGGCGTGCACTACGACGGCAGTAGGGCCCACACGGTGGGCCGTCAGCAACAGCAAGACCAGCACAGCATGTCGGAGGGGCTTCAGTGAGCGAGCGACGTAGAGGACTGGGCCGAGGGCTCGGTGCGCTGATCCCGCCGGCGCCGAAGGGAGGGGACGCCGGCGGTCCGGCCGTGGGGCACGGCGCCACGTCTCCGACCGCGGTGCCGGTGCTGACTCCGGAGCGAGGCGTCGCCGCCGCGAAGGTGACCACGTTTCCGGTGGACGAGACTGTCGCGCCCTCCGTCGAGTCCCTGGCCGGCTCCTACGACTCCGTTTCACGTGAAACGGAGGAGCCGGGCCGTGGGGATGCCACGCAGGCCGCGGCGGTGGCCGGCGCCCACTTCGCCGAGCTTCCGCTGGACTCCATCACGCCCAACCCGCGGCAGCCCCGCGAGGTCTTCGACGAGGACGCCCTGGCCGAGCTGGTCACCTCGATCCGCGAGGTGGGCCTGCTCCAGCCGGTCGTGGTGCGGCAGCTGTCGGCGGAGCGCTATGAGCTCATCATGGGCGAGCGCCGTTGGCGGGCCTGCCGGGAAGCCGGCCTGGAGAAGATCCCCGCCATCATCCGGGCGACCGATGACGAGAAGCTTCTTCTGGACGCGCTCCTGGAGAACCTCCACCGTGCCCAGCTGAACCCGCTCGAAGAAGCCGCTGCCTACGACCAGCTGCTCAAGGACTTCAACTGCACGCATGACGAGCTGGCGGACCGCATCGGACGTTCCCGCCCTCAGGTCTCCAACACGCTGCGGCTGCTGAAGCTCTCGCCGGCCGTCCAGCGCAGGGTCGCCGCCGGGGTGCTGTCCGCCGGGCACGCCCGTGCCCTGTTGTCCGTCGACGACTCGGAGGAGCAGGACCGCCTTGCTCACCGCATCGTGGCCGAGGGGCTCTCGGTCCGGGCGGTCGAGGAGATCGTGACCCTGATGGGGTCCCGACCCAGGAACTCCGGCAAGTCCAAGGGCCCTCGGGCCGGCGCCCGGGTTTCCCCCGCCCTCACCGATCTGGCCTCGCGGCTGTCGGATCGCTTCGAGACCAGGGTGAAGGTGGACCTGGGGCAGAAGAAGGGCAAGATCGTCGTCGAGTTCGCCTCGATGGAGGACCTCGAGCGGATCCTGGGCACCCTCGCCCCCGGCGAGGGACGAGTCCTGGAGCAGAGGCTTTCCGGCGGGGACGCCGACGAATAGGCCTTTCGAGGCTCTCTGCCAAGGGCGGGTTGCGTTTCACGTGAAACCTTGCGTGGAACACAACCCGCCCTTTGCCTTGTCGAGCTATCGACTCAATCGACCTGTGGATACGATGCGTTGAGGTATGGCACATCCACGCTGGACACAGTTCACGGAGGGGCGGGGCCATGCGAACGGTGAACCGTACCGGACTGGTGGCAGCAGGCTTGAGCCTGGGAGCAGTCGGCGGATTCGTCGGCAGTCTTCTCAGGGAGCACAGCGCGCTGAGGGCCGCCCGGAGCGTGGCACGCGACGGAAGTGAGGAACTGACTGCATGGGGCGTCGGCTCGTACCGCTCACGCTGGACAACCTCCCCGATCTGCCCAAGCGCTGTCGCTCCTGTGTCTTCTGGGAGCTGGACCCCGTCAGCGGTGAAGCCGCACTGAGAGCAGGGCGCCCGGAGCTGGAGAAGGAAGCCTGGATCTCCGCGGTCCTGCTGGAGTGGGGCTCCTGCGGCCGGGTGGTCTATGTCGACGAAGTGCCCGTCGGCTTCGTGCTCTACGCTCCCCCGGCCTATGTCCCACGGTCGACCGCCTTTCCTACGAGCCCCGTGGCCGCGGATGCCGTGCAGCTGATGACGGCATGGCTGGCCCCCGCGTACCAGGGACAGGGGCTGGGCCGGGTCATGGTGCAGACCGTCGCCAAGGACGTGCTGCGGCGGGGCTTCAAGGCCATCGAGGCGTTCGGCGACGCCCGCTGGAAGGAGCCGGCGTGCGTGCTGCCGGCCGACCATCTTCTGGCGGTCGGCTTCAAGACCGTGCGGCCGCACCCGCGCTACCCGCGGATGCGCCTGGAACTGCGGACCGCGCTCTCCTGGAAGGAAGACGTCGAGCTGGCGCTGGACCGGCTGCTCGGCGCCGTACAGAAGGAGCCGGCGCTCCGGCCGTTGTAGGGCGGCTCCACCCGGGACGCGAACAGGCCCGCCCCTCGCAGGAGGGGCGGGCCTGTTTCACGTGAAACGGCGTGGGACCTGGGGCCGCTTACGCGTGGATGAAGGGGGAGAGCTCGCGCTCGAGGGCGGCCTTGGGCTTGGCGCCGACGATGGTCTGGACGACATCGCCACCCTGGTAGACGTTGAGCGTCGGAATCGACATGACGCCGTACCTGGCAGCGGTCCCCGGGTTCTCGTCGATGTTCAGCTTGACGATCTCGATCTTGTCGCCGAATTCGGCGGCGATCGCCTCCAGGGCCGGGGCGATCTGGCGGCAGGGGCCGCACCAGGCCGCCCAGAAGTCCACCAGGACGGGCTTGTCGCTCTTGAGGACGTCCGCGTCGAAGGAAGCGTCGGTCACGGTCTTGAGAGCCACTGAGGTCTCCTTGAATCTTTCTGCGTGGGGTGACGGGGGTGAATGGATCAGGGGGTCTTCTCGGGCTCCCGGACGTGCTCGCCGTCGGAGAGGGAGGCGAGGTAGCGCTCGGCGTCGAGGGCGGCGGAGCAGCCGGTGCCGGCGGCGGTGATCGCCTGGCGGTACGTGTGGTCGACCACGTCGCCCGCGGCAAAGACACCGGTGAGGTTCGTACGGGTCGAGGGGGCCTCCACCTTGAGGTAGCCCTCGTCGTCCAGCTCCAGCTGACCCTTGAACAGCTCGGTCCGCGGGTCGTGGCCGATGGCGATGAACAGACCCGTCACCGGGAGCTCGGAAGTCTCGCCGGTCTTCACGTTGCGCAGGGTGAGGCCGGAGAGCTTGCTCTCGCCGTGGATCTCGGCGACCTCGCTGTCCCACACGAAGGAGATCTTCGGGTCGGCGAAGGCACGCTCCTGCATGGCCTTGCTGGCCCGCAGGGTGTCGCGACGGTGGACGACGGTCACGGACTTGGCGAAGCGCGAGAGGAAGGTCGCCTCCTCCATCGCGGTGTCGCCACCACCGATGACGGCGATGTCCTGGTCCTTGAAGAAGAAGCCGTCGCAGGTGGCGCACCACGAGACGCCGCGACCGGAGAGCTCGTCCTCACGGGGCAGACCGAGCTTACGGTGCTGGGAACCGGTGGTGACGATCACGGCCTTGGCGCGGTGGACCGTGCCGGCGGAGTCGGTGACGGTCTTGATCTCGTCGCTGAGGTCCACGGCGATGACGTCGTCCGGAATCAGCTCGGCACCGAAGCGCTCGGCCTGGGCCCGCATGTTGTCCATCAGGTCCGGGCCCATGATCCCCTCACGGAAACCCGGGAAGTTCTCCACGTCGGTGGTGTTCATCAGCGCACCACCGGCCGTCACGGCGCCCTCGAAGACCAGAGGCTTCAGGGAGGCGCGGGCGGTGTAGAGCGCGGCCGTGTAGCCCGCGGGCCCGGAGCCAATGATGATCACGTTGCGGACGTCGCTCACGGGTGTCTTCCTTGTCTGCCGACAGCGTCTGGATCCTTGCTGGGTCTCACCCCACCCAACGGATCCTACGGGGCGAGCATTCCCGACGTGTGCGACAGCACGGGCTGCGACGGCTCAACCACGCGGCACGGTTCGATTGACCAGGACCTTCCCCGGGACCGGTGGCGAGGAGGCCTCGCACGCGGACGACACCAGATAGGCGTCGACGAGGGCGACATCCCCGGGATGAGGAAGCACCACGAGATAGGCGTCCTCGTCGTTGTACTTGTCGGGGCGCGTGGCGAGCGCCGTTTCGGGACGACCGATCCCTTCCTGGACACAGGAGGGCACGGCTGTGCCCGAGTCGCGCAGGGTCGTCTCGCGGGAGTTCCGAGGGCTCATGCCCTGCGCGCCGGCCGTTTCGACACCGTCGGCCTTGTCCGACTGCAGCAGGCTCTGCACCCGCGCCGCGAGGTCGGGCAGTGCCTCGCCGCTCGCACTGGGCTTGGGGGCGGCTTGGGGTGTGCCGTCGCTGTCCCACTGCAGGAGGAAGGTGCCCGCGCCGATGACGGCCACCGCGCATGCGGTGCCGAGT